>CAXTQD010000308.1:0-6598 GCA_964246175.1 uncultured Chthoniobacterales bacterium | reverse complement strand
CCGCCGCCTGCGCACGCACCTGCGCCGCCTCCCGGCCACGACCGGCCGGCCCGTCCACGGCGTCTGCGAGGGCACCGGCGGCTACGCGCGCGCGGCCGTGCGCGCCCTCTGCAAGCCGAGGATCAACCCGTCAGCGTGCACCCACGCCGCGCGCGTGCGTGCCTTCGCCCGGGCGCGGGGCCGGCTGGCCAAGAATCGACGCGCGCGACGCCGCCGAGCTGAGCGCCTTCGGGGCCGCCCGGCAGCCCGCGGCGGACACCCCGCCCAGCGAGAGCGAGGCCACCTGCGCCGCCTTGGTCGCTCGTCGTGACCAGCTCAAGGAGAGGGTCGCCCTCGGGGCTCGCCGAACCGAGCACCACGAGCATCCACTGGTCAAGAAGGAAGCGGCCTTGCTGCAAAAGCAACTCGCCGCGCACCTGGCCAAGATCGAAGCCGAGATCGAGAGGCTGCTCGCCGCCAGCGCCGAGGTGGGCGCACGCGTCGCGCGCCTGACCCAGGTCGCGGGCATGGGAGCGGTCAGCGCCTACACGCTTTTGGCGTACCTGCCCGAGCTGGGCCAGCTACCCAGAGGGGCTGCCGCCGCCCTGGCCGGCGGCGCTCCGATGAACGCGGACAGCGGCCCCTTGCGTGGCCAGCGCCACATCAAGGGCGGGCGAGCGCCGGCGCGCAAAGCCCTCTACATGGCCGCGCTCTGCGCGACGATCCACAACCCACTGCTCAAAGCCTTTTACCAGCGGCTGCGTACGAAGGGCAAAGCGGCCAAGGTGGCCCTGACCGCCGTCATGCGAAAGCTGCTCCTCCACCTCAACAGCATCCTCAAAGCCCCCCTTCAAACCACTGCTTAATCTTCACAGTTGCTGTTAGGTCTGGCTGCCCTGCAAAGACGCCTTCGAGCGGTCAAAATCTCTGGTGACACCGCTCGGCAACGCTCCTTGGAGATGCCCTGCCTCGGACAAAACCTCGAACCAGCGGAGGTCTCGCTCGGCGTGGAGCAAAGGGCGCACCTGTGACAAAAACGTCTGTGCCTGCTGCCACAAGATAGGAACCTGCCTCTGGACCAAACAATCCACAACGACTGGGTCTTGGTAGCCGGTCCTCTCCCACTCTCCTGACGGGAGCTTGTTTAGGCAAACCGGCAAACACACCCAATACACTTACAGCCGTCCGTTCCTTGGAAAACTGCCGCCAAGGAACTGCCGTCGCGGATCATTTCGACGCTGAGTACCAAGCCGACGGCTGGAATCATAAAAGACCTAATTTTATATTAGGCAAATGTTCGTAGAACAAGGCGAAAGCTGCTCATCGTGCCGCCCTCGCCATCTTCGTGCGCTTGGCCTCCAGCACCGCCTCAACCTGATCCAGCGGCAGGCAGTTGACCACGTCGGCGCGCGTCAGCCAGCCCTTGCGCGCCTGCGCCACGCCGAACCACAAGTCCTGCAAGCCGTCGGTGCGGTGGGCATCGGGGTTGATGGCGCACTTCACGCCCTTTTCGCGCGCCAGGTGCCACCAGCGCCAGTCCATGTCCAACCGCCAAGGGTTTGCGTTCAATTCGATAATCGTGCCCGTAGCCGCCGCCGCGTCGAGTACGGCGGGGATGTCCAAGGCGTAGGATTCGCGTTCCAGCAACAGCCGGCCCGTCAAGTGGCCGAGCATCGTCACGTACGGGTTCTCGATGGCGCGGATCAGCCGGCGCGTCATCTCGGCCTCGGGCAGCGAGAACGACCCGTGCACGCTCACCACCACGTAGTCCAGTTGCGCCAACACCTCGTCGGAGAAATCCAGCGCACCGTCCTTCAGCGAATCGCACTCCACCCCGGCGAACAACCGGAACGCCCCGCCCTTGCTCCCTTCCGTGCGGAACCGCGCGTTGAGCGTCTTGATGGCTTCCGCCTGCGCCAACAGCCGCCGCGCATCCAGCCCGTTGGCCTGGAAGGAACTCCGGCTGTGGTCGGCGATGCCGAGGTACTGCAGGCCCAGTTCGCGGGCGGCCTCGGCCATCTCTTCCAAGGTGTTGTGGCCGTCGCTGGCTGTCGTGTGGCAGTGGAAGGTGCCGCGCAGGTTTTCGAGCGTGACGAGTTCGGGTAACCGGTGCGCCGCGGCGGCCTCGATCTCACCGAGGTTTTCGCGGAGTTCGGGCGCGACGTAGTCCATGCCTAACGCACGGTAGAACTCCGCCTCGTCGCGTGCTTCGGGCAACGGCTTGGCGCGCTTTTGGGCGTCAGGCGCGACGGTGATGCCGTAGTCGTTGATCGACCAGCCGTAGAGGTCCAGCGCGCGGTTGCGCAGCGCGATGTGGTGTTCCTTGCTGCCGGTGAAATGGTGCAACGCGTAGGGGTACTGCGCGTCCTCGACCAAGCGCAGGTCGCACTGGACGCCGTTCTCCAAACGCACAGACACCTTCGTGCGCCCCTTGGCGATCACTTCCACCACCTCCGGGCGCGTGGCGAAGAACTCGCCCACCGCCTCCGCGTCACGTGTGGACGCCACGAAGTCCAAGTCGCGCACCACCTCCTTGCGCCGCCGGAAGCTGCCGCCTTCGCTCGCCCGGAGTACCGCCGGGTGCGCGCGCAAAAGCTCCACGAGTCGCATCGCCGGCCCGGCCACGTCGCCTAGGCGGTGGAACGCGGCGTTACGCTGACGTTGGGCGATGTTGGCGAGGAGGTTTTTGGCGGTCTTTTCGCCGAAGCCCGGCAGCCCGGCCACACGGCCGTCGTTGGCGGCGGCTTCGAGTTCGGCGAGGGAAGCGATGCCGAGTTTGTCGTAAAGGGCCTTGATCTTCTTGGCTCCGAGGCCGTTGATGCCGAACAGCTCGAAGAGTGTCAGCGGAAAGCCGCTCTTCAGTTCCTCGTAGTACCGCAGGCGGCCGGTGGTGACGAGTTCGGCGATCTTCTCGGCGATGGCCTTGCCGATGCCTTCGACCGCAGCGAGTTCGCCGTTGGCGACCGTTTCCTCCAGATTGCCGGCGTAGGTTTCCACGGCGCGGGCGGCGGTCTGGTAGGCGCGAATCTTGAAGGGGTTTTCGCCTTTGAGGTCGAGCAGGCGGGCGATGTTTTCGAGCGTTTCGGCGATGGCTTCCTTGGTCATGGCGGGCGTAGGGGCAAACGTCGGTTTAACCACCCCGTGAAGCAAGCGCGCTTCTGTGCTTGCCAGTGGACGCGGGCAGCGGTTACCTGCGTGGGGGGCAGCTAGCCTGTCCTTTCTCCATGGAACGCGTTTTTCGTTACCTGCTCGTCGGCGTTTGGCTGGGACTGTCCGCCACCCTGGGCGCATCCGTGGCAACCGCTGCTCCCAAGGCCGAGTGGCGCATCGAGGTGCAAGCGGACGAGCACGGCGATCCGCACAGCCGCGTCGATCTGATCCTCGACGGTCGGCACGTGGTCCCGGTCGTGACGGCCAAAGAAATCAGCAAGTACGAGGTGCTCCCGCGCGAGAAATACGTTGGGCACGAGGTCCCGTCGTCGGCGCTCTGCGCCTGCATGTCATGGTGGGCCGGGGCGCAGGTGGATTGCTACGTCACGTCCGGCGGGGAGGGTGAGTTCAACCTCTTCGAGCGCTACTTGGACGAAGGGCCATCTCCCGACCGCTACAGGAAGATCCGCACGATCAAGATCAAAACCACGGTCAGGGTGAAGCCTCATGAACTCGCCAGCGGAGAACGCAATGACTGGCCTTGGTAAGTGTGCAGGGACCCCGCGCATTTTGTGCTTCCTTCCTGCCACTTGACTTTGTCTCCTCACGCCATGGATCTCACCACGCTCGAACTGCCCGGCATCCTGAAACTGCGCTCCGGCAAGGTGCGGGAAGTCTTTGACCCCGGCGCGGACGGTCTCCTTTTCGTGGCGACGGATCGGCTCTCGGCGTTCGACTGCATCCTGCCCGACCCGATCCCGGGCAAAGGCGAAGTGCTCACGCAGATGTCGGTGTTCTGGTTCGGCTACCTGCGGGCGCACGGAACGGTCGCGGACCATCTCGTCACGGCAGATTTTTCCCGTTTCCCGGCGCGCTTGCAGCCCTTCCAAAATGAACTTGCCGGCCGTGCGATGATCGTGCGTCGTGCCCGTCCGCTGCCCGTGGAATGCGTCGTGCGCGGCTACCTCGCCGGTTCCGGCTGGAAGGAATACCAAGCCGCCGGCCAGGTCTGTGGCCACGCGCTCCCGCCCGGCCTGCAACTCGCCGACCGACTCCCTGCGCCACTCTTCACCCCAGCGTCCAAGAACGACCACGGCCACGACGAGAACATCGATTGGCCACAGTTCGTCGCCCGTCTGGACGGCGACGAGGCGCTGGCGAACACCCTGCGCACGGCGAGCCTCGCGGTCTACGCCCTCGGCGCGCAACACGCCGCGGCACGCGGCATCATCATCGCGGACACGAAGTTCGAGTTCGGTGTGGACGAGGCGACGGGCGAAATCCTGCTGATCGACGAGGTGCTCACGCCCGATTCCTCGCGCTTCTGGCCGGCGAACGAGTACCGCCCCGGCATCAGCCCGCCGAGCTACGACAAGCAGTTCGTGCGCGACTATCTGGAAACGCTAGCTTGGGACAAGACCCCACCCGCACCCGGGTTGCCCCCGGAGATCATCGCGCGCACGGCTGCCAAGTATCAGCAGGCGTTGCGCGAGATCACCGGGAACGAAGTGGCTACTTCGTGATTACCTGATGGCTGGCGTAGTCGTAGAAGTAACGCATGCCGTTCGTGTTGTACCTGCTCGCGTCGTTCGGGTCCGGGTAGTAGTAGAGCACCGTGTTCAAGCTAAAATCATATAGGTACGGGAAGGGAAAGACTGGTGAGGTGTAGAAGAACGTGTTCGACGTGAAGTCGTAGAGATAGATGCCGCGCTGACCGTCGGTAGCTGGTGTTGGTCACGTAGCCATCGGCATAGTAGAAGTTATAGATGTCCGCGCGCTCCCCAGCCGGCGTGACGCGGACGACGGAGCCGCAGCCGCGGTTGCCCTCGGTGCTCGTGCCATAGAGGTTCCCATCGCGGCCTAACACCAGGCCGCCCTGGACGCTCGATGGGCTCACGGAGGTATGCACTCCTCCGGGCGTGATCTTGAACAAGCCGTCACCGTTCGAGCCGTAGAAGTTGCCATCCGAGCCTTGCGCGAGCGGACAGGTGGGTGAACCGCCCTCGGCGGAAGTGAAGCTGTGCAAAACGATGACCTTGCCCGAGGGGGTGAGCCGGAACAGCGTGCCATTGCCGGTGGGTCCATCGGCGCTCGTCGCGCCGTAGAGATTGCCGTCGCCGCCCGGGGTGAGAGGAATCTTCAACGCGGACCCCTCGGTCGCCGTCACGAAGGCGTGCATGTTCGAAGTGCTCCCGTTTAGGGTCGTCCGGAACACGGTTGCGTAGAGCGTGTCGTTCACCCCGTACGCGGCCGAGCCATAAAGGCTGCCATCGCTGCCTTGGACAAGCGCCGTCGTCGGGGCGTGAGGCTCGTCGCTGGCGAAGTTGTGCAGGACGGTGAGTTGCCCATCTGTGGTGAGTCGGAACACCGTGCCGTTACCAGAAGTTCCTCCCGCCGGCGTTGCGCCATAGAAGTTGCCGTCGCGCCCCCGGATTACCCCATAGACAGGGAAGGAGTTTTGGCTGGAGCCGCTGAACGTATGCACGGTCGCAAGCGTCGACACGGCTTGCCCGCGTACGTCCGCGCACAGGCACAGGAACGCCGCGGCACCCAACGCGGCATAACGCCTCGCAGAGGACCACGAAACAAACGACAGGAGGGGAAAGTTTTGAGTTTCACCGGAGCAAAGTAGAGCGTGGGGCGGTGGCGGTTTATTGATACGAGGCAGGCATCTTTAGCAAAGCGCGCGGACTGGAACAAGCCGGGACCGAGGCTTCCAATGTCGGGATTTATCGGGGAAGGATCCGGGCAAATTTGCCGCCCGGCATTTTCTTCCAAGCACAACCCGCGCTACTTTGACGCTCTCCATGTCTTCGCCTGCCGCCGCTCCGCCCGTTTCCACTCCGCCCGTCACACGGGAGGTCCTCGCGCTGACGATCCTGCTCGCCGCCAGCTTTTCGCACTTGCTCAACGACACGATTCAGGCCGTCATCCCGGCGGTGTACCCGCTGCTCAAGGAGCGCTTCGGGCTCAACTTCACCCAGGTCGGCCTCATCACGCTGGCCTTTCAGATGACGGCTTCCATCCTGCAACCTTTCGTCGGGATGTACACCGACCGACGGCCGCAGCCGTTCTCGCTGGCGCTCGGCATGGGCGTCACCTTCGTCGGGCTGATCTTGCTGGCGCACGCGGGGAGTTTTGCCGCCATCGTCTTGGCGGCGGCGGTTGTCGGCATGGGCTCGGCGGTGTTCCACCCGGAGGCGTCACGCGTGGCGCGCCTGGCGTCGGGCGGGCGGTATGGGCTGGCGCAATCGGTCTTCCAGGTCGGCGGCAACGCAGGGTCGGCGCTCGGGCCCCTGCTCGCGGCCCTCGTCGTCATCCCGCGCGGGCAGGGTCACATCGCGTGGTTCTGCCTGCTGGCGCTCACCGGCGCGGGCGTGCTCGCGGCCGTGGGCCGGTGGTACGCCGACCGTCTGCGGGAGCACGCCCCGGCCGTCGCGGGACCGCTCGCGCCGGGCGTGCGCGTGCC
>CAXTQD010000307.1:0-6631 GCA_964246175.1 uncultured Chthoniobacterales bacterium | reverse complement strand
TGGCACCGACCACCACGTCGTGGGTGCGACCCTGTGCCTTGTGGCTGGTGACCACGTAGCCATGCGAGAACGCGCGAAACTCCGCCGGGATCGTCGGCCCTTCCACCGTCGTCATCCTGCCATCCCTGCCGAGCTTGGCGACCGTGAGCACCGCGCCGTTGACCAGCTTCTTGTCCGGACTGTTCGCCCGCATGAGCAGCTTGTCGCCCACGGCCACTGACAACTCACGCGGCCGGGCCACGTCGAAGCG
Source organism: uncultured Chthoniobacterales bacterium (assembly GCA_964246175.1). Taxonomy (GTDB): domain Bacteria; phylum Verrucomicrobiota; class Verrucomicrobiia; order Chthoniobacterales; family SZAS-18; genus CAHJWO01. The sequence continues at coordinate 6,381 of CAXTQD010000307.1, read as the reverse complement.
GTCCGCCTTGCCGAGCGCGAGTGTCGTTCCGTCAGCCAGCCGTACCTGCCCGCCTTCCACGGCGGCCACGGGGACGCTCTGGCCGCGCTTGCCGCCCGCCCCATCCTGCCGAAAGGTCACCACCATCCCGGCTTGGTAGAGGCCCGCATCGGCCCGTTGCGCCCGCGTCCACTGCGTCGGCTCGTGGACGGTGAGGGTAGTTTCCGCGCCCAGCTTGCCGGCGGCGCGCAGGCCCGCGCGTACCTCGTCTGTCATCGCGTGGTTCTCCGCCCAGGTCGGAGCCACCCCGAGCACGTCCTGCCCGGCCAGGGAGCGGCGCACGTAGTCAGCCGCAGCTTGAGCGAGGTAGTTGGCCTGTCCTTCCTTGATCCAGCCAAGCCGATCCAGTTGCTCGAAGCCCGCCGCTGCCTGGCCTTGTGCCATGGCGCGCACGGCCAGGTTGTAGTCGGCCTGTGTCTGGCGGCGCACGTCCTTCAGCTCCCGGCTCTCCAGCTTGGAGTGCGTTTCCAGGATGCGCAGGAAGTCGCCCGCTTCCACGCTGCTGTGCTGGCGGGTGTCGCCCACGAACACCACGCGGTTGCCGTGACGCTCGGCCAGGCGCAGCACCTCGCTGCCTTGGCGGGTGGATTGCAGGCCCGCCTCGTCCACCACGAGGACCGCGCCACGCCAGGCAGGATCATCCTTGCCGTGTTCGGAGCGCGTCAGGTAGTCCGAGACCGTGGTGGCTTTGGCGAAACCTTCCTTTTGGAGCACGTCCACCGCCCCACGAGTCGGAGCCAGGTAGAGCAGGCGAGCGCCCGTGTCTTCCAGTTGGCGATCCAGTTCCTTGAGCGTGGTGGTCTTGCCGGCCCCGGCCACGCCGCGCACGGCCACCACTTGATCCTTGGTGGAGCAGACGAACGCCACGGCCTCCCGCTGTTCGGCCGCCAGCTTGTCCAGGCCCACGCCGGGCCGCAGGGTCGTGGAGGCACGTAGCGGCGCACAGGCCCCTTGGCCCGCGTCCACGAAGCCGACCGACCAGCGTTCCCGGCTCAGGTTCTCGCGCGTGGTCCACTCCGCGCGGTGGGCACCGGCCTCCGCCGGCGGGGAAAGGCGCACGGCCTGATGGCCGAGGGCAGCGACGAGTGAACCTAAGTCCACGTGGCCCAGGCGAGCGTTGAGCGCATCGGCCAGCACCTCGTGGCCCTTGGCCGTGCTCACCCGTTCGAAACGGTGCGCCAAGGCGTTTTCCACCAGCTTGGCCGCCTTTGCCTCGGCCGAGCGTTCGGGAGTGGAAGGAGCCAAAAGGCTGCGCGCGGAGGCGAGGGCAGCCAGGCCAGAGAGTTCGGCGCGTTCGAGGCTGGAGAGACGGGCGAGCTGCGCGGCGCGTACCTCCGGGGTGGTAATCTCCTTGAGCTTGTGGGAACGCGTCTGGCGCGTCATTACCGCAATCTCCGCCGAGGAAGGCGCGCGGCCTTTCTCCTTCTGGAAAGCAGCCATCGCTACTTCGACCTGCGCGCGCCGTTGGCTGTAGCGCCGGCAGACTTCCGGGCTGACCCCGGCCAGCTCGAAACCCTCGATTTCTCCCGTGCGTTCGTGCCGGCGTTCCGTCAACTCGTAGCCAAGCGCGCGGCACTCCTTGGCCAGCTCGTTCTGGTAGGCTTTGCCGGCGTAGCGGATGGCCTCGACCATCTCGCGCGTCTCCAGAGAGTAGCGCTTGCCGTCCTTGCCCACGGTGACGTTGGCGACCACGTGGTGGCTGTGGAGCTGGGGATCGAGTTCGCGGCTGGCGTCGTGGCGGAACACGGCGGCGCAGACCTGCCCCGTCTCTTCCCGCTGGCGCAGGGTGACCGCCGCTTTGCCCTGCACCTGCCGGGCGGCGAAGCGTTCCAGTTCCGAGAAGGCCACCTTGGCGGCGCGCTCGTGCGCCTCGGCCAGACGCGCGTCGAACATGGACTGGACGGACACGCTCTTGGAGGCAGCGCACTGGAAGTCGTAGAAGCGCACCTCGCCACCGCCGCGCTGCGTGAGCTTTTCCTCTCCATCTGGCGTCAACCCCACGCGCAGGTTCTCAAAGCGCGTGTCGCCGGCATCGATGCCTTGGCCCTCGATGCCCCAGGCGCGCGCGAGTTCGCCCTGCCAGACGCCGGAGACCTTCTCGTCTTCCGAGTAGTAGTCGTTCGCGCAAAGATGGTTGCCCAGGTAGGTGCTGCCATCGCGGATCTTCGCCATCGTGAACATAAAGAGCAGGAAAATGAGGAAAGCAGGCTACTCGCCGGCCGCGCGCAGAACGTGCGCTTGCAGCGGGGCGGTCACCCAGAAGCCCGCGTCACGTCGCAGGCGTGCGAGTACCGGAGCAACCAGAGGGATGAGTCCACGCTCTTTGGCAGCCAGCAGCACCCCGAGCACCCCCAAGGTGCGCAGACCCCAGCGGACCGCCGCCCGGGTGCCGCCGCGCTCGTCGATGAGGAGCAGGTCGGCTTTCTGATCAATCGCCAGGGCTAAGGCTTCGATTTCTCCCCGGTCGAGCCCGCGATCCAGCGACACGACCAAGGCGCGGCCCGGATTGGCGGCCACCACCCGCACGTAGCCGGGCAGAGCGCCAGCCGCCCCGAAGCGGGCGGGTTCCCGCCCGCGCAGATCGTCGTACTCCGCCGCGACCGCCGCCGGCACGAGCACCTCCCCGAAGAGTTGGCCCAGCAGATCGGGCAGGCCCACGGCAGCCAGGTTGAGGAGAGGCGAAGTGTCGCTGACAACCAAGGCCATAAACAACGAACCGAAGCCGGAAGCTCAATCTCGGCCTGCTTACCTACCGGTTGGCGGCGGCACCGTCCCGCAACCAGCGCACCGTCGCCAAATCCGCATCGAGGTCCTCTTGCGCGTAGTGCATAGGAATGTCACGGGCGGAGAGGCTGCGCTGGAAAGCGAGGCGATCCAGACCAGCGAACCGCGCCGCCGCAGCCAGGCTTAGCCGCTCCTGGACGTAGAGGCTCACGGCCAAGGTCAGGCGGGCCTCCTCTTCGGTCAGATGGGCCGCGTGGACCAAGTTGTCGTCGAGGATGAGTTGCATGAGAACGAAGATAAAGGATCGGAGTCAACGAAGCCAGCGCGCAGTCCCAAGCTGGGCGGCCGGCTCCTGGTGTGCGTCGCTTAGCCTTGGCGGGTGAGTCTTCAAAGCGCTTTGAAGCAGTGGGTGGTCTTGTCGTGGTAGCCGCGCGCCTGGAGGAAGCCGTTGAGCCAGGAACGGTTTTCCGGCAGGATGTTGGAGACAACGACCTGAGCAACGGTCGGGTGGGCTTCGAGGAGATCGAGCAGGCCACGGAAGATGTGTTGTCGCCGGAGAGGTTCATCCAGGTAGATGTTGGCGACCTGAAGAGTAAACCGACGCTGGGGAGAAGAGGGGCGAGCGATCCGTGGCGTTTCCTTGGCCAGAACCAGATGGTAGAGCAAACGGGAGTTTTCGTGGTGGAGGAGGGCGGCTTCAGTTTCTTCGGAGTACAGCAGATCGGTGAAAGCCGAGCGGAAGCGGTCTAGGATGGAGGCAGCGGAAGAGGCGGTCAGGAGCACGGCAAACAGAGTACCAAGCCACCCGCCGCAGAGCCAGCAGATTATGAGTAGAGACACAATACGTTTAAGTCGGGCTTAAAGCCCCGCCGCCCCGCGCCGCGTTCGGTCCCCGTTCTGTTCTGTCAGGCTGCCGAGCGCCTTCTGCCAACTCCCACGCTCAAAGAACATTACAAAACAGAACAAGCACAAAACAACAACCGGATGGAACCGAACGAAACGGAACACCTGCCGTCGTCAGTTGTGTCCACTCGTAGGCACTCTTTGCCACTCGTAGCCACTTGGTACATGTCAGAAGTGGCTACGAGTGGACATAACTGGCTAGGAGTGGCTAAGAAAGTGGAGAAGAGTGCCTACGAATGACGAGGAAAGGAAAAGAGTGGCTAAGCCTTGTGAGAGGCAGCAAGGTGACGGGATCATGCCCGGCAAGCCGTTTCGCAGTGGTCTGGAACCGCACTTCGAGGAGATCGGGCAACGCCGCGCCCGGCGTGAGACGTGGGCTGGAATCGCCGCCGAGCTGGAGCGAGCGTACGGAGTGAAGGTTCACTTCTCGGCCGTGCAGAAGTTCTTTGCCCGCTACCAGGCGCGGCGGGTCCAGCCGCTGGGCTTTGCGCCCTTGGCGACGGCGACGGGAAGCGCAGAGGAGATAGCAGCGGCCACCACGCCGCCAGCCACCGGCACGCCGCCCGCCAAGAAGTACGTGTTCATCCCCAAGCCCAAAAGGGAGTCCATCTTCCGCGAGGAGGACCTACAATGGAACGATCCGCTGGCCTGAGCGCCCGTGGCGGTGGCTCTCAGCCTAGTCGGCTGGGCTCTTGACGTTGGAGCCCGGTTTGTTGAGCACGTGGGTGTAGATCATCGTCGTTTCCACGTCCTTGTGGCCGAGCAGTTCCTGGATCGTGCGAATATCGTAGCCACTTTCCAAGAGGTGCGTGGCAAAGGAGTGGCGCAGGCTGTGGCAGCTCGCCGGCTTGGCCAGGCCAGCCGTTCGCACGGCTTCCTTGATGGCGTTCTGAAGTCCTTTCTCCTGCGCATGGTGGCGGCGCTCGATACCCGAACGCAGATCGACCGAGACCCGGGCGGCCGGGAACACGTACTGCCAACCCCAGGCACGCGGCGCTTCCGGGTACTTGCGCTCCAGGGCGAAAGGCAAAAACACGCTGCCGTAGCCTTGGGCCAGATCCTGGTCGTGGAGCGCCTTGACCTTGGCCAGGTGCAGGCGCAGGGGCGCGTGGAGCCGGTCGGGTAAAAGGGTGACGCGATCCTTCTGCCCCTTGCCGTCGCGCACGGTGAGTTGCCGGTAGGCAAAGTCCACGTCTTTGACGCGCAGGCGGACACACTCCATGAGCCGCAGCCCCGCACCGTAGAGCAGCCAGCCCATGAGCGAGAAGGTCGGATGTGCCAGGGCATCGAGCAGGGTGCGGGCTTCCTCGCGCGTGAGGACGACCGGCAGCTTCTTGGGCCGGCGCGGGCGCGGCAAATTCTGGAGGCCGGAGAGTTCGACGCGGAGCACGTGCCCGTACAGGAAGAGCAGGGCGCTCAGCGCCTGGTTCTGAGTGGAAGCGGCCACCTGACCCTGCACGGCCAGGTGGGTCAGGAAGGCACGGACCTGCACGGGACCCAGGTGCTTGGGGTGGCGTTTGCCGTGAAAGAGGATGAAGCGCTTGATCCAATCGACGTAGCTTTGTTCGGTGCGCAGGCTGTAGTGCTTGAAGCGCAGGACGGCGCGCACCTGGTCGAGCAGCGGGCTTTCTTTGGGCTTGCCGACCGCCGTGCCGTCCGGTACTTCTGGGTCCATGAAAACGGAGGCTAAGCCGGGTAGGGCAGCGTTGGCAAGCCGCCGTGTTAGGCGAATGAAAGCCGCCTTTTTTTGCGACTTTCGTTCGTCTACTACTAGTTAGGTGCTCCTCGCTTTCCCTGTCCTTGTGCCACTCGACACCCCAGAAGATTACGAGCGTCTTGGCGAGCATCTCCATGCCATCGACAGGCCGCTTACCGATTTTGCTGCTGCCCACGGCTACATCGTCCGCTCTCTGCTATCAGGCGGACGCTACCCTCATCGTCGCATCGCTCAGGACGGCGTCATCTCGCGCAGCATCCTCATTGCGATGGCCGACCAGCCCGATGGGCAGCGTTTCGACCGCTTCTTTCCAGAGATTCCCTACACCATCTTTGGTGGCGCGGTCATCGACGACCACGCGCAGCATCTACGCTGGCACTCGCCATTTCTCCACACGCGCGAGATTCCTTTCTCCTCGCTTTTGAGCGTGCTGCCGGTATACCTCGCCCAGTTCCACGATTATCTCTCCCGCCTCACCGCCGAGCACATCTACGCCTGCGCTTATACATCCCCGCTCAGTCCGCTTCCTCCACCCACCCGGAGCACCTAACCACGCGCTCCAGCGAACAGAGGCTGGCGGTCGGCTCTTTTGTGTTTATCATGCCTTTCTCCGCCAGCCTCTGTCGCTGAGCTTGGAGGCGTTAGGCACCTGCCCGCACTATGCCCACCCGTCCCACAATCCTCTGCGATGAGTGTGGCAGTTCGTTCTTCGCAGGCTCATCGCGCATGGACGCGCTCTGCCCGGAGTGCGCCCACTGGCTTTACGGCTACCCGCCGTGCGAGCACACCTTTGCCGATGGTCGTTGTACCAAGTGCCATTGGGATGGTTCCGTCTCTCGCTACGTACAGACACTCAAGACCCACTCCCGCCCTACCGGTGCCTAACCACGCGCTCCAGCGAACAGCGGCTGGCGTCGGGGTCTGTTTCGTGGTTGAGTCTGTCCTCGCCAGCCTCTGTCGCTGAGCTTGAGTTCGTTAGTATTACTTTGTCACTTCCT
>CAXTQD010000306.1:0-6644 GCA_964246175.1 uncultured Chthoniobacterales bacterium | reverse complement strand
CGGCGGCCGGCGGCTCGACGTGCGGCAGGTCATCATCCGCAACCTCCTGCGCGCCGTGGACCTCCTGCCGCAGTTCTACCTCGTCGGCGGCGCGGCCTGCCTGCTCACCCGCCGCGCGCAACGCCTGGGCGACCTCGCCGCCGACACGGTGGTCGTGCGCGCCGAACGCCCCGCCCCGCCCGACCTCGCCCAGATCGCCAGCGGCAAGTACAACACCCTGCGCGACCATCCCGTGCTCGCCGCGCGCCTGCGCCAGCGCATCCCGCCGGCTGAGGCCGGGCTGGCGCTCCAAGCCCTCTTGCGCCGTGAGGGACTCGACCCCCGGCCACGCGGGGAACTCTTCGCCCGGCTCGCCGCGCGCTTCCGCGCCGCCGTGCCGCTGCCCGAGGAATTGGTGGAGGGTGTCACCGACGAGCAACACGTCCGCAACGTCGTGGACATCCTCTTCCAGGCGCGCGGCAAGGCGAAGGGATAATCCCCTTTCACCCGCAGTCCATCATCCGTCAGCCGAGACCCCGCCGCGCGGGCAAGGCTTGACTTCGCCCGTGCGGTTTGTCAAAACCTTCCGACAAGCCACCGCCGGTCCATCGATGGCGGCGCGGAACTTCCTCCACCGGAAGCCCGCGCCGTAGACCCGGGTTGGGTGGCTTTCTTGTCCTGCATGGCGGGAAGGGTGCCCGGCGAACGAAGCCGCCAACCTTGACCCGTCGATGCAACTCAAAGCTCTTCTTCCGCTCGCGCTTTTCTTTTCCCTCAGCGGCCTGCTGTCCGCGCAGGACCTCGTCCATCCACCAGACGGAGCCGCCGACGCGCTTGACGGCCAACCTTCGCGCGTGGTCGTCGTCGGGCGCGCGGACGATTTGCTTGGCGTGGCGACCTCCTCCAGCGAGGGCGTGGTCAGCGCGGCCGACCTGGCCACGCGTCCCATCCTGCGCCCGGGCGAGATCATGGAGACGATCCCGGGCGTCATCGTCACTCAGCACAGCGGCAGCGGCAAGGCCAACCAGTACTTCCTGCGCGGCTTCAACCTGGACCACGGCACGGACCTGGCCACCGACTTCGAAGGCATGCCCGTCAACATGCCCAGCCACGCCCACGGCCAAGGGTACACGGACCTAAACTTCCTCATCCCCGAACTCGTCGGCGAGGTGGCCTACAAGAAGGGCGACTACTACGCGAACGTGGGCAACTTCGGCAGCGCGGGCGCGTTCTCCGTCCGCTACTACGATACTCTGCCATCCTCGTTCCTGAAGATCGAAGGTGGCGACGACAGCTACGAGCGGCTGGTCTTTGCCATGTCGCCGAAGCTCGGTCCCGGCCACCTGCTCTACGCCTTGGAACTGGAGCACGACGACGGTCCGTGGGATCGCGGCGACGATTACCAGAAGATCAACGGCGTGCTTTCCTACAGTGTGGGCGACGCGCAGAACGGGGCGAGTCTCACGGCGCTCGCTTACCACGGCGACTGGAACGCCAGCAACCAGGTGCCCGTGCGCGCGATCACCGAAGGGATCATCGACCGCTTCGGCGAGATCGACCCGAGCGACGGCGGCACCTCGTCGCGCTACGGCCTCAACGGCGAGTGGCACCGCGGCACCGACACCGAGCGCACGCAGGTCTCCGCCTACGCGAACTACTACGACCTCGACCTCTTCTCCGACTTCACCTACTTTCTAGACGACCCGGTGCACGGCGACCAGTTCGAGCAGAAGGACCGGCGTGTCTACCTGGGCCTCAACGCCAGCCAGACGTGGCACTTCCAGCTCTTTGGCTTCGACACCGAGAATACGGTTGGCTTGCAGGCAAGGACCGACTTGGTCCGCAACGGCCTCTACCATACCGAGGACCGCGTGCGCCTGAGCACCACGCGCCAGGACGTGATCCAGGAAACCCGCGTCGGCCCGTACCTGGAAAACAAGGTCCAGTGGCTGCCGTGGCTGCGCACGGTGGCGGGGTTCCGCGCGGACGTGTTCGTCCTCCAGGACGACGACACGTTCGACGGCGTCCGCGGCGGCGAGACGGCGGCGATCGTCAGTCCCAAGTTCAGCCTGATCCTCGGGCCTTGGGAGAAGACCGAGCTGTACCTGAACGGCGGCTACGGCTTCCATTCCAACGACGTGCGCGCGACCGTTGGCCCGCCTATCCCTGGTGTGGCCGGCACGGGTAGCGCCACGCCGCTCGTCAAGAGCCGCGGCGCGGAGGTCGGCCTGCGCACGACGATTGTCCCCAGCCTGCAAAGCTCCGTGACGCTCTGGCTGCTCGACCTGGACAGCGAGCTGGTCTTCGACGGCGACAGCGCCGACAACGAGCCCAGCCGCCCGAGCCGCCGCTGGGGCGTGGAGTGGGCCAACTTCTACACGCCCCGGCCCTGGCTGACGCTCGACCTCGACTTCGCGTACAGCAACGCACGTTTCCGCGACCACGATCCGGTCGGTCCGTGGGTGCCGGAGGCCATCGAGACCGTGCTCGACGCGGGCGTGGCCGTGCACGACCTGGGCCGCGGCTGGACGAAGGGTTTCTACGGGGGCTTGCGGCTGCGCTTCTTCGGCCCGCGCAACCTGATTGAGGATGCCAGCCAGAAGTCGGACTCGACGACGCTCGTGTATCTTCAACTCGGCTACCGCTTCAATGAGCATTGGGATTTGAGCTTCGACGTGTTCAACCTTTTCGACAGCCGGGACAGCGACATCGACTATTACTACACCTCGCGCCTGCCGGGTGAGCCGGCGGAGGGCGTCAACGACATCCACACCCACCCCAGCGAGCCGCGGGAGTTCCGCGGTGGGGTGACGTACCGGTTCTAGTTTGCCAGCGCGCCGCGGGTCCTGCTATCTTGGCGGCCATGTATCTGCCGACGACGCACCAGCACATGACGGCGGACGAGTTCGCGGCGCTGCCGGAGGGGCCGCCGTATTTTCAACTCGTCGAGGGAGAACTCTTCTTTATGGCGACGCCTACCGGCAGCACCAGGACACCGTTCTGAATATCGCCTTCTCCATCAAAGCCTATCTGCGTGCCCACCCTGCTCTTGGATGGGTTCGCGTGGCTCCCTCCGACGTGAAGTTGGACGATCAAAACGTGTTCGAGCCCGACGTTTATTTTGTTAGCCAGGAGCGGTTGAGCATCCTGACGAAGCAGGGTGCCTCCGGCGCGTCGGACCTCATCGTGGAAGTGCTCTCGCCTTCCACGCTACGGCTCGACCGCCGGGAAAAAGGCCCCGTCTACTTCCGGCTGGGCGTGCGAGAGATTTGGTTCGTGAGCTTGGAGCGCCAAGCGGTCGAAGTCCATCTGCCTGACTCCGAGGGCCCGGCGCGCACGTTCTCCGCCGGCGAAACGTTGACAACTGACCTCTTGCCCGGCTGGTCCGTGTCGGTGGCGGAACTCTTCGCTTGAGATAGCAAGCGGTGCGCGGTTTCCGCTTGTAGGGCAGGCGGTGCGCCTGCCCTACAAGCTAGCCTCCGTCTGTCGCCGCTCCATCAACGACCCAGGCTTCGCTGGCGTCTCGAAGCCGAACTGCCGGTACAGCCCGTGCGCGTCCCGCGTCGCCAGCAGGAAGCGGCGCAATCCCCGCAGGTCCCGGTGCGCGAGGACCGCGGCCATCAGCCGCTTCGATAACCCCCGCCCCCGGTGCGCCGACAGCACGAACACGTCGGCCAGCCACGCGAACGTCGCCCGGTCCGTCACCACCCGCGCGAAGCCGACCTGCGCCCCACTCTCATCGTAGACGCCGAAGCATAGCGACCCCGCCACGGAGCGTTCCAGGGTCGCGCGCCCCAGCCCCTGCGCCCAGTAGCTTTCCTCGCTCAGGTAGCGGTGGACGGCGTTAAGGTCCAGCCGTGCGGGGTCGTCGCTGATCGTGTAGGCGTCCCCGGTTTCCATGGTCCGGCGTCAGCATGCCGGAAACTCTTCCCGCCCGCAAACCGCCGCTTTTCTTCCCCCGCTTGTGCGCTACTTTGCTCCGCCGGCCGGGTTTTCTTCACAGCTTGTCCACAAGCGCGCGACGGACCGACCCGCCCTCCGGTGAACAACTCGTCAATTTCAGCCCGCCATGCCTGACCCACGTTACGCCCAACTCGCCAGCCTCCTGACCCGGTTTTCGACCAAGCTTCAGCCCGGCGAAAACGTGCTCCTGGACATGTTCGACACGCCCACGGAGATGACGCTCGCCCTCGTGCGCGCCGTGCGCGAGGCGGGGGCGTTCCCCTACGTCCAGCTCCACCAGGCCCGCGTCACCCGCGAACTGCTCGCCGGTGCGCAACAGGAGCAGTACGATCTGCTGGCCGAGACCGAACTCGCCCGCATGCAGAAGATGCAGGCTTACGTCGCCATCCGCGGGAGCCACAACATCACCGAACTCTCCGACGTGCCCGGCGACCGCATGACGCTCGCCATGAAGACCTTGCGGCCTGTCATTGACCACCGCGTCAAGAAGACCAAGTGGTGCGTCCTGCGCTGGCCGACCGCCGCCATGGCCCAGCTCGCCGGCATGAGCAGCGAGGCGTTCGAGGACTTCTATTTCCGCGTCTGCACGCTCGACTACGCGAAGATGCAGCCCGGTATGGCGGCGCTCAAGGCGCGGCTCGACCGTACCGACCGCGTGGAGATCCGCGGGCCTGGCACGGACCTGCGCTTCAGCGTCAAAGATATCGGCACCGTTACCTGTGGCGGCACCCACAACATCCCCGACGGCGAGGTCTTCACGTGCCCGGTGCGCGACAGCGTGGAGGGCACCATCACTTTCAACGCGCCAACGGTTTACCAGGGCGTCAACTTCGACGGCGTGCGCCTGGAGTTTTCCAAGGGCAAGGTCGTCAAGGCCACCGGCAACCCGGAGGACAAGCTCAACGAGTTCCTCGACGCCGACGAGGGCGCGCGCTACATCGGGGAGTTCTCCCTCGCCTTCAACCCGCACATTCTCAACCCGATGCGCGACATCCTCTTCGACGAGAAAATCAGCGGCAGCTTCCACTTCACCCCCGGCCAAGCGTACGAGGACGCCGACAACGGCAACAAGAGCCAAGTCCACTGGGACATGGTCAGCATCCAGCGCCCGGAGTGGGGTGGCGGCGAAATCCTTTTCGACGGTGAGGTCGTGCGCCGCGACGGCCTGTTCGTCCCGGGCGAACTCCAGGCGCTCAACCCCGAGGCGCTGGTCTAAGCAGTCCTCCGTTCCGTGCACCCGCTCGAAGCCCAGATCGGCTACAAGTTTCGCAACTCGCTGTTGCTCGCCGAGGCGCTCACCCATCCGAGCCTTGGGCACGAGACGCAGCAGGTCCACTTCGACAACCAGCGGCTCGAATACCTGGGTGACGCCGTCTTGCAGTTGCTCTTCAGCGAGCACCTGTTCCAGCGGTTCCCGGATGCTGGCGAGGGGCAACTGACCAAGCTGCGCGCCCGGCTCGTCTCGGGCGAGACGCTCGCGCAGTACGCGCGGAAATTCCATTTGGGCGACTACCTCATGATCGGCCGCGGCGACGAGAGCAGCGGTGGTCGCAAGCGCACTTCCACGCTGGCCGACGCGTTCGAGTCGCTGGTCGGCGCGATGTACTTGGACGGCGGCCTGGAGGCGGTGCGCTCCTTCGTCATGGAGCAAGCGAGCGACCAGGTGGCCAGCGTCCACCACCAGCCGCCCATCGAGGTCAACCCGAAGGGCCGCCTGCAAGAAACGCTCCAGGCGCTCCCGCCACGCACCTCGGACCTGTCCGCCCCGCGAAACCCGACTTACCTCATCCTCTCCCACACCGGCCCAGACCACGCCCGCAGCTTCAAGGCATGTGTGGTCTGGTACGGGCTGACGCTTGGCGAAGGCGAAGGTTCCAGCAAGCAGCAGGCAGAAAGTGCCGCCGCAATCGACGCACTCCAACTCCAACGTTGGCACGAGCCAGTAGACAGCGCGGCGCCCGTCACCGTGGACGCAGGCGATCAGTGATCACCGGTTCCGCCCCGGAGTTATTCACAAGCTTCTTTTGACCCGCGGCGAGAGGCGTTGCGGCGATAAACATCCGGAGTTTATCAACAAGGAAGACTGCCGTCTGCGGCGGCTCGCCGCATGCGGTAAAACGGCCTCGATTTCCCGTAAGAGTCCCGCCGTCCAGAGAACGTTATTCATTAAACAGTATTTACGGCGAACAACTGGCGGTACAACCGGTCAATAAGTTTCTCGATCAGCCAATAAAGTGATTTTATTGATGTTTTACTGATGTTGATCGATAAAACTAAGAAGTTGTTCCCAACATTTATTTTTTGTGGAACGTCGCATTGATCGTAGTGGAACACGAGCCACACAAGTTATTCACATCTATATGACTGAGAGGATTTCCTTCCCATAGAAAATTCCAATCCTCAGAGCTTGTGCACAACTTGCCGCAAGGAGGATCAAGCCTCCCCAAGCCAGCATAGACCGCTCCGCTGAGCAGCCAGGATTCCGCCGTGTCAGCGCACGGGCGGTTGCACGAGGCGCTTCTTCCAAAGCTGGAGCGTCCCGATTAGTAACTCGAAATCTTCCTCCGTCATTGGGTAAGGCACGCTGGCCACCAGACCGTTGTCTAACGGCACGGGCAGTTCGCGCCGCGCCAGGGACCATGGGCTGCCGTTTTCCGCCGCTTCTGGGGCAGCAGGAGGCGTCGGACGGGTCGGGCCAGCAG
>CAXTQD010000305.1:0-6689 GCA_964246175.1 uncultured Chthoniobacterales bacterium | reverse complement strand
CCCTTTGCGTGCGTCCGGACCCCCTCCCCATCGCGTAAAGGACTTGTTTTCGAATCCATGCAAACCATCCTCGGCGACGTTCATGTTCATTTTCACTATTCGGTGTGCTTTACCACCGATCTCTTCGCGCCTGACAACCTGACGTTCCGCGACGCCGTCGCCGGCGAGCGCAACGAGCGCCTACCCGCCCGGGTACTCTTCGTGATCGAGAAGGAAGTCGACGATGCCAAGCCTTTGCGCCCGGCCATCGAGGCGTACTTCGCCCGTCACGCCGACCGCCTGTTGCTCATCGGCGCGCCCCTCGTGCTGCCCGGCGGCGAGCGCGTCAAGAACGATCCCGCGCATGTCGAAACCATCCGCCGCGCTGTCAACGACACCGGTCTGGACCGTCATTCGTACCTTGTCGTGATCGGCGGCGGGGCGATGCTAGACGTGGGCGGGTTCGCCGCGGCGACCGCGCACCGGGGCATCCGCCTGGTCCGCGTGCCGACCACGACCCTCTCCCAGAACGACTCGGGCGTGGGCGTTAAAAATGGCATCAACTCCTTTGGCAAGAAGAACTTCACCGGGACCTTCGCCCCGGCCTGGGCGGTGCTCAATGACCTGTCCTTCCTCGAAACGCTCCCCGAGCGCGAGTGGCGCGCGGGCATCGCGGAGGCCGTGAAGGTGTCGCTCATCAAGGACGCGGCGTTCTTCGAGCACATCGAGGGCATCGCTCCGGCGCTGGCCGCGCGCGACTTGGCGGCCATGGGGCAGCTCAATTATCGCTGCGCGCAGCTTCACGTCGCGCACATCTGCCAAGGGGGCGACCCCTTCGAGATGGGCAGCAGCCGGCCACTGGACTTCGGCCACTGGTCAGCCCACAAGCTGGAGCAGCTCACCAATTACCGCCTGCGTCACGGCGAGGCTGTCGCCATCGGCCTCGCGCTGGACGTGACCTACTCGCACCTGCAAGGCTGGCTGAGCGCGGACGATGTCCGGCGGGTGACCGATGTGCTCACGACGGTCGGCTTCACTCTGTACGACCCGGCCCTGGAATCGCCGGAGGTGTTCCGGGGCTTGCAGGAGTTCCGCGAGCACCTGGGTGGCGAGCTGACCATCCAGATGCTGCGCAAGATCGGCGAAGGCTTCAACGTCCACGAGGTCGACGAAGACTTGGTGCGTGAAGGCATCGCCCGTCTGCGCGAAATGGCCCGAGGCGAACAAGCCCCTGCCCCTCTCCCAACTGCTGCCAAAGCGTCCCGCGCCGCCCTCACCGTCGCGCGATGAGCGACGCCGCCGGGCTGTCCGGCCTGCTGGGGCTCTTCCGGGAGCTAAATAACCTCAAGCGCCTCCGCGTGGCGGGCCGAACCGGCTCGCTCGCGGAGCGATTGTTCATCCGCGCCTGGGACCGGTTGATCGATGGAGAGGCGTTGGAGCGCGTGGCCTTGGAGGAAACCGCCCGGGCGGTAGTGGCGACGCTGCTGGCGGGCATCGACGTGGAAGTCCTGCGCGCCGGGGGCTTGGACGAAGCCGAACGACGCGCGGTTGCCGAGCGCGCTTTTGACGCGGCAGCCGGGGCGGTCGAACCCGCCTTGGCGATTCGGCTGCGCGAGGCGTTGGCTTCCGAAAACTCTCTGGAACCATCCGCCACACTGCCGGCCGTCGTGACCCGGCTCGCCGCCCAACCGCGCGCCGGTGCGACGCGGCCGGGGCATCCGCGCGTCGTGCTTGAACCGGCCGAAAACCACGCCGAGCACTGCGCGGTGGTGGCGGTCAATGGCGTGTTGGCGGCGGGCGTGTTCGGCGCGGACCCGGTAGCGCCTTTTCTGACGGGTTTGGCGCACCACCTGCACAATGCCTACCTACCCGACGCGGGCGACGCGGGCGACATGCTGCTAGGCGAGCGGTTGAAGCCGTTGATGGAAGTATTCCGAACACGCTCTCTGGCGGAGTTGCCGGAGTTTTTGCACGCTCCCATCCGTCGCAGCCTGGAAGCCGTCTACCGGGCGGATTACCCGGAAGCGCGGGCGTTCCAGGCGGCGGATTCGCTGGATCGGGTGTTAGAGATGGAATGGCACGCCCGCAGCGCGGCGTTCACGCTGGAGGTGGCACTGGGCGACATGGACATCATCCACCCGGGGCCGGTGCAGGCGTTCCAGATGGAAGTCATGCGTGGGGTGGGGTGGAAGTAGCGCACTGCGCTTGCCGCGAAGCGGGTCACCCGCTATTTTTCTCCTGCCATGGGCACGCAAGAAATTCTCGCGGAACTACCACGCCTGTCGGTTCAGGATCGAGAGTAGATTGCCGACGCTTTACGTGACTTGGAGGCAAGGCAAGCGGCTGCCTCCGCCGAGATACACCTACCACGCGTGGCAGGTTTGCACGAGGGGGCGTGGACCATCGCAGATAATTTTGACGATCCGCTGCCAGATGAGTCTGCCAATGTCGCTGTTGGACGTTTTGGACGACCAGCACAGTAGGGGATTGCTAATGATCGGCGCAGAAGTCGAAGGTGTGCCCGGCCTTGCGTCGCTGCCGATGCATCACCGCGACCCGCTCGACCGCCTCATCGTCTCGCAGGCTCTGCGCGGTGGCTATCGGCTCATCACCCGCGACCCGCTGGCCGCCAGCTACGGCGTACCAGTCCTTTGGTAATCGTTCGGCTGCCCGGCGAACAACCCCGCCAGCCACGCTGGCGCCTCCGGGTAGTGCTGGGTGTCGAGCACGAACTCCTGCCCCTGCTTGGCCGTATCGAGCAGGACATGGTCCTCGTACGGCGTCCAAACGCGCAAGTCGCGGTGGTAGCTGAGACCCAGCCGCCCTTCTACCGGATGAAACCACGCCGGCAGCCGCCACTGGCTGCGCGTGCGGCCCTCGGCCGTCAGGCACAACGCTGGCCGGTAAGTCCCGAACACCCCTCCGCCCGGCCACCCGTCCGCCACACCCGGCAGCCGCAAACTCTCTGCCGCGACGTACACGCTGTCCGCCCGGCCGTAGGGCGTTGTCTTATAATGCGGGTGCCCGGCAAGCCAACGCGGCAACCCAGCCAACGGCACGACCGGCAGGCGCGCGGCCACTTGCAACCAACCAAAGCAGACGTGCCGGTCCGGCGCGTCTGCCCGGTAGCGCCACCGACCCGCCGTTCGTGCCACCTCCCGGAACCACCCGAAGAACAAAAACACGTCTCCCGGCCCGATCCCCTGGTTTTGCAGGTGCGTCTCGGCCGCACCCGTCTGCCCGAACGCCGCCCGCCAACCCCGCGGTCGCGGTCGTACGCTTACCCGGTCCAGGTCGGGGTCCAGATGGGCAAAATCCGCCGATCCGACCCGCCCGGCCGTCAAGTCGGCGGCCAACTGCCCGGCCGTCCATGCGCCCGTGCGGATCTGCCCATAGGTGCGCGTTTTCGCGTGGGCCATCCCGGGACGCTCCGGGATCGGCAGCGAGAACATCGCCTCGTCCGGCAGGATCGGGCTGGCGGCCCCGCCGTACGAGGAATCAAAGCCTTTGCGGCTTAGGATGATCTTCATATGCTTGCATCCGCCGGCCATGCCGCCGCGAATAAACCTTTCTCCGATGTACCTGCCGCCATGCACCTGAAAGACCCCGTTTCCTGGGGCATCGTGGGCTGCGGCTGGGTGGCGCGCGATTACGTCGCGCCGGCCATGGAGGGAACGTCCGCCGTCCGCCTCGTGGCGGTCTGCGACCCCGATCCGGCGGCCCGTGCTAGCATCGCTCCCAACCAAGGAGATGTCGCGCGCCACGCCGACCTCGCCGTCTTCCTCGCCACGCCCGGCCTGGAAGCCGTCTACGTCGCCACGCCCAACCACCTCCACCGCCCGCTCGTCGAGGCCGCCGCCCGCGCCGGCAAGCACGTCCTCTGCGAAAAACCCATGGCGACCACCCTCGCCGACGCCGAGGCAATGGTCGCCGCCTGCCAGGCCGCTGGGGTGCGCTACGCGACGGCCTTCGACCAACGCTTCCACGCCTACCACCGCCGGCTGCGCACCCTGGTGCGCGAGGGGCGGTTGGGCGACATCACCGCCGCCCGAGTGCACTACGCCTGCTGGACCCCGGCCGACTGGTCGCCCGTTGCCGGGCAGGCGCACGACAACTGGCGCGTGGACCCCGCCCGCGCTGGCGGCGGTGCCTTCATCGACCTCGCCCCGCACGGCTTGGACCTCACGCAGACCCTCCTGGGCGAGCCGCTCGTCGAAACGGCCTGCCTCTTCCAGCGTCGGGTCTTCGACTACCCCGTGGACGACGGCGCGGCGCTCGTGGGCCGGTTCCGCTCGGGCGCGCTCCTGCTGCTCAACGTCGCCTACAACTGCCCCGACCATTTCCCCCGGCGCACCCTCGAACTCGTCGGCACCCGCGCCATGGCCATCGCCCGCAACACGATGGGCCAGACCCCCGGCGGCTCCCTCCAAATCGTCGATGCCAACACCGGCGAAAGTGAGGCAGTCACCGTCCCACCCGAGGAAGACCGCTCGCCCTTCGGGGCAGGTATCGAGGAGTTCTCCCGCTGCCTGCGCGCGGGCGAACCCTTTCCCTATCCGCCCGAGGACGACCTGCACACGATGCGCTTGCTGACCGACGCCGCCGCCCACGCGCGATGAACGCCGCCCTCGCCCCCTACGTCTGCACGAACTGCGGCTTCTGGCAGCGGCACTTTACCCTCCCCCCCGGTTGCCCAGTGTGCACGGACTTCCGTCACACGCCCTCGCCGGACGGCTGGGAGTTCTGGACGGCGGAAGAGGCCGCGGCGAGGATCGTCACGCGCTGGTCGGAGGACGAGCACGGGATCGTCACCTTTCGTAGCGAGCCTTCCCTGGGCATCGGTCCAAGCGGCTACTTGATCCCGCTACCCGGCGGCAACCTGCTCTTCGAAAATCCTCCCTGGTACTCCGACGAGGCACTCGACTTCATCCGCCAGCGTGGCGGCGTGCGTTGGCTGGCGGCGTCGCACCCACACGCTTACGGCGCGCTCTGGCGGGCGCAGGAAGCCTTCTCGCCAGAGGCCGTCTTTATCAATACCGCTGACCTGCCTTGGACGGGTGCCTTCCGGGCAACCCACCCGTACGATGGACCGCTCGAAGTCGCCCCCGGCGCGACGCTGATCCCCGTCGGCGGGCACTTCGACGGACAGAGCGTGCTCCACCTGTGTGACCAGCGACTCCTGTTCGCGGGCGATATGATCAAGTTCCACGCCGATCCGCCCGGGGTTTCGACGCACAAGGCATTCAATCGCCGCGTGCCCATGAGCCACGGCGAGGTTCTCCGTTACCGCGAGGCGGTCGCGCCCCTCGACATCGCCGAGGTTTACACGACCTTCGAGCGTTCCCCGGCGGGCGGCGGCACGACGGCGCAGGCCCTTGCCCTCTTTGACGCGCAGCTTGCGCAAGCTCCCTTCTTCGGCCCCATTCCCTTGCAAACGCCCACCAACCCCGACGCCGACGCACTCGCCGCCTACCGTGCTTCCTACGCACCCGCGCTCGCGGCCGGGGCACGCGCCTTCGAGTTTACCCAGGTTGCCCTCGACCGGCTCGGACTGCCGCTGTGGACGGTTGCCTCGGTCGGCGCGGACGGCGCGCTTTCCGACGGCTTCGGCTACGGCCCGACGCTCACGGCCGCACAGGCCAGCGCATGGGGCGAGACCGTCGAGTGGCACCATGCCCGCGAGTGGCTCGCCCACGCTCCACGCGCACGCGGTACGTTCGCCGAACTCTGCCGCGCCGGCCACCCCGTCCTCGATCCGGTGAGCCTGTGCCTATCCGCCGGCAGCGACTACTCGCACGAAGGCACAACTCTCGAATGGGTCGAAGCGCGCCGCCATCCTTCAGGCGAACCCGTCCTCGTCCCGGCAGAATTTGTCGCGCCGCGCTTCGCCGATCTCGTGCCGGACTTCGACCGCGCCGCGGCGCTGGCCGTGCCCATCACCAACGGCCTCGGCGCGGGCACGACCTTCGCCCACGCGCTCGCCCACGGCGTCATGGAACTCCTCCAGCGCGACGGCAACAGCGTCCACTACCGCGCCATGGACCGCGGCCTGCTCGTCACGCTCGGCGACGACTCCTGCCTCGTGCAGAACCCGGAAACGCGCGAACTCCTACGCGCGCTCGACCGCGCCGGCGTGGAGATCATGGTCAAGCTCGCCGATGATAGTTTTGGCCTGACCAATCTCTATGTTGTCGGCTACGACCGCGACCCGGCGCAAGCCCCGCAGCCGATCTCGCTGAGCGGCTGCGGCGAGGCCGTCCACCCTGACCGTGAACGCGCCCTGGCGAAGGCTCTGCGCGAGTTCGTCTCCGCCCGCGCGCGCAAGGCGTTCAACCACGGTCCGCTCGGTCCCGTGCGCGCCGTCGCGCCGGCCGGTTACCTGGAAGCGTTCGGCGCAGGCGCGATGCGCAGCGAGGACGACCGCGCGCTTTCGGAGATGCAACGTTGGATGCGGCTGGATCATGCGGCGTACTTCGAGGAAATCCGCCACCCGCTCTTCGACGTGCGCGCTTCCCGGCCGTTCGACTCGCTGCCGACCACGACCGTGCCCGACGCCGGCGCGACTCTGTCGCTTTTAAACGAGCGCCTTGCCCTCGCCGGGATGGAGATCCTGTACGTCGAGTTCACCTCGCCCGGCGCGCCGGTCACCGCACTCAAGGCCATCGTGCCCGGCCTGGAAGTCGAGACGATGACCTATCAGCGCATCGGCG
>CAXTQD010000304.1:4162-6792 GCA_964246175.1 uncultured Chthoniobacterales bacterium | reverse complement strand
CTGGAACAACAAACGGTGCTCACCTTCGGTGCGGCGGGGGTGGGGGCGGCGGAGGGATTGCGGAGCGTGCGGGACGCGGCGGGGCGGGAGTTCGCACGCCGTGCGGCCGGATATCGACGGGGAAAGTGATTAGGATTTGCGGCGATTAGTCCGGGGACGACGGGGAGGCAAGTTAGTCACAATCCCGGCGATCAGCAGCGGTGCAAGCCCCGCCGTAATTTCTTCATCGTCAGAAACGACGCCACTTCTTCCACCCGGCGGCAGCCAGACGTGATCAACCGTGGGCACCGGGTACTCGCGGCCATCGGCGGTACGCAGGGCGAAGGGCCGAAAAGGCGACTCATCCAAGTGAGCACAAATTTGATCGATCATCGGCATGTTTGCAATTTAGCCGTCCGACTCCTGAGGTTCAAACCCGAACTACAAACCTGCTAACCTTGTAATTGACCCCCCGCCGCGCTCCGCCGTAGAGTGACCGCCGTTCTTTCCCCTACTCTCCCCCTTCCATGGCCAAAGTCAGCCTTCGCCACCTCTACAAGACCTACACCGACGGCAAGGGCCAGGAGGTCACCGCTGTCAACGATGTCAACATCGAGGTCGCCGACCGCGAGTTCCTCGTCCTCGTCGGCCCATCGGGCTGCGGCAAATCGACGACCCTACGCATGATCGCCGGCCTGGAGGAAATCTCCTCTGGCGAGGTTCTCATCGGCGACCGCAAGGTAAACGACGTGCCGCCCAAGGACCGCGACATTGCCATGGTCTTCCAGTCCTACGCGCTCTACCCGCACATGAGCGTGTACGAGAACATGGCCTTCGGCCTCAAACTGCGCAAGATGCCCAAGGCCGAGATCCGGAAGCGCGTCACCGAGGCCGCCAGCATTCTCGGCATCGAGAACTACCTCGAACGCAAGCCCAAGCAACTCTCCGGCGGCCAGCGCCAGCGCGTCGCCCTGGGCCGCGCCATCGTGCGTCAGCCGAAGGTGTTCCTCTTCGACGAACCGCTCTCCAACCTCGATGCCAAGATGCGTGTGCAGACGCGCACCGAACTTATCAAGCTCCACCAGCGCCTCCAGGCGACGATGATCTACGTCACCCATGACCAAGTGGAAGCCATGACGATGGGCAGCCGCATCTGCGTCATGGAGGGCGGCAAACTCCAGCAGAACGAACCACCCCTGACTCTCTACAACGAGCCCAAAAACCTCTTCGTGGCCGGCTTCCTGGGCAGTCCGCCCATGAACTTCATCCACGGCAAGCTCTCCCAGAAGGATGACCGCCTCATCTTCAAGGAAAACGACGGCGTCGTGGAGGTCCGCTACCGTGCCGCCGAGCGTCCCGCGCTCAAGCCCTACGTCGGCAAGGACGTGATCCTCGGCCTGCGCCCCGAGGACATCGAACTCAGCCAGACCGCTCGCCAGCCAGCGGAGGTGAGCTTCCAGGCAGTCGTGGACATCGTGGAACCCATGGGCGCGGAGACGAACTTCTACCTGCAAACGGGCAACCACACCGTCGTCTGCCGCTCCCAGGCGGTCGTAGACCAGCGCGAGGTCGGGCACCGGCTCCAGTTCCAGGTCAACGCGCCGAAGACGCACGTTTTTGACCCTGTGACGACGGATCGGGTAGTGTAAACTCTTCGCGCACGCGCGGTTCGAGGCCTTTGGTCGTTCGCTCTCTTTCCGAACGTTTCTCCGCCATGAACCGCCCCGAACCGCCGCCTGTTGACGAAGGCAAGCCTTCCCGCCGTCGTGGTTGGGGGCCGCTTCGCCCCGTGCTCGCGTACACGCGCGGGTTGATCGTGGATCAGCACCTGCGCCGGCTGACGATGTTTTACCTGCTCATCGTGACGATGGTCATGGTGTTCATAGGGGCACTTTTCGTCTTCGACTGGCGGGAGCATCCGCGGCGCTTCGTCTTGTACTGGGTGGCGGTGGGCTGGTTGACGATGACCGTCACGCTCCTGGCGATGTACGACCTGCTGCTCCTGCGGGTGCAGCACCGTCTCCTGCGCCGCGAACTGCGCAAGCGGATGCTCGGTGAGGAACATCTTCACCAACCGCCCGACGGCCACGACCACTGACCGCCGCCCATGTACCGCACGCGTGAGGAGACCGAACGGATCGAGCAGGCCGCGCTCGCTCCCTACGCGCAGACGGCCGCCGCCAGCGCCGGCCGCCGCCATCCGGAGGCGCAGCACCCCTACCGCACCGACTACCAGCGCGACCGCGCGCGCGTGATTCATTCCCGGGCCTTCCGCCGGCTCGAATACAAGACGCAGGTCTTTCTCAACGGCACCGGCGACCATCTCCGCACCCGCCTGACGCACACCATCGAGGTCGCCAGCGTCTCCCGCACCATCGCCCGTGCGCTCGGCCTCAACGAGGACCTCGCCGAGGCCATCGCGCTCGCGCACGACCTGGGGCACCCGCCCTTTGGTCACCCGGGTGAGGACACACTCAATCGGCTGATGAAGGGCCACGGCGGCTTCGACCACAACGCGCAGAGCTTGCGCATCGTGGAGATCGTCGAAACCAGTTACCCTGATTTCCCTGGGCTGAACCTCACCTACGAGGTCACCGAGGGCTTGCGCAAGCACCAGAAGTTCTTCGACCCACCGTCAGGCTCCGGCGAAC
>CAXTQD010000304.1:0-4152 GCA_964246175.1 uncultured Chthoniobacterales bacterium | reverse complement strand
AGATCACCTACAACAGCCACGATCTCGACGACGGCCTGGACGCCGACCTCATCAACGGCGACCAACTCGCCGGACTCGCCCTCTGGCGATCCGTGAAGGAGGAGGTCAAGACCCGCTGCCCCGGTCTGGACGACCGGGAACTCTGCGCGTCGATCATCCGCCGCTTGATTGACCGGCAGGTGGAAGACGTGGTGCGCACAAGCGCCATGCGCATCGACGCCGCCGGGGTCCAGAGTCCCGACGACGCCCGCCGTCAGCCCCGGCCGCTGGTGGTGTACAGCGACGAACTCTTGGGCGCCAGCCAAGAGATGCGCCGCTTTCTCTTCCAGAACGTCTACTACCATCCGAAGGTCGTGGAACCCTACCGCCGCGCCTGCGCCTGGTTGGAGGAAGTCTTCGGTGCGTACCTGCAAGCCCCCGAGCGCCTTGGCCAAGCTACCGCCGCGCGCGTGGCGACCGATGGGCTGCACCGGACGGTGTGCGACTACCTTTCCGGCATGACCGACCGCTATCTGCTCGAAGAGCACACGCGGCTGTTTGGACGATAAATCTGGTACTTCGGCCGCGGTGCCTCTACCATATCTAGCGATTTTCTGGTAGATTGCTGGCCGACCTATGGATGCTCCCCGTTTCGCCCGCGTGATCGTGGACCGTTCGGCGGACCGGGAGTTTGACTACCTCGTGCCCGCCGCGATGGCTGCGCGCATCCAGGTCGGCAGCCGCGTGCGCCTGCCCTTCCGCAATCGCGCCGCGCTGGGCACCGTCGTTGATCTCCGGCACGACTCCGCCGTGCCCGAGGGAGCGTTGCGCCCGCTCCAGGCGGTGATCGGGGAGAAGGCCATCCTCAGTCCCGTGCTCATCGACCTCGCACGCTGGATGGCCGACTATTACTGCTGCCCGGTGGAAACCGCCATGCGCAGCGTCCTGCCGCAGGTCATCCGCGAAGCCGAGGTCGGCGACAAGAAACAACTCTTCGCCCGCCTCGTGCGCCCCCCGACGCCCGAGGAACTCGCCGCCCTCGAAAAACGCGCCCCCCGCCAAGCCGAGGTCATCCACGCGCTCCAGGCCGCCGCGAGCGAACCGCTCCAGGTCGCCGCGTTGTCGAAGACCTGTGGCGCGTCGCACGCGACCGTGCAGGCGTTGGTGAAGGCCGGGTTGGTCGAAACCACGGCCACCGCCGTTTCGCGTGACCCGTACGAGAAGGAAACCTTCGTCGCCAACAGCAAGCAGACTCTCACCGTCGAGCAGGCCGAATCCCTGCGCATCGTCCACGCGGCGATGGACGCCCCGGCCGGCGAGAAGAAGCCTGTGCTGCTCTTCGGTGTCACCGGCAGCGGGAAAACGGAAGTCTATCTCCAGGCCATCGCCCGCGCGCTCGAACGCGGTCAGACCGCACTGGTCCTCGTGCCGGAAATCTCGCTGACCCCGCAGACCGTCGAACGGTTCAAGAGCCGCTTCGCGTCCACGCAGGAACAGGTCGCCGTGCTCCACAGCCACCTCTCCGACGGCGAGCGTCACGACGAGTGGCACAAGATCCACGGCGGCAAGGCGCGCATCGTCATTGGGGCGCGTTCGGCGGTGTTTGCGCCGTTATCCAAGCTCGGCCTGATCGTCGTGGACGAGGAACACGAGAACTCCTACAAGCAAGAGGAAGCACCCCGTTACCAGGCGCGCGACCTCGCCGTGCTGCGCGCGCGGATGGAGGACTGCGCCGTGGTCCTCGGCAGCGCGACGCCGAGCATCGAGAGCTACCACAACGCCATGTCGGGCAAGTACGATATTGCGCTGCTGACGATGCGCGTGGACGACCAGAAGATGCCGCTCATCCGCGTCGTGGACTTGCGCAACGAATCCGGCCGCCAGAAGAACGGCCAGCCGCTGGTCCTTTCCGAAAAGCTCCGCACCGCCATCGGCCAGCGCCTCGAAAAGAAGGAGCAGACCATCCTCTTCCTCAACCGGCGCGGGTTTGCCACGTCGCTCGTCTGCCCGGCGTGCGGCGACGTGCAGCGGTGCACGGATTGCAGCGTCTCGCTGACCTTTCACCGCTCCGCCAACCGGCTGGTCTGCCACCTTTGCGGCCATCAGGCCGCTGTGCCCAACCGCTGCCCGAAATGCAACGATCCCGCCATCCGCCAGGCCGGCCTCGGCTCCGAACGCGTGGAAGAAGTCGTCGGCAAAGTGTTCCCGCAAGCGAACATCAAGCGCATGGACGCCGACACCATGACCAAGAAAGAGTCCTACCGCGAGACGCTCCACGCCTTCCGCGCGGGGAAGATCGACATCCTCGTCGGCACGCAGATGATCGCCAAGGGGCTGCATTTCCCCAACGTCACCTTGGTAGGCATCATCAACGCCGACCTCGCGCTGCACTTGCCTGATTTCCGCGCGGGGGAAAGGACCTTTCAACTCCTCACGCAGGTCGCCGGCCGGGCGGGGCGCGGGGAGACCTTGGGCGAGGTGTTCGTGCAGAGCTTCACGCCGTTCAGTCCGTCGATCCAGTTCGCGCGGCACCACGACTTCGAGGGATATTTCCAACAGGAGGTGGATTTCCGGTCGAAGTGCGGCTTCCCGCCGTTCGTGCATCTGGTGCTCATCACGATCCGGTGCGCGCACCAGGAACGCGGACGGTTCACGGCGGAAACGGTGGCGCGGCGGTTGAAGGAAAGTCTACCTGAAGGCGTGACGATGGGCGACGCCGTGCCCGCGCCGTTGGAAAAGCTCAAGGGCCAGTTCCGCTACCAACTCCTCTTGCGCGGCCGGTCGGCCTTCAAGCTGAGCCGGCACGTGCGCGCCGTGCTGGCGAAGATGCAACTGCCCACCGACGTGGTCGCCGCAGTGGACGTAGACCCGTACCAGTTGCTCTGACTTCCAAAAACTGTCTCTCGCAAAGGCCGCGAAGGACGCAAAGCAAAGGAGAAAGGAAGCCGGACTCTTCTCCATCCTTTCCCCTTCCTTCGCGGCCTTCGCGAGAGGCTTACGAACGCAAGCCGCTCGCCAATGGTGCCGAGTTGGGCTAAGTTGCTCGCCCTCCGCGCGCCGGCATGACCCTCGCCAACAAGATCACCATTGTCCGCATCCTGCTCATCCCGGTTTTCGTGATGCTCGCGGTGTACTACGGCGAGGGCCTGCACAACGGGAACCCGGACGAATGGCTGCGGCTGGCGGCGATCCTCGTCTTTCTCGTCGCCGCCGTCAGCGACGGACTGGACGGCTACGTCGCCCGCCGCTACAACCAACGCAGCAAACTCGGCACGATCCTCGATCCCATCGCCGACAAAGGTCTTTTGCTCGCCGGGCTGCTGACGCTGACCTTCAGCGACTGGGGTTACCGTTTTCCGCTGTGGTTCCCGGTGCTGCTCATCACGCGCGACGTGGTGATCGTCGCCGGAAGCTTCGGGCTGCACTACCTCAACGGCGACGTGCACGTCCGCCCACGCTGGACGGGCAAGATCGCCACCGTCCTCCAGATGATTGCCCTCGGCTGGGTCATGCTGCAACTGCGCTTCGTGCGCCCGGCGGTACCCGTCGCACTGGCGGGAATTTTCACGTTGGTCTCGGGCGTCGGCTACGTGCTCGACGGTATCCGCCAACTCGGCCAACACGCCCAACCCGCCACCGAAACCAAACAGGCATGAGCGACGACCTTTCTCCATCCAACCGCACCGTCGCCATCGTCGGCCGCCCGAACGTGGGCAAATCCGCCCTCTTCAACCGACTCGCGGGCCGGCAGATTTCCATCGTCCACGACCAGCCGGGCATCACCCGCGACCGCCTCGTGGCCGAGTGCCGGCCGGGGCGCGGCGCGCAGCCCTTCGAGATCATCGACACCGGCGGCATCGGGCTGAAGGTGGACGGGCAGTTCTCCGACCGCGTCCACGCCGAGGCCGACCTCGCGCTGACGACGGCAGGGCTGGTGCTCTTCGTCGTGGATGGCCGCGCTGGGTTGACGGCCGTGGACCAGGACCTCGCCCGCCGGCTGCGCCGTGGAAACCGCCAAGTGCTGCTCGTCGTCAACAAGCTCGACGTGGAGAAACACGACGCGCTGGAGGGCGAGTTCGCACGGCTCGGGTTCGAGGAAACGCTCGGCGTCAGCGCCGCACACGGCCGGGGCGTGAGCGAACTCCTCACGGCCATCCTCGAGCGGATCGGCCG
>CAXTQD010000303.1:4003-6794 GCA_964246175.1 uncultured Chthoniobacterales bacterium | reverse complement strand
GCGACCGAGCTCCTACCCCGAGGGTAAAGGGCGGGAGGGCGTGAACTATTACGCGGTGGCCGAGCAGTTCGCCGACGGCCGCTTGCCTGTGGAGGCCGACGCACCGGAAGTCTACCGAGTCGGTACACCGTGGCTGGCCGGGCTCGTGCACCGCGCGACGGGGCTCGGGATTTTTGCCAGCTTCAAGGTCGTCAACGGGATTGCCAACACCCTGACGCTCGTGTTGCTCAGCGCGTGGCTGCGGCGGTTCGTGGCGGATTGGCGCGTGCGGACGGCGCTGGGGCTGACGTTCGTGCTGCAATGGGATACGCCGACACGCTGGATTTATTTCTTCCCCGCCCACACCGATCCGTGGATGTGGACCTTCCTGCTCGGCGGCCTGCTCGCGCTCGAAGGCTACCGGAGTCGGCCGACCGCGCGCCGGCTCGCGGGCTTGTCCGCGCTGGTCGCCGCCGGGGTGTGCTTCCGAGAGGTCGTGCTGGTGGTCGCCTGCGTCGTGCCCTTCGTCAGCAATCCGCTACCCACGGCCGGTCGGCACGTCGCGCTCGCTGCGGCGACCGCGGGAACACCGCGGCACCGCCGCCTGGCCGTCGTGCTGCCGCGTCTTGTGCCGCTGGGGGCCGGAGTGGTGGTGATGGTCCTCTTGAGGAGGTTTGTCGCGCACCAGCAGAACGATTATTCCTTCGCGCTGACGGCCGCCCACTGGTTCTACGACAAGCCTTGGGTGACGTACGTGCACGGCTGGTTCCTCGCGTACGGACCGTTGCTGTGGCTGGCGATCTTCGACGCCCGGCGTGCCGGGAGGTTCCTCGCCACGCACCAATCCTTGGCCGTTTACGTCCTTGCCTTCGCGGTCCTCGGCGACATCGGAGGCACGGACACCGAGCGGTTGCTGTTCTGGTCGATGCCTGTCGTTTATGTGCTCGTCGGTCGGTCGCTGGAAGTGCACGCGCGCGTCCTGGGCGCAGGGGCGCTGATGGTGCTGGTCGGGGCGCAGGCGCTCGCGGGACGCGCCGTGTTCTGGCCGATCCCGGACTATCCCAGCGAAGCCACGCACGTCTGGCCGCTGTTCACCCCCCTGGGACGCGACGTGCCGTTCTTGGACCTGTACGGGTTCTGGGAACCGCGCTTGCTCGCGTTGATCTCGCTGTTGACGTACCTCGCTTTTGGCGCGGCCCTAGGCGCATGGCTGGTTTGGCGCAGCGGACGGTCTGCCCGCGTGGCATAAAGAAAATCCCTTCGTGGCGAAGTCCCTACGCGCGTTTCGCAAAATTGCGACGATATCAGGGAAACAATCGCCGGGCGAGCCGCTCACCGGCCATGTCAGACAACCCACCTAACCGGAGAAATCTCATTCTATGCTGTACACCATCGTCGTCATCCTGATCATCGCCTGGCTGCTCGGGGGCATCATCCCTGGCATCGCCCTTTACAACATCGGCGGTCTCGTGCACATCATCCTGGTGGTTGCGCTGGTACTGCTCGTCGTCCAGCTTTTGACCGGTCGCCGACAGCTCTGAGGTTCCCGGGTCTTTCGGGAGAACGCTCTCTTTCCCCGCCCGCAGTTCGCTTCGGTGAACTGCGGGCTTTTTTTGTTGCTTGTCGCGCGCGGGCACGGGTAGATGATGCCTGCAATTCCCCTCTCCCCTCGATGAGCGCCCCTTCCTACCTGGCCTGTGACCTTGGCGCGGAGAGTGGCCGCTGCATCCTGGGCACTTTGCACGACGACGGGCGCCTCGTGTTGGAGGAACTCCACCGCTTCGTCAACGGACCGGTATGCGTCGTCGGCACGCTGCGCTGGGACTTGGTAGGGCTTTTCCGGGAAATGACGGTCGGCCTGCGCAAGGCCCTCGCCGCCGCTCCCGACCTGCGCAGCGTCAGCGTGGACTCCTGGGGCGTGGACTACGTTTGGTGGAATGCCCGTCAGCCCATGCTCGCGCTGCCATACTGCTACCGCGACCCGCGCAACGAGCCGGTCTACGACGCGCTCTTGGCCAAGCTGGGTAAGGAAACGGTCTTCCGCGAGTCGGGCATCCAGTTCATGCCCATCAACTCGCTCTACCAACTCCGCGCCGACGTGGAGGCCAACGGCGAGATCCTCCAGATCGCCGACGGCTTTCTGTTCATCGCGGACTATTTCAATTTCCTCTTTGGCGCGTCCCCGAAGGCCGAGCGGAGCTTCGCCAGCACCTCGCAGTTGTACCACCCCGGCCGGCACGAATGGTCCGCGGCGTTAACGGAGGCCATCGGGCTGCCCACTCGTCTGTTGCCCGAGATCGTCCCGGCGGGCGAGCGCCTCGGCCGCGTGCGTGCGGAACTGGTCCATGAGGCTGGCGGACGGGACGGCTTGGAGGTCGCCGTCGTGGCTACTTGTTCGCACGACACCGGCGCCGCCGTCGCCGCGGTGCCGGCCGCGGCGGGTGCGGAAGACTGGGCCTATCTCGTCTCGGGCACCTGGTCGCTGCTCGGCCTGGAATTGCCCGCTCCGCAGATGGGCGACGACGTGCTGGCGCGCAATTTTACCAACGAGGTCGGCTACGGCGGCACGGTCCGGCTCTTGAAGAACATCTCCGGCCTTTGGCTCTTGCAGGAGGCCCGGCGCGACTACACTCGGCTCGGGCAATCCTTCGAGTACGCCGAGATCGTCCGGCAGGCCGATGCCGTCGGCGACGCGCGCGCGTACATCCAGCCCATGGCCGCGCGCTTCGCCCGCCCCGGCGGGATGCTCGAAAAGACCGCCGCCTACTGCCGCGAGACCGGCCAGCCCGTCCCAGCGACGCCCGGCGAACAC
>CAXTQD010000303.1:0-3993 GCA_964246175.1 uncultured Chthoniobacterales bacterium | reverse complement strand
GCTTTACCGGCAGACGCTCCTGGAGGCCGAGGCGCTCACCGGCCGCACGGTCCGCACGCTGCATGTCGTCGGCGGCGGCAGCCAGAACCGGCTCCTCAACCAGTTCACCGCCGACGCCACCGGACGCACACTCGTCGTTGGCCCGGTGGAAGCGACTGCCATCGGCAACGTCCTCGTCCAAGCCATCGCCGATGGGTGGCTCGGGTCCCTGGACGAAGGGCGCACCCTTGTCGCGCGTTCCTTCCCGCCCGAGACGCTCCACCCGCAGGCTCCGGAACGCTGGCAGGAGCGGGCGGAACGTTTCGCCCGGCTCGACGTGTTGACCTGATTTCTCCCATGGCCCAACCCTCCGACTTCCGCCACGTCCGCTACTTGTGGGACGACGTTGCCGCCGACGCGCTCGACCCGGTGGGCCGCTTGGTCTACCGCTCCAACCTGCTCGGCTCTGACGGCCGCATCACCAACACCGGCGGCGGTAACACTTCTTCCAAAATCCTGGAGAAAGACCCGTTCACCGGTCAGGACGTGGAGGTGCTGTGGGTGAAAGGCTCCGGCGGGGATTTGCGCACGTCCAAGAAGGAGAACTTCGCGTCGCTCTACCTCGACAGCGTGCTCAGCCTGGAGTCGCTCTACCTCCAGACACCCGCCGCCGAACGTGGCCCCAAGAGCGCCGTGGAAGACCGCATGGTCGGGATGTACCCGCATTGCACCTTCGACCTCAACCCCCGTGCGAGCAGCATCGACACGCCGCTGCACGCCTTCGTGCCGGCCAAGCACGTCGACCACACGCACCCGAACGCCGTTATCGCGGTCGCCGCGTCGGAAAACGCCGAGCGGCTGACCCACGAAATCTACGGCGACGAGGTCGTCTACACGTCCTGGCAGCGGCCGGGCTTCGACCTCGGTTTGAAGCTGCGCGACGTGTGCCGCCAACACCCACAGGCGAAGGGCGTCATCCTCGGACAGCACGGCCTCATCAACTGGGCCGACGACGACAAGGCGTGCTACGAACTGAGTCTGCGTCTGATCGACCAGGCCGCCGCGTTCATCGAAAAGCACGACAAGGGCCGCGACACTTTCGGCGGTAAGGCGCACCGCTCCTACGGGGGTGCCGAACGCCACGCCGCCCTGGCGCGCCTGCTGCCGTGGCTGCGCGGCCAGCTCGCCCGCGCCACCGGCAAGCGCCAGATCGCCACCGTCGAGCACGACGAGAACATCCTGCGCTTCGTCAACAGCCGCGACGCCGCGCGCCTGGCCGAACTCGGCACGAGTTGCCCCGACCACTTTCTGCGCACCAAGATCAAGCCGCTCTTCGTCGAATGGGACCCGCACGCGGGCAACGACGAGAGCCTGCGCGCCCGCCTCACCGCCGCGCTCGAACGCTACCGCGCCGATTACGCCCACTACTACGACCAGCACAAACACGCCGACTCCCCCGCCCTGCGCGATCCGAACCCGACGGTGATGCTCATCCCCGGTTTGGGCATGATCGCCTGGGGCAAGGACAAATCGGAGTCGCGCGTCACGGCGGAGTTCTACAAGTGCGCCGTCGAGGTCATGCGTGGTGCAGAGGCGGTGGACAAGTACACGGCACTGCCGACGCAGGAAGCCTTCGACATCGAGTACTGGCTCCTTGAAGAATACAAGCTCCAGCGGATGCCGCCCGAGAAGGAACTCGCCCGCCGGGTCGTCGTGGTGATCGGCGCGGGCTCGGGCATCGGGCGCGAACTGGCCGGCCGCGTGCTCAAGGAAGGCGCACACGTCGTCTGCGTCGATCTCGACCAGGGCGCGGCCGACGCCACCGCCGCCGAACTCCGCCCGCGCGTCGGCCCCGGTATAGGCGGGGCGGGCCGCGGCGTGTGCGGCTGTGGGTACGCAGTCGGCTACGGGGCGAACATCACTGACCGTGCGGCCGTACGGCAACTCATCGACTACGCGGCGCTGTGCTACGGCGGGATCGACGCGGTTGCGGTAACAGCCGGCATTTTCATCGCACCGGACAACACCGGCCACATCCCCGACGACAAGTGGGGGCTCACCTTCGCCGTCAATGTCACCGGCTCCTACGTTGTCGGTGACGAGGTCGGCAAGACCCTGCGCGAACAGGGACTCCCCGCCAGCCTGGTGCTGACGACGAGCGCCAACGCCGTCGTGTCCAAAAAAGGCAGCGTTGCCTACGACACGAGCAAAGCCGCGGCCAATCACCTCGTGCGCGAACTCGCCGTCGAGTTGGCTCCGCACGTGCGTGTCAACGGCGTCGCGCCCGCGACCGTCGTGCAGGGCAGCAGCATGTTCCCGCGCGACCGGGTTCTCTCCTCGCTGGCGAAATACAACCTGCCCCATTCCGAAGACGAAGACGACGACACACTGCGCAACAAACTGGCGCAGTTCTACGCCGACCGCACGTTGA
This sequence comes from uncultured Chthoniobacterales bacterium, assembly GCA_964246175.1. Lineage (GTDB taxonomy): Bacteria > Verrucomicrobiota > Verrucomicrobiia > Chthoniobacterales > SZAS-18 > CAHJWO01. Next base: position 1,583 of record CAXTQD010000303.1, on the reverse strand, counting down.
CCAAAACACCCATCACGCCCGCCGACCAAGCCGAGGCGATGTACCTGTTGCTCGGCGACAAATTGGGCAAGACGACGGGGCAGGTCATCGCGGTAGACGGCGGGTTGCACGAGGCGTTTTTGCGTTGAACTTCCCTCATGCCCGACGAACTCACCCTGGAAACCGAACGCCTCCGCACGACGTACGCGGCCTTCAACGCGCGCGACATCGACGCCGCGCTTGCCCACATGGCCCGGGACGTGGAGTGGCCGCGGGCGTTCAAAGGCGGCTTTGTACGCGGCCACGAGGCGGTTCGCGCTTACTGGACTGAGCAGTGGAGCGAGATCAGCCCACACGTGGAGCCGTTGGCCTTCCAGGAGCAGGAAGTCGACCAGATCGTGGTGGATGTTCACCAAATCGTACACGACTTGGCGGGAGCCGTCCTGTCCGACGGGCAGGTGGGTCATCTCTTTACCTTCGAGGATGGCTTGATCCGGCGGATGGAAGTCGCCTCGCCGGCCTCCTCTGCCTAGGATGTCTGAATAGGCCACTGCAAGGTAGCCTGCTCATACGTTTTCAATGCCCGACGACGCAGAAGAATTTTGGATCGACGTGGGCGGAACGTTCACGGATTGCGTCCACCGCCGACCCGATGGCACCCTGCGTACGCACAAACTCCCGAGTACTGGACGCTACCCGGCGACGCTCTCGCGCGATCTGGTGGCGACCTTCGCACCGCACAACACATTCCTGCGCACCGCTCCGACCGGATATTTTGTCGGTTACCGTTTTCGTGGAGAGGATGGCGTCGAACGCACGGTCACAGCGTTTGACCCCGCGCGAGGTTTGTTGACGCTCGATCCGCCCTTGTCCACCCAAGGGCCGGCAACCGTGCGCGGGGAGTTCGTCTCTCCCGAAGAAGCGCCGGTCGCCGGGATTCGTTGGCTGCTCGGCCGGCGCCTGGATGAACCCATCGGCCCCGTGCGCGTGCGTCTCGGCACCACCCGCGCTACCAATGCGCTCCTCGAACGCCGCGGCGCGCGCACCGCCCTCATCGCCACGGCCGGGTTCGCGGACGCGCTACGCATCGGTTACCAAGACCGGCCGGCGCTCTTCGACTTGCGCATCGACCAGCCGCCGGAGTTGTACGAAACGGTTATTGAAGTCCGCGAACGCCTGGGCGCCGATGGCTCCGTCTTCACGCCGCTCGACGAACCGGCCGCCCGCGCCACCCTCGCTGCCCTCCACGCGCAGGGCATCAAGTCGCTCGCCGTCTGCCTGTTGCATGCCTACCGCAACCCCGCGCACGAACAGCGTCTTGGCGCCATCGCCGCCGAACTCGGCTTCGCGCACGTCTCGCTCTCACACCGCGTCAGCCCGTTGCCGAAGCTGATTTACCGCGGCGATACGACCATACTCGACGCCTACCTGACGCCCGTGCTGCGCGACTATTGCCGCACGCTCGCCGCGCAGATGCCGGAGGCCGAGCTGCGCTTTATGACGAGCGCGGGCAGCCTCGTGGCGTTGGAGGATTTCAGCGGCAAGGACGCCATCCTCAGCGGCCCGGCGGGCGGGGTCGTGGGCACGGCGCGGGTCACAGACCG
>CAXTQD010000302.1:0-6812 GCA_964246175.1 uncultured Chthoniobacterales bacterium | reverse complement strand
CAACATCCCATACGGACTGATCAACTACCTGCCATGGACGGTCCTGCTGCCATTGGCATGGCGACCCGCGCCAGTCCCACCGGACGAGGCCCCCGACGCCGCGCTCGACCGCGCCGTCGCGCGCGGGTTGCGGTGGGCGATCCTGGGTTGCTTTCTTGTCATCAGCCTCGCGCCGGGCGGACAGCCGCGCTACACGCTGCCGCTGCTCACTCCGGCCAGCGTGTTGCTCGCACTGACCCTCGCCCGGCACCGGCAATTGCCCGCGTGGCTGCCGTTGGCGTGGGCAAAAACGCTCACGGTCGGCCTGTGGGTGGTGGTGGTCGCTGCGCCGGTGGTCGCGGTGTTCGGAGGCCGGCAGGCGTGGCGATGGGCGGTGGCGCTGGCAGTAGCAGCGGTGGCGGTGGCGCTGCTGAAACGGACCCGCCGTTGGTGTGAGAGCGACGCCCTGGCGCTGGCGAGCGCCGGCTTGATGGCGCTCATCACCGCCGTCTACGCGGCGGACGCCCTGCCGATGTTTCGCCAGTCCGAGAGCGTGCGTCCGGCGGCAGCGAAGATCGACCTGGCTCTGGCTGGCGAACGCACCGCCGTCCTGCGGCCCGGGTTTGTGCCGTTCCTGTTCTACCTGCGCCCGGGTCCTTTCTACGTCCAGTCGCCCGATGCCCTGCCGCCTGCGACGCGCTACCTGCTCGTGCGCGAGAGCGTCAAACTCGACGTAGCGGCAACGACCGTGACGCGGGTCCGCGACCGGCGCACGCATGAGGAATGGGGCGTTGCTGCGCCTGGAAAGCCCTCCGGAGAAGGGCTTGTGAAATTTTTCACAAATACGCGTTTCCCCCGTTGACGATGCCGCGCCGGACGACCTACGATGGTACTCCGCCCATGGCCTGCTTTTCGCTCCCTACCGACCGCTTTGCGCCCGCCCCCGGCAAGCGTCCGCTAAAATCTGCGTTTGCCCCGCATTTCTCCACATCCCGGGAGGGCACTCCAGGCGTACCAAAAACCGTTGCAAAAATTTTCTGCTTCTCTAGCGTGAATCCGCCGGCGCCCGCCGGCGCCCGCTGACCCGCTCTCGACCTACCCACATGGCCAACCTTTTCCCTCGCTGGTCGAACACCCTAGCCCCGAAGGCGATTTTCTTCGGCGGCTTGGTTGGCACGACCGTCGTCCTCGGCGTCTGGTATTATTTCACGCCCAAGTACACGCGCGTCGGCTACATGCCCACGCAGCCCGTCCCTTTCCAGCACAGCCTCCACGTCCAGCAGCTCGGCATGGACTGCCGATACTGCCACAGCTACGTCGAGGTCAGCTCTCACTCCAACGTACCGTCCACGCAGACGTGCATGAACTGCCACACCGCCATCAAGGGCCAGAGCCCGAAGCTCCAGCCCGTGCGCGATTCCTGGCAGAGCGGCAAACCCGTCGAGTGGGTGCGCATCCACCGGGTGCCCGACTACGCGTATTTCAACCATTCCGCGCACGTCAACCGCGGTGTCTCGTGCGTGTCCTGCCACGGCAAGATCAACGAGATGGAAGTCGTCTGGGAAGACCAGTCGCTCGGGATGGCGTTCTGCTTGAACTGCCACCGCAACTCGGAGAACTACCTGCGTCCGCTCTCCGAGATCACCCATTTGGATTGGAAGCCTTCTGATTTGGGCACCAACCCAGACACCGGCAAGCCGTGGACCCAGTTGGAAATCGGCACCAAGCTCAAGCACGATTGGAACGTCCAGCCCAAGGTGACGTGCAACACCTGTCACCGCTGAGGCCGCGCCAGGGTCTCTTTTCCTAAGTTTTTGTCTCGATGAAACGAGTTTTTCACCATCCGCCCGCGCAGCCTGATCCCACGGGGCGCAAGTATTGGCGTTCGCTGGGTGAGTTACAGGACACTCCGGAGTTCCGTGGGTTCCTGGAACGCGAGTTCCCTGCCGGGGCGGCGGAGATGGAAGGCGACGAGGTATCGCGCCGGTCGTTCCTCAAGCTGATGGGCGGTTCGCTCGCGCTGGCGGGCTTCGGTCTGACGGGCTGCCGCCGGCCGGAGGCGTACCTCGTGCCTTACTCGAAGTCCATCGAGTGGCTGATCCCCGGCAAGACGGTGCTCTATGCCACGTCGATGCCCCGCCGCCGGGGCGGCATGCCGCTGGTCGCCACGACCACGGAAGGCCGGCCGATCAAGCTCGAAGGCAATCCTTTACACCCTGCCAGTAACGGCGCGACCGATCCCATCGCTCAGGGGGCGCTCCTGGACCTGTACGATCCGGACCGCTCGCGCGGCTTCGTGCAAGATGGCCAGTCGAGCGACCAGGTGAAGTTCACGGACTTCATCAAGAACCTGCGCGGAACGATGACCGCCACCGGTGGCGCGAACACGGCGATCCTCGTGGAGGAGACGTTCTCGCCCACGCGCGACCGGATGTTGAGTGAACTCAAGAAGCAGTTCCCGCAACTCGGCTGGTATCTCTACGACCCGCTGCGGCCGTTCAACGAGATCGAGGCGACGCGCACGGCGTTCGGCGATGGGCTGCGGCTGGTGCCGCGCTTCGACCGGGCCGACGTAGTGCTCTCGCTCGACAGTGACTTTCTCGATCTGGACGAGGGCGGCATCGAGGCGACGCGTGACTTCACGAACCGCCGCCGCGTCGCCAAGGCGACCGACTCGATGAACCGGCTCTACGTCGTCGAGAACCGCTACACGATCACCGGCGGCATCGCCGACCATCGCCTGCGCTGCCAAGCCAGCCGCATCGGCGCACTCGCCGTGGCGTTGGCCAAGCAGATCGGCGGCGGTGCGCTCGACGCCCTCGCCGGGGCTTACGCTGGCGTCGGCACGTTCCAGGGCAGCGATGAGTGGATCGCACAGGCGGCCAAGGATCTCGCCGCCAACAAGGGCAAGTGCCTCGTCATCGCCGGGCCGCGCCAACCGGCGTCGGTCCACGCGCTCGTCTACGCCATCAACGGCGCGCTCGACAACATCGGCCATACCCTGCTGCCCATCGCCGCGCCCGAACGCGCCGGCGGCGAGCCGCTCTCCATCTCCAAGCTGGCCGAGGACATCAACGCCAAGAAGATCGACAACCTGTTCATCTTCGGCGGTAACCCGGTTTACAACGCGCTCGCCAATCTCGACTGGCCGGCGGTCCAGAAGAAGGTTGCCACCGTCGTCCATCTCAGCTACTACGAGGATGAGACGAGCGAACTGGCCAACTGGCACGTCCCGCAGGCGCACTTCCTCGAACAGTGGGGCGACATCCGTGCGGCCGACGGCACCTACGGTGTCATCCAGCCGATGATCCTGCCGCTCTTCGGCGGCCTGACCGACCTCGACCTGATGACCATGCTCGGCGGCGGCGAGCCCGACGAGAAGCCGGACCGCGTGCGCGAGACGTGGAAGGGGTTCAACAAGGCTACCGATGTCAGCGAAGACCTCGCGTGGAACGCTTTCTTGCGCGACGGCTTCGTGCCCGGCACGGCGTTCACCGACCACGACGGTGCGGCCAACTTCAACGTTGGCGCGGTGAACGACTACGTCGGCAAAAACCTCAAGGATCAGCTCCCGCCCGCCGCCACCAGCGCGGACGACATGGAGGTTGTTCTCACGCGCGACTACAAGGTGGACGATGGCCGGTACTCCAACAACGGCTGGCTCCAGGAGATGCCGCACCCCATCACGAAAATTTGCTGGGACAATGCGGTGCTGATGAGCCCGCGTACCGCCCGGCGGCTGGGGCTTAACGCCCGGGCGTTTGACGTGTACCACAATGGTGCGTTTGCGGACGGTGATTTCGCCGAGTGCGACATGGTGGAGATCGAGATTCCTGGCGGACGCAAGATCAAGGGGGCCGTCCTCCTTTCCCCGGGTGCGGCGGACAATTCGATCACGGTGGCACTCGGCTACGGGCGTACACACACCGGCCGCGTCGGACGCAACACCGGGTTCAACGCGTACCCGCTGCGCACGGACAAGACGACGTACTTCGCCACCGGAGCCAAGGTCACGAAGACCGGCGAGACCTACCACCTCGTCACGACCCAGCACCATCAGGCGATGGAAGGGCGTAACCTCGTGCGCGAACTGCCCATCAGCGTGTATCGTGAGAACGCGGGCAACGACTTCAAGGAAGGCAAGAGCTTCGTGCAGTTGATGGGCATGGACGCCCACATCCCGCCGAATGTCTCGCTGTACCGCAACCCGCCCTACGAGGCGCAGCACCAGTGGGGCATGGCGATTGACCTGAACACCTGCACGGGCTGCAACGCCTGTGTCGTGGCCTGCCAGGCGGAGAACAACATCCCCGTCGTCGGCAAGGACCAGGTGGAGCGTGGGCGTGCGATGCATTGGATTCGCATCGATCGCTACTATTCGACGGTCGAAGGCGCGGCGAGTCCGGAGGAGCCAGGCGCCGGTACCAAGGGCGGCGACAAACAGGCCGACCCCAACGGCGGCCGGGACGAAACCGATCCGGCCTTCGATCCGCTGCTCGCGGACGATCCGCAGATCCTGACGCAGCCCGTCACCTGCCACCACTGCGAGAACGCTCCTTGCGAGACCGTTTGCCCGGTCAACGCGACTGTCCATACCGAGGAGGGTCTCAACGCGATGGCCTACAACCGCTGCATTGGCACGCGGTATTGTTCCAACAACTGTCCGTACAAGGTGCGGCGCTTCAACTTCTTCAACTACAACGAGCGCAGCATCGAGCCTATCGAGAGCGGCCCGTGGAAAGGCAAGTCGCGCGCGTACCTCGGACCCTTCGGCGCGAAGGGTATGGCCGACATTAAGCAGCTTTCCAAGAACCCGAACGTCACCGTGCGTATGCGCGGCGTCATGGAGAAGTGCACCTTCTGCGTGCAGCGCATCGAAGAAGCCAAAATCAACCAACTCCAGGTGGCGCGGGACTCGGACCGCACGCTGGTGCCGCGAGATTCGTTCACGACGGCCTGCGCCCAGGTTTGTCCGGCGGGAGCCATCGTCTTCGGCAACGTCAAGGACCCGGAGAGTAAGGTTTCCAAGATCAAGGAGCAGGACCGCGATTATAAAATGCTCGAATACCTCAACGTGCGTCCGCGCTTGAGCTACCAGGCGCGACTGCGTAACCCTAACCTGGCGATGCCTGGAGCACGTATGGTCGGCGAGACCCTGCTCGGCAATCCCGCCGACGACCCACGCAAGAACATCCAAGAGGAGAAACAACCTGAAGAACGCGGCCAAGGCATCTCCCACGAGGCCAAGGAAGGGGCGCACGATGCGCGCTGAACCTGTGTGCCGCGCCCGCTGACCGCTTCCTAGCCGCTGACCGCTTCCACCGAACACCCTATGGCCGCCACCGCCGTCAATCCTACCTCCTCGGAGTTGTCTCCCGCCGAGGTCAACCCCCGCGCCGCGAAGATCCTCTCCGATCTGCGCACGCCGTTGGTCTCCAACGAGCGTTCGCTCGGCTGGATCACCGACAACATCTGCCGGATGTGCGAGGAAAAGACTCCGCGTTGGTGGTGGATTTGCCTCGTGCCAAGCGTGATGTTGATGCTCTGCTGCTTCGGCGGCTTTGCCTACCTCATCATGACGGGTGTTGGCGTTTGGGGGCAGAACCAGCCGGTAGCTTGGGCGTGGGACATTACGAACTTCGTGTTCTGGATCGGCATCGGGCATGCCGGGACGCTGATCTCGGCCATCCTTTTCCTCACCCGGCAGCGGTGGCGTACGGCGGTCAACCGTGCCGCCGAGGCCATGACGCTCTTCGCCGTCGTGTGCGCCGGTCTCTACCCCGGCTTGCACGTCGGCCGTGTGTGGATGGCCTGGATGCTCGCGCCGGTGCCCAACCAGTACGCGATCTGGCCGAACTTCCGCTCGCCGTTGCTCTGGGACGTGTTCGCCGTCTCGACGTACTTCACGGTGTCGGTGCTCTTCTGGTTTACGGGCTTGATCCCTGACCTCGCCACGCTGCGTGACCGCGCCCGCTCGCGCGGCAAAATGCTGGCAGCCTACGCCTACGGGTTCTTTGCGCTCGGTTGGCGCGGTGGCAACCGCCAGTGGCGGCACTACGAAATGGCGTACCTGCTCCTGGCGGCGCTCTCGACCCCGCTGGTACTCTCGGTACATACCATCGTGTCCTTCGACTTCGCCACGTCGGTCGTACCCGGCTGGCACACGACGATCTTCCCGCCGTACTTCGTCGCAGGCGCTATCTTCGGTGGGTTTGCCATGGTGCTGACCCTGATGATCCCGCTGCGCCAATTCTTCTATCCGCAGTTGAAGGACATGATCACCGCGCGTCACATCGACGTGATGGCCAAGATCATTCTGATGACGGGCAGCATCGTCGGCTACGCATACATCATGGAGTTCTTCGTCGCCTGGTACGGCGGCAACATGTACGAGGTGTGGGCCTTCCTACGTGGCCGTGTGGCCGGGCCGGTGACAGACGTGATCCATTACCTCCACCCGGCGTTCCCGAAGCTGCCGTGGGCGCCTTACTGGTGGGCATACTACTGCATGATGAGCTTCAATGTCATCTCGCCGCAGTTCTTCTGGTTCAAGTGGTGCCGGCGCAACATCTGGTTCGTGTTTTTCATCTGCCAATTCGTCAACGCGGGCATGTGGTTCGAGCGCTTCGTTATCATCGTGACCAGCATCGCGGGCGACTTCCTGCCGTCGAGTTGGAACATCTTCCATCCGACTTGGGTGGACATGCTGACCTTTACTGGGTCGTTCGGACTGTTCCTGACGCTGTTCTTGCTCTTCATCCGGTTCCTGCCGATGATCGCCATCGCGGAAATCAAGGGTGTGACACCGATGGCGGACCCGCACTCGGGTCATG
>CAXTQD010000301.1:4651-6815 GCA_964246175.1 uncultured Chthoniobacterales bacterium | reverse complement strand
GGCATCGGCAGCGTCAGCACGTGCAGTGGAGAACCGTCCTCGGCCGCCATCTCGCGCAGGCGGTGGAGGTTGGCCTGGAGCGGCTCGTGGTTGGGGTCGTGCTCGTCCTCCTCGATCACCGTCACGACCGTCGTGCGGTTGACGAAGCGCGTCAGGTCATCGACGTGCCCGTCGGTGTCGTCGCCCTCGATGCCGTCGCCCAGCCACAGAACATTGCGCACGCACAGGAAATCTCTGATCACCGCCTCGATCTGAGATTTTTTCAGCGTCGGATTGCGGTTGGGATTGAGCAGGCAACTCTCCGTGGTGAGCAGCGTGCCGCTTCCGTTCACGTCGATGGAACCGCCCTCCAGCACGATGCCCGGCCGATGCACCGGCAGGCCGCCGAGCGTCTCGGCCACGCGCGTGGGCACGGCGTCGTCGTTGTCGAACGGTGGGTACTTCCAACCCCACGCGTTGTAGTCGAAGTCCAGCACGGCCAGCCGCGGGTCGGCATCACGCGTCAGGAAGATCGGCCCGTGGTCGCGGCACCAGGGTTCGTTCGTCGGGATGTGGAAAAACCGCACGTGTGCGTAGCCGCCGGGTAGCGTGGAGAGGTGCTTCCGGACCGATGCTTCGTGCGCCTCGTCGCAGACGTTGATGCACACGGGCTCGCTCTCGGCGAGCGCGGCGACCATCTTCACGAGCGCGGGCACAGCGCGTTCGTACCCGCCGCCCGGGAACGAGATGCCCTCGGGCCGCGGCCACGACAGCCACGTCGCGGCGTGCGGCTCCCACTCGGCGGGCATGCGGTAGCCGAGGGCCGCGGGCGAGTCGGGCGCAGGGGCTGGGCAGCTCGAAGGGACGGACATGACGGACGGCACTCTAGCGGGAACGCGCGGACGACGCGAAATGTTTCGTGTTGGGGGATCGACGATTTGCGGCAAGGTGCACGGCACAAATGCTTAATCGATCAACCGACGCGTGATGTCCGTGTAAGATTCGATCCGGCGGTCGCGCAGGAAAGGCCAGTGCGTGCGCTGTTCCTCCACGCGGGCGAAGTCGATGTCCACCGCGATGACTTCCTCGTCGTGGACGCTGCCTTTCGCCAGGATCTGACCCGCCGGGTCGCACAGAAAACTCTGCCCCCAGAATTCGATGCCCGCGCCGCCCGCCGGGGCCTCGTGGCCGACGCGGTTGACGGCGGCGACGTAGCAGCCGTTAGCGATGGCGTGGCCGCGCTGGATCGTTTCCCAGGAGGAGTGTTGTGCGTCGCCGTAAGAGTCCTTCTCGCCCGGGTGCCAGCCGATGGCGGTCGGGTAGAAGAGGAGTTGCGCGCCGCTGAGCGCCGTCAGCCGCGCACTCTCGGGGAACCACTGGTCCCAGCACACGCACACGCCGAGCTTACCCTTCTTTGTATCCCACGAACGAAACCCGAGGTCGCCGGGCGTGAAGTAGAATTTTTCGTAGTACAACGGGTCGTCGGGGATGTGCATCTTGCGGTAACGGCCTAGCATCGTGCCGTCTGCGTCGAGCACGACCGCAGTGTTGTGGTAGAGCCCGGCCGCGCGGCGCTCGAAGAGAGAAGCGATGATGACAATCTTCAACTCGGCGGCGAGTTTTCCCAGGAGTTCGCTCGACGGGCCGGGGATGGTCTCGGCCAAGGCGAAGTTGGCGTGGTTTTCCTCCTGGCAGAAATATTGCGAAGCGTAGAGTTCGGGCAGGCAGACGATGTTCGCGCCATCGTCGGCGGCGGTGCGGATGGTCTCGACGGCGCGGGCGCGGTTTTCGTCGGGCTGGGGCGAGCAGCGCATCTGCACGAGCGCGACGCGGGTCTTCTGGGAATCGCTCATGGCAACGCGTACCTAACGCGCCGCGCGGGTGGTGTCGAGCGGCGATTCCGTCAAGCGCGCGGCCGGCACTTGCGGCAGGGGGCTTGTCGCCCGAGACTTGATGCGATGAAGCGTTTCCTCCTCTCCGTTGCCGTCCTGTTTGCCGCCACGTTCACCGCACACGCCGACCCCGTGCAAGATGTGCGGGTGGTCCTGCACACCGACAAGGGCGACATCGACGCGACGATCTTTGCCAGCAAGGTGCCCATCACCGCCGCCAACTTCCTCAACCTGGCGCAGCAGAAATTCTATGACGGGCTGACGTTCCACCGCGTCATCGCTAACTTCATGAT
>CAXTQD010000301.1:4306-4641 GCA_964246175.1 uncultured Chthoniobacterales bacterium | reverse complement strand
TGATTCAGGGTGGCGACCCCAAAGGAACGGGCATCGGCGATCCCGGCTATAAGTTCGAGGACGAGAAGGGCGGGCCGACGACCTTCGACAAGCCGGGGGTTTTCGCCATGGCGAACAGTGGTCCCAACACCAACGGCAGCCAGTTTTTCATTACGCACGTGCCGACGCCGTGGCTCAACGGCCACCACACGATCTTCGGCCAGGTGACGAAGGGCCAAGACGTGGTCGACAAGATCGCGCAAGGCGACCACATCAAGAGCATCGACGTGCTCGACAGTACGGCTCCGCTGTTCGCCGAGGAGAAGGAGCGCGTGGATAAATTCAACGCCCAGCTC
>CAXTQD010000301.1:3420-4296 GCA_964246175.1 uncultured Chthoniobacterales bacterium | reverse complement strand
GCTCGTCCACCCGCCGAAACACTGAGCCACACCCGGATGAACAACGATCCCTCCGCCCGCCGCCTCCAGGTTTTCGCCGACCCCGCCGCGCTCGCCCGGGCCGCGGCGGAACTCCTCACCCGCCGCACCGTCGAGGCCGTGCGCGCCCGGGGACGCGCGGTGATCGCGCTTTCGGGTGGTTCGACGCCCAAGGCGCTCTACGCTCTGCTCGCGGATGAACCTGCCTTCCGCGACCGCCTGCCGTGGCCGCAGACGCACTTCTTCTTCGGCGACGAACGCACCGTCCCGCCCGATGACAAGGACAGCAACTTCCGCATGACCAAGGAGGCCATGCTCGACAAACTCGGCGACACGCTGCCCGCCGCCAATGTCCACCGCATCCGCGGCGAGGATCCGGACCACGCCAAGGCCGCCGCCGACTACGGCGCGGAAGTGCTGGCGTTCTTCGGCGAAGACCGGCCGCGTTTCGACCTGATCCTGCTCGGCATGGGGCCGGAGGGACACACGGCGTCGATCTTCCCGGGCACGACGCCGCTACGCGAGAGCGCGCCGGTGGCGTCGGTGTTCGTGGAGAAGATGGCGACGTACCGGGTGACGTTCACGCCGCCGCTGTTGACGAGGGCGCGCGCAATCCTCTTCCTGGTGGCCGGCAAGGATAAGGCCGACACGCTCGCCGCCGTGTTGGAAGGTCTCAGCGAGCCCGACCGCTACCCTGCGCAGGGGATGAGTTGCACGGCGGAGGATGGCGAGACGCTCTGGCTGCTCGACGAGGCCGCCGCGGCGCGGCTGAAGGCCCGCTAGGTCGTCTTGCAAATAGTTGGGCCATTTCTGTCGCGCCGCAGGCGCCTCCAAACCGACTGGTAGGGGCGGCGCTCC
>CAXTQD010000301.1:0-3410 GCA_964246175.1 uncultured Chthoniobacterales bacterium | reverse complement strand
CTCCGAGCCATCCCAACTGTCTCCGACGATGGCGTTCGTCCGCGCCTTGGTTCTTCCTATCCAAAGTTTGTGACGGCTCGGAGAGCCGCCCCTACCAGTCAGTTGACGAACGCCGCGCCGCGCGGCGGGAGGCCCGCGCCCGATGACTTCGCCGCAGGCGGGCCTGCGTGCTATTCTTTCCCTCGCAACGATGACCTCCGCGCCCGGCACGCCCCGCGAACGCTACGCCACGCTGCTCTGGCGCTTGATCGGCTCGCAGCAGTGGGACCGTGCCGTTGGCGTCGCCCGCGACTGGCTGGCCGAGGAACCCGACTGCGTCGAAGCCCACCAACACGCCGCGCAGGCGTTCGTCAACCTCGACCGCTTCCCCGAGGCCCACGACCACGCGCAGCGCGCGCTCGCCGGCGCGCCGCACCGCGCATTCTTACACCGACTCGCTTCCATCGCGTGTTTCCACCAGGGCTACAAGCGCCCCGCCCGTCACCACGCCGCCGAGGCCATCCGGCTGGAGCCGAACGACGCGATGAACTGGTATCACCTCGGGCGCATGCACTACCAGGACGGAGAGTTCGCCCTCGGTGCCCAACACGCCCGCCGAGCACGCGAACTCTCCCCCCACAACGCTGACATCCTTAACCTGCTCGCCCTCTGCGAAGCCGATGGCCCTCTGCCCCGCATCCGCCTCTACGAGCAAGCCCTCGCCCTCGACCCCGAGAACGCCGTCGTCCACAACAACGTCGGCGTCCACCACCTCAACAACGCCCAAACCGCCGCCGACTACACGCGGGCGGCTGGGTTCTTCCGCCGTGCGTTGGAGATCGACCCGACTGACGCCCAGGCGCGGCGCAACCTGCGCACGACCCTACGCGAAAGCGACTCCCTGTACCGCTTCCTGCGCTGGCCGCGGCGGTTCTTCGACCGGATCACGCTGCGCATCGGGCGCGCTTGGCTCCAGGTAGGTTATGCGTTGCTGGTGTGGGTGGTGTTCAACTACGCGATGCTCATCGCCTATGGAGTTTGGCTGGTGTTCGGCCAGCCATTGCTGCGAAGCTACGAATGGCTGACGGAACCCGACGTGCGCGCGCAGACCGGCGAGTTGGGCGCACGGAGGCGCGACCCCTTCCGGCGCGGGCCACGCTGGGCGCGCGTGGGAGCGTTGTTCGTGGGGTACGCCGGGGTGCTGGCGGTGCTGTGGTCGTTTCTGTCCCGGGTCGATTGGGAGCGGCACAGCGCTTGGCTGGGTGCCCTGATGGCCGTCGCGGTCATTGAAATGGTCGGTCACTGGCTGTACGAAGGAGGCAAACTTGCGCGCCGCCGCTTCCTGGCGTGGCGTGGCGAACGGCGACTGCGGCGTTCGGTTCCCGTGCCGCCAACCAACCACCCATGAACGATCAAACCATCCGCCTGCTCGAAAAAGCCCTCGCCGTCTCGCCCGAGGATTGGGAAACCCGCGCTGGCTTGCTCGAAGCTCTCCTCACCGCCGGCCGCGCCGAACGCGCCCTGGAAATCTTGCGCGCCGCCCCGATGGTCCCCGACGACGAGCCGGCGGGTCTCCTGGAAGCCGAGGTCGAACTCGCCGCCGGCATCCCCGCCGACGCCCTCGCCACACTCGACGCCCTCCTTGCCCGCAACCGCGCCTGCGCGCGCGCCTACCTGCTCTCCGCCCGCGCCTGCCGCGCACTCGACCGCCGCGACGACGCCCGGCGAAAGTACGGTGCGGCCACCCTCATCGACGAGTCTCTCGCCGACCCCGAACTCGCCCGCTGGATCGAGAGCGACGCTGCTCCCGCCACCGAACCCGCCCCGGAACTCAGCCCCGAGGATGAGGCGATGCTGGCTTCTATCTCAGGCGGTGACGACGCGGGCGCGACGGAGGAAACCACTCCCGCCAGCAACCGCGCCCCGGTCAGCCCCGACCTGTCGCGCCGGATCACCTTCGCCGACGTGGGCGGCATGGACGAGGTCATCGAACGGGTGCGGATGAACATCATCTATCCCTTTAAGAACCCGGAGGTGTTCCGCAAGTTCAACCGTGCGGCCGGCGGCGGCATCCTGATGTACGGCCCGCCCGGCTGCGGCAAGACGCACCTCGCCCGCGCCACGGCCGGGGAGTGCAACGCGACGTTCATGTCGGTCGCCATCACGGACATCCTCTCCAAGTGGATCGGCGAGAGCGAGCGCCACCTGCACGACATTTTCGAGAACGCCCGCGCGCACTCGCCAGCGGTGCTTTTCATCGACGAGATCGACGCCATCGGCATGAACCGCTCGGACGCCGGTTCGTACCAGGCTCCCATCGTCAACGTGCTCTTGACCGAGATGGATGGCATCCGCGCACGCAACGAGAACTTGATGGTCCTCGCCGCCACGAACGTCCCCTGGCGCGTGGATAGCGCCCTGCGGCGACCGGGGCGGTTCGACCGGGTGCTCTTCGTGCCGCCGCCGGACGCCGGGGCGCGCAAGGCAATCCTCGACATCCACCTGCGCGGACTGCCGCTGGCGAAAGGTTTGGATGTGGGCAAGCTGGCGAAGGGGGCCGAGCGGTACTCCGGTGCGGACCTGCGCGCGGTCGTCGAGCGCGCTTCCGAACGCGCGATCTACCAGGAGATGCGCACGGGTAAATCGAGCGACCTGACTCAAGCGATGCTGGCCGAGGCTTTGAAGGAGACCAAACCCTCAACCGCCGAGTGGTTGGAGACGGCACGTTCGTACGCGACGTACGCGAATAAGACCGGGCTGTACGACGACTTGGTCGCGTATTTCGAGCGGTAAGAACGCAAATCCCCATCGCGCCTGCGCGGCCCGTTTGCTTGCCGTCGCTTCCCGCCGCCAGGTAGGATGCGCGGCGCATGTTCCGAGTTTCCGTGTTTCGCGTCGCCACGGCGGCGCTGATTTTTGGTGCTGGCTCCGCCGCGGCGCAGCAACCGTCCGTTGCCCCGCCGTTGTCACCAGCCCCTTCTGCAACGCCCGCGGTCGCGGCCACGCCTGCGGCGGGCGACCCCGTGCAAGCAGACTTCGACGTGATCCGCAGCGGACAGAGGTGTCTCGTGTTCGTCGAGGGGCACGAAGGCGCAGGCAGTGGGTTTGTGTGCGTGTCGGGCGGGCAGAAATTTTTCTACACCAACGCCCACGTGCTCGCCGGTAACACCCCGGTCACGCTGACGCTCCTTGACGGCTCGCTCCTGCGCGTCGGCGCGGCGGGTTCGGCGGTCGGGCACGACATGGTCCGCTTCACGGTCGCGCCCGCGCAACCGGCCTTCAACGCGCTGGAACACGTCAACGACAACCTCCTGGTCGGCGACGACGTGCTCGTGCTCGGAAACGCCAATGGTTCACGTTTCATCAAGAGCATCGCTGGCAAGGTCGTCGGCCTCGGCCCTAACCTCGTGGAGGTGGATGCTGCCTTCCAG
>CAXTQD010000300.1:0-6840 GCA_964246175.1 uncultured Chthoniobacterales bacterium | reverse complement strand
TGTGGCTGCGCGGGCTCGAAGCGCGCAATGCCCGCGCGCACGAACGCTACATCTACATTCACGGCACGCCCGAGGAGCGCCGCATCGGCGTGCCGGCGAGCTTCGGGTGCGTGCGGATGCGTTCCAAGGACGTGATCGCGCTCTACGATGCGGTCGGCACCGGGGCGCACGTTTTCATTGAGGATCGTCCGATGGCCGATGCCGCGGCTCCCCTGCTCGCACCGGGCGCGTCTGTGTTGCCGCCGGCAGCTTTGCCTCCGACGGCGGAAACAAGGTAGCGATGTCTCAGCCGGACATCTTTTTCATCACCGGTGCCTCTGGATCAGGCAAAACCACGCTGCTCGACCTGCTCGCCCGACAGGGAACCTTGCCCGGCGCAAGCTACCATTTCTTCGATTCGGTCGGCGTTCCTCCCCTCGATGTGATGCAGCGTGACTCCGGCGGTCTGGAACGATGGCAGGAACATGCCACCCATCGCTGGGTGGACCAACTGCTCACTGACCCCGAACCGCTGGCGATCATCGAAGGCTCGACCCGTCCGCGGTTCATCCTGGCGGCTTTTCGACGCGCGAAGGTCGCGCACGGCGGAGTGTTGTTGCTTGACTGCGGCCTGGAGGAACGTCGGCGACGCTTGCAGATCGACCGGGCGTAGCCTGAGTTGGCGAACTTCCACATGTTCGCCTGGGCAGCCTACCTGCGGGGCCAAGCAGATGCCCTGGAACTTCGTGTCCTCGACACCACGAACCTTGATCTAGCAGCTGCCTGCCAAGCATTGGCAGAAAGCATCAAGCAATTTGCCGGCCGCTTGATGCCAGAGGCTTAGCGCCGCTGCGAAGCCGCCGGACTCAGGCAGCCGGTACCGGCTCCGGCGCATCTACCCAGCGGCCGTGTTCGCGGATGAGGTCCGTCAACCGCGCGACAGCCTCCATCTCAGGGATGTTGAAGCGCACGGCTTGCTTGCCGACGTATAGGTTCACCTTGCCCGGTGCACCGCCGACGTAACCGAAGTCTGCATCCGCCATCTCGCCCGGGCCATTCACGATGCAGCCCATGATGGCAATTTTGACGCCCTTGAGGTGCCCGGTGGCCGCACGGATTTTGGCGGTGGTGGCTTGAAGGTTGAAAAGCGTCCGCCCACACGAAGGACACGCGACGTAATCCGTCTTGAACACCCGCGAACCCGCCGCCTGGAGGATGTTGTAGGCCAAGCGCAGGCTCTGACCCGGTGCTTCCTCACCCTGGACGAGCACGGCGTCGCCGATGCCATCGCACAGCAGCGCGCCGATGTTGGTCGCCGCGACGAGCAGCGTGTGGAGAAAATCTCTCTGCGGGTCGGTCGAGGGCGTCAGCGTGTCCTTGAGCAGCACGGGATGGCGCTCGTCCGCGCGCGCAGCCAGCAGGCGGTATGCGGCGACGACGGGCAGGTCGAGGCCATCGCGCACGGTCACGAGGTGGTTGGCAGCTTCGGCGTTGAGGGCACGCACGGCCTCGTCGTCGCGCGGGTCGATCTCGCGCACGCCGGCCTGTTCGTAGACGATCTCTGGCTGGAAATCACCCATTCCCGCCAGCTTGTGCGCGATCTTGTCGAGGGTCGCTTGGCGTACCACCACGCGAGGCACCTCGCCAAGGCCCACCGCCACGTCGCCGGCCATCATCCGGGCAGACGCGCGGCGCTTGTAAGAAAACGGATCGAACGCCAACGGTGCCGGCTCGCCCTCAGGGCCGTCCATGGGCGCGGCGAAGAGCTTCACCAGTGCACGGGCCACCGGGATTTCGTGGACGCTGTCCTCGGTCAGCGATACCCGGATCGTGTCCCCGATGCCGTCGCGTAACAGCGAGCCGATGCCGATGGCGCTCTTGATGCGGCCGTCCTCACCGTCGCCGGCCTCCGTGACGCCCAAGTGCAGCGGGTAGTTCCAGTCCGGTCCCTCGCGTTCGAGGCGGTCGGCGAGCAACCGGTAGGCGTTGATCATCACCTTCGGGTTGCTCGACTTCATCGAAAAAAGGAAGTCGTGGAAATCCAGGTCGCGCGCAATGCGGGCAAACTCCAGCGCGCTCTCGACCATGCCCAACGGCGTGTCGCCGTAGCGGTTCATGATGCGGTCGCTGAGCGAGCCGTGGTTCGTGCCGATGCGAATGGAGATGCCGCGTTCCTTACAAAGCCGCACCAGCGGCGTGAACCGCTCGCGGATGCGCTCCAACTCGGCGGCGTACTGCTCGTCGGTGTATTCCTTGACGGCGAACTTTTTGCTGTCCGCGAAGTTGCCCGGGTTCACGCGCACCTTCTCCACCCACTTGGCGGCTTCCATCGCTGCCTCGGGCTTGAAATGGATGTCGGCCACGATCGGCACGTCGCAGCCGCCGGCGCGCAACTCGGCTTTGATGAGTTCAAGGTTACGCGCGTCTTTGACCGTGGGCGCCGTGATCCGCACGATTTCGCAGCCGACACCCGCGAGATCGAGGGTCTGCTGCACGCTGGAGGCGGTGTCCATCGTGTCGCAGGTGATCATCGACTGGACACGCACCGGGTTATCGCCACCGATGGCGACGCCGCCGACCATCACGACACGGGTGTGCCGACGGCGGACAGGACCGGAGGTTTGCAAACGCAGGACGGGATTCATGGCAACGGCGGCAGACATCACTTGGCCGGCGAGGCGGGCGCGGGGCTGGCGGCAGGTGTGCGGAACTCCACGTTGCGCCGCCCTCCCTCGCCGGAGAACAAGCCCACGAGGTCATACGACGTGATGTAGAGCATGTAGCCGACCACCACGACGAAGCACGACACCTGGATCATTTCCAGCACGCGGATACTGATCGGCTTGCGCCGGACCATCTCGATGAGGCCCATCAGGATGTGTCCGCCGTCGAAGAGCGGCACGGGCAGGAGGTTCAGCAAGGCGAGGTTCACGTTGAGCACGACGCTGAACCACAGCGCCAACCGCCAGCCGTGCTCGCTGGTGAGCAGGTTGTAGTACGTCTGGGCGATCATCACCGGGCCGCCGAGATGCTGGAGCTTGATGCTCGACTTCGGCGCGATCACCGCCCCGACGGTGTTGACGATGCTCATCACGCTCGTGGCGATCTGTTCGCTAGGAGGCTCAGAAACATTCTTCATCCGGCCGCCTTCCAGCCACGAGATGCCGTCAGCCGGATCAGGCGTGATGCCGATGGCTGCCTGAGTTTGGTCCTTGGGGATCAGCGGGGTAATCTGGACGGTTTGCGGGCTGCCGTGATTGCGCGAAACCTTCAGTGTCACCGGTTGGCCGACGTGGCGCGTGAGGATCGCCCGGAAGTCTGTGAGGCTGGTGGGCACCTCGTCGTCCACGGCGAGGATAGCATCGTCTTTGCGCAGGCCGCCCTCCCTTTCAGCCGGGCCGCCGGGGCTGACCCCACTGACGCGCAACGGCATCGGGGGCAAAGTCTTGTGCAGCGTCTCGTCTCCGCGCTGGACCGTGAGATCAATCGGCTTGTTGAAGGAAGCCAGTTCCTGCATGTCGATGGCGATGAAGTGATGGATATCTTGGCCGTTGACCGCGGTGACCACGTCCCCCTTCTGCAAGCCGGCAGCCGCAGCGGGGCTGTCCGGCGTCACCGCACCGACGATAGCATCCACCGCCGGCAGGATGCCCACTTGACGCAAGGGGCGGCGGTGGAACCAGCCGCCGTTGTCTTTGTCCGCCGCGTCGGGATCGATCCGGGGGTAGAACTCGATGGTCTTATCCCCACGCTGGACCTTGAAGGGAATCGTATCACCCTCGCTGCGCGCCACGTACCAAACGATGCTGCCGTTCATGCCGCCGAAGCGTGTGACAGGATGGTGATCGACTTCGAGCACGTGATCGCCCGGCCGCAGGCCGACCACATCGGGGCCGGCATCGGACTTCGCCAAGGCGGCCGGGCCGTCGGAATCGACATAGCCAACCGTCGTGCTCAACTCGGCCTGCGTCAGCGGACGCTGCACGGCCCAGACGATCACCGCAAACACGCACGCCAAGCCCATGGAGAACAGCGGTCCCGCGAAGGCGACGATGATCTTATCTATTGGTGTGACGGGCGGCAACTGCTCGCGTGGCGTGTCGCTCTCGCCCTCAATGGACTCCATCGGCGCCATCTGCGGCAGTTTGACGAACCCGCCGAATGGGATCGAACCCAAACTGTAAACGACGCCGTTGTACGTGCGCTTCCAGATCGGTTTGCCGAACCACACCGCGAACTGCTCGACCACCAAGCCGCGCCAGCGCGCGGCCAGGAAGTGGCCCAGCTCGTGAACCACGATAAGCAGGTTGAAAATCAGGATGACTTCCAACACGACGAGCAGGAAGTACGGAACGGCGGCGACTTTGTCCATTGCGACGGGCGCGGCGGAGGGGCAGCGGGCTTCTTTTAAGGGATCAGGGCGGCAGCCTCGCGGCGGGCGTCGGCGTCCGCTGTCAATATAGCAGGCAGATCGGGGTCCGCAACGCACCCGTGCCGCTCCATCACCCGGCCAACGGTTTCCCAGATCCCGGGGAACGACAGCCGGCCGTCGAGAAACGCGGCCACGGCGACTTCGTTGGCGGCGTTGAGCACGGCGGGCAGCGTGCCGCCACGTTCCCCGGCGGTGCGGGCGAGGTCCAGCGCGGGGAAGTCAGCCGTGCGCGGCGGTTCGAACTCTAGCGCGCGCAGGGTGGCGAAGTCCAGCGGCGGCAGCCGGTTGGCGACGCGGTCGGGCCACGTCACGGCGTACTGGATCGGGAAGCACATGTCCGAGTGGCTCAACTGCGCCAGGACCGAGCTGTCCACAAACTCCACCATGGAGTGCACGATGCTCTGCGGGTGGACGACCACGTCCACCTGCGACATCGGCACGTCAAAGAGCCAGCGCGCCTCGATCATTTCCAAGCCCTTGTTGAAGAGGGTGGCCGAGTCGACCGAAATCTTGCGGCCCATGTCCCAGGTGGGATGTTTGAGGGCCTGCGCGGGCGTGGCGGCGGCGATGGTTTCGCGCGTGGCCTGCCGGAAGGGGCCGCCAGAGGCGGTGAGGATCAGCCGGCGCACGGTCGCGGGGTCGCGGCCTTCGAGACATTGGAAGATGGCGTTGTGCTCGCTGTCCACGGGGAGGACGCGCACCCCTTT
Organism: uncultured Chthoniobacterales bacterium; assembly: GCA_964246175.1. GTDB lineage: Bacteria > Verrucomicrobiota > Verrucomicrobiia > Chthoniobacterales > SZAS-18 > CAHJWO01. Next base: position 1,722 of record CAXTQD010000300.1, on the reverse strand, counting down.
GTCGGCGGCAGTCCGCATGACCGTCTCGCCGGCCATAACGAGGATCTCCTTGCTCGCCACAGCGAGGTCGCGCCCGGCCTCGATGGCCGCCAGCGCGGGACGAAGCCCGCCCGTGCCCACGATGGCGACGAGGACCATGTCGGCGGCGCACGAAACGGCAAGTTCGACCAGTCCGTCCTCGCCGAGGAGCAGCCGCGGCCGGTAGCCGGGCGCGAGGGCGGCGCGGAGTTCGTCGGCCTTGGATTCATCGACGAGACAGAGCGCCTCCGGGCGGAACCGATTGGCCTGTTCCGCGAGGCCGGCGGCGTTGCGGTGGGCGGCGAGGCCGACGAGTGCCACGCGGTCGGGCAGGTCGGCGGCGACCTTGGCGGCGCTCTGACCGATGGAGCCGGTGGCCCCGAGAACGATGAGACGGCGCTGGTTCATGCGTGGCGCAGGAGGTAGCACAGGTAGAAGTACAGCACGGGAGCGGTAAATAGCAGGCTGTCGATGAGGTCCAGCACGCCTCCGATACCCGGCAACAGCCGGCCGGAGTCCTTCACCCCCGTGCTGCGCTTGAGGATGGACTCGGCCAGATCGCCGATCACCGCCACGATGCTGAGCGTCAGGCCCAGCACAAAACAATCGACGCCGTTGAGCAACCCGAGCTTGACCGGCATGAGCGCACGCAGCCCGTAGCTCGCCAGTAGCGAAAATGCCAGTGCCCCGCCGAAGCCTTCCCAGGTTTTCGCCGGGCTGATGTGCGGCACCATCTTGTGCCGGCCGATCAGGCTACCCACGAGGTATGCTCCCATGTCGCTGAACTTCGACACGGCAATCAAATAGAGCACGTAAAACTGCCCGACCAGCGCCCCGTCAATGCGCGGGACCACGTAGATCACCTTCGTGATGCAGTTGAAGAGCCACGGCACGTAGAACAGTCCGAAGACGGTGTAGGCCATCGTTTCCAGCGGCGGGATGTCGCGGCTGGAGTGCGTGAAGAATTGCCGGCCGAACACGCCGAGCAGGAAGATCAGGAGGCCGCCGATCTCGAAGTTGTTGGCCGAGATCGTGTGGTGCGTCGGGGTGTCGGGGAACGTGCTCGCGCGATACCACAGGTAGGAACTGCCCACCAAAAACACGGTCGCACAGATCAGGCCGAAGACGCGGTAGTTGGGCAGCCCGCGGTGGTCGAGCATCCCGTAGAACTCCCACAACCCGCCCAGGCCGAACCCGGCCACGAGCACGAAGTAACCGATGGGCTGACCTGCCAGCAAGACGGCGAGCAGGAGTGCCCAAAGCGCGACGGCGCTGCTCAGCCGCCGGAGGAACACGGCCCGTTTGCTCCGCGGCGCGGGGGTCGGGGCAACCGAGGTGAGGGGAGTGACTTCGCCTTCGAGCATGGGGGCGCGCACACCATCCGGGAAGCGGCGGGCAAAGTAAAAAGCAAAATTTGGCCGCGCGACGCCGCGCCGCCAGGCTGCCTGTTCACAGCCGCGCCGCGATCCCCTCGAAAGTTCGGTCCAGTGCCGTGACCCGTTGGAGCAGCGGCTCGTGGGTGGTCTCCCGTTCCTCGCAATAAGCCGCCAGCGGCGCGTACACCAGCGCGAGCCGCTGGTAAAACACCTCCGCCGCTTGCCGCACCAACCCCGCCACCGCCTCGCTCAACGCCGCCTGCCGTTCGCTCATGCGCGCGCGGTAGTTCTCCAGGAGCCGTCGCCGCTGCCTGGCCGCCGTCCGCCC
>CAXTQD010000299.1:0-6908 GCA_964246175.1 uncultured Chthoniobacterales bacterium | reverse complement strand
ACGCAGTTCCGCGACCTGCGGGCGCTGCCGCAACAGACCTTTCGCGAGTGGTGGGACGAGCGCGAACGTGCCGGCGAGCAGGATTACCCGCGTGGTGAACGTCGCCCACGCCGCGCCCGCTAGCCCGAGCGCCGGCGCGCCGAGGTGCCCGTAGATGAGCACCCAACTCAGGAACACGTTGAGCACGACGGCCGCGAGCATCGCCGCCGTGGGCAGTCCGGGACGGGAAAGCGCCTCGCAGTATGCCTTCAGGCATTGCCAGCAGAGCGCCGGCACCAGCGACCAGCCGACGATCACCAGGAACGGCCGCGCCTGCGCCGTCACGTCGGCCGGTGCGCCGAACACCGGGAGGAACGGAAGGCCCCCATAGATCAACGCCACTAGCCCGACCCCTGCGCCGAGGGCGATGGCGAGGCCGTGGCGGAGCGTCTCGCCGGCGTCGCGCGGTCGGTGCGCCCCCTGGGCTTGCGCCGTGAGGATGGACACCGCGGCGACCAGGCCCAAGCCGGTGACGAAGAGGATGCTCAGCAGGCCGTTGGCGAACCCGCACGCCGCCAGCGGCACGACGCCGACGCGCCCGATCATGAGGCTGTCGGAGAAGCCCAGGAGCATCTGACCGAGCTGCCCGGTGGTCATGGGCAAGGCGAGCGCGAACGTCGCGCGGGCCTCGCGGAGGTAGGGTGAACGGAGGAAAACGGGCATCGGGCGGGTTTCCACCTTTGCACGCACTGGTTCATCGCGCCAACGACCCCGGCAGGAAAATTGCGACGGGACGTTCGCAATTTCCCTCTTCAACCGCCCGCCGGTCTCCGGCATGTTGGGTGCATGTCCAGCGTCTTTGGCGTCCTGTTCCGTGTCAGCACCTTCGGCGAGAGCCACGGCGGCGGCGTCGGCGTGGTGATCGATGGCTGCCCGCCGCGGCTGCCGCTCACCGAGGCCGACATCCAGCGCGACCTCGACCGCCGCCGCCCGGGACAAAGCGATCTTGTCACCCCCCGCAAGGAGTCCGATACCTGCCGGGTTCTCTCGGGCGTGTTCAACGGTGTGACCTTGGGCACGCCCATCGCCGTGCTCGTCGGCAACGAGGACGCCCGGCCGGAGGCGTATTCCGAGATGGAAACGGCTTTCCGCCCCAGCCACGCCGACTACACCTACGAGGCCAAGTACGGCGTGCGCAACTGGCAGGGCGGGGGGCGTTCCAGCGCGCGGGAGACGGTCGGGCGCGTCGCCGCCGGCGCCGTCGCCAAGCTGGCGCTCGCTCAACTCTGTCCCGGGTTGGAGATCGTTGCCTACGTCCGGCAAATCCACGGGCTCGAAGCCCGCATCGATGACCCGGCGGCGGTGCAATTCGCGGAGGTCGAGAGTAACCCCGTGCGCTGCCCCGACCCGGAGACAGCCGCCGAGATGGCGACGCTCATCAAAGCAGTCCGCGCGCGCGGCGACTCGGTGGGCGGGATCATTGAGTGCGTCGTGCGCGGGGTACCGCCGGGATTGGGCGAACCGGTGTTCGACCGGTTGGAGGCAGACCTTGCCAAGGCGATGCTCAGCCTGCCAGCGACGAAGGGCTTCGAGATCGGCAGCGGGTTCGCGGCGGCGGGCATGACCGGCAGCGAGCACAACGATGCCTTCGAGATGCGCGAAGGCCGCGTGCGCACGACGACCAACCGCTCCGGCGGCGTGCAGGGCGGCATCTCCAACGGCGAGGACATTATCTTCCGCGTCGCCTTCAAGCCGACGGCGACCATCGCGCAGGCCCAGCGGACTGTCACCACCACCGGTGAGGACACTGAACTTGCCGCCCGCGGACGGCACGACCCGTGCGTGCTGCCGCGCGCCGTGCCGATGGTGGAGGCGATGGCGGCGCTGGTGCTCGTCGACCACGCTCTGCGGCAGTGCGCGCTAACCGGTCCGGCTGCGCCGTGAGGCTCATCTCGCCTCGAAATACATCGCGCGGAACCCGTCCGTCGTCTCGCCCACCGGGCCGACCTCCTTGCCGGCAGGTGTGAAGAGCCAGTACCAGTCGTACGACCCGCCACCCAGAACGTAGCGGTGTTGCATGACGAGCAGGTCTCCCTTGTACTCGCCGGTGGGCACGACCTGCGGGTCATTGCCGGGCAGGAAGAAGCGCACCCGCTTCGTCCCGAAGTCGTACGCGTGGATCGCCCCGCTCGTCGCGTAGGCCGCGCCGGCGAAGTAGAGCGTCCGGCCGTCGGGCGACCACGCCGGCGACGAGAACCCGGCCAGGATGTCCTCGACCTTCCGGGCGTCGGCAGGGCGCACGTGCGTTGCGGGGGGCTGGCGGTCTATGTCCATCCCGCGCTGTTGGGGCGGCGCGGCGGCGCCGCTGCCCGTGGAGATCGCCTTGCCCGCCGTCTCGTGGACGTAGGCGATCCGGCGTTTGTCGGGCGAGAGAGCCGGGTCGGAGTTCTTGCCGTCGGTCGTCAGGCGGACCCGCCGGCCGGCCGCGCCGGTGAACCAGATGTTGCCCTGCTTGTCGGCCGACACGGTCTGCGCGCGGACGGCCGGGCCGGGCGTCAAGAACAGCCAGAGCGTCAGCGCGGCGGCGAGTGGTCCCCTCATCCCTGCTGGAACGTCCGTCGCCCGCCGGCTTGCGCGCGTCGCCGCTACTTCTTGAACACCAGCGTGCCGACCATCATGTCGTGCAGCGCCTGCTTACGCTCGGTGAAGCCTGCCATGATGTAGCCGATGAACAGGATGAACGCCGAGACGTACTTGCTGAGGGTGCGGCCGAGCGCCTTGCCGAGCGAGATGCGGTTGCCGTTGAGGTCGGTGACCTTCAGGCCCAGCGCCATCTTGCCGACGGTGGCCTGGTTGACGGAGCTTTCCAACAGCGAGAAGTAGATCAGGTTGTCGGCGACGCCGATCAGGAAGCCCACCGTACCCGCCGCGTTGCGCATACCGACCGCCCCGAGCACGATCCCGAAGATAAAGCCGACGATGAAGTTGATGATGAGGACGATGATGATGTCGATGATCGCTGCGCCGGCGCGCAGCCAGAACCCGGCGTAGCCCCCCGGCGTTCCCACCGCGCCAACGGGCATCATGCCCGGCTGGTACGCCGCAGGGTAAGGAGAGTTGTACGTCTGCGGCGCGCTGTACTGGCCCTGCTGCGGGGCGTTGTAGGGCTGCGGCGCGTAGGCGGAAGGCGCCGGATCAACTGCGGCCGCCAGCGAACCTCCCGTCGCGGGTGCGTCGCCAAACATTTGCGAGAGCGGCGACCAGGAAGCCATCCCCTCCTTCCAGGCAAAGTCGGTGGGCGCGAACTCGCCCGAGGCGAGCTTGGTGCGGATGTCGGCTTCGGAGAAGGGGCCGAGTTGGGAACCGTTCTTGGCGACGAGGATGTTCACGGGTGCGAGAGGAAAAGGAGGAGGTTGCGGATGATGTGGCGGCTGATGGTAGTGGAGCCCCGCGGGGGGGGGAAGGGAAAATCGCGGGCGATTATGGGCAGTTCAAACCGTGCAATTTGATAACAAGGAAAGCACCATCCCTTCGCTCTCCGTCAACGGACGTGCCGCCTTCGTTCAATGCTTGCCTTGAGCCGAACGGATCAGGTCACCGGCTTCCTCGATATGGCCGTCCGGAAAAACGATTTCCTGACCGTTGCCGTGCATGTCAGCAGTCTCGATGAACCAAGGCTGCCTGGAATATTGGAACGGAGAACGTTCCCGTGTATCGAAGGGGGTGGCGTAGTAGTCGATTCGGGCGTTGTCCGGGTTGGTCAAGTCTGGTGACCCGAGCGCCTGTTGGATGGCTGGGCATACCCAATTGATCTGAGCTAGTCCATAAGGTTGCAGGGCGCTGATCCAAGCACGCGCGTTCGCCGGGTCGCCGGGGGTGGCAACGGTGATCTGCGGCCACTGGTGATTGTCCTGGATGTATGAACCGGTGGCAACGTGTAACGACCGAAGATTGGCAAGGCACTGTACCTTCTGCGAACGGGCGCGCAGGTAACTGATCCCGGGCGCGGTGATCACGACGAGGATGCTGATCACAATCAGCACGGCCATCAGTTCCATCAAGGTAAACGCTTCGTGGTTCGAAGCAGTGCGAGCGGAGGGAAGAGCCACGAAAAATAAGACCCCAACAGGTGGAGAAGGGGAAGGGCACGAACTCTAGGGCGCAAGCAAAAACACGGACGAGACTTGCGCCACGTCCGTGCTCTCACCCCGGCTCCGGTCGGAGCTTCAACAGCTTCTGGCTCTAGTCGTCAGGTGGTCGTCAGAGATGTCACCGCAGTGAAGGTAGTTGATTGACGGAAGCCAGTGATCTTGCAGGAGAGGGTGCGGTTGACGGTGAACCCGAACCCATTTGCCGTGCTCACCCCACCGTTCGCTACCTGGATGGTGGAGCTGCCCGTGATGGACGCGCTAGACTGCGAGCCTTGACGGGTGCCAGCAATCTTGGCGGTGACTTGGCCGTTGGCCTGCGCGGTGATCGACTCCGATGTGGTGGTGCCGTCCCCGTTGGGGATGGCCAGAGTATATTGGTAGGTGGTGTTGATGATGCCGCTGAGCTGGTCGGTATCAGGATTGACCGAAGCGGAGATGGTGCCGGTGAACACCACGCCTTCGACAAACATCAAGGCGGCACCCTGCGCCACGCTGGTCGTCGGTACACCCAGCGAGAACAAACCGATGGCGTTGGGCAGAGCGACAGGACCTGCCGGTTGGTTGGCAACATTCGTGTTGTTGAACTCCTGATTGACCTGGATCAGACCGGAATAGGTGCCAACCGGGCTGATCCCTCCTCCGCCGTAAGTCGGGCCGCCACTGATGGCAAAGACCTGCGAAGTCATCAGAAGGTAGCAGAGAAGGAGAGGGAGAACTTGTTTCATGGGGCGACGGCAGTCTGGGATGTCGGCCTCGGTGGTGTCAACGACTTTCGGCGGTAGTAGCCAAATCTTGCGTTGCTTCCGCTGGGAGGGTGCTCGGGCGCAGGTCGAGCGCGCGCAGGAGCGCCAAATCGGCGCGGGCGGCGGGGTTGGCGGCGGTGAGCAGCTTGTCCCCGTAAAAGACGGAATTGGCTCCGGCGAAGAAGCACAGCGCCTGCCCCTCGGGACTCAGGCGGGTGCGCCCGGCCGACAGCCGCACGCGGGCGCGGGGCAGGGCGATTCGGGCCGTGGCGATCAGGCGCACGAGGTCGAAGATGTCCACCGGCGGCGCATCTTCCAACGGTGTGCCGGGCATGGCCATCAGGCAGTTGATGGGCACGCTCTCGGGGGCGGGGTCGAGGTTGGCGAGGACCTCCAACATGCGCAGCCTGTCTTGCGCCGTCTCGCCTAAACCGAGGATGCCGCCGCAGCACAGCGCCATGCCGCTGCCCTGGACGGCGCGAATGGTGTTCAGACGGTCCTGGAAGGTGTGCGTGGAGACGATGTTCGGGTAATGCTCGGGCGAGGTGTCGATGTTGTGGTTGTAGGCGGTGACGCCCGCTTCCTTGAGCAGCATGGCCTCGGTGTCCGAGAGTTGGCCGAGGGTGACGCAGACCTCCATGCCGAGTTGGGAGACCTCGCGCACGAGGCCGAGCACTTGGTCGAACTTCTTTTCGCCCGCGCGTACCCCGCGCCACGCGGCACCCATGCAAAAGCGCGTCGAGCCGTTTTCCTTGGCGCGCCGGGCCGCGGCGAGCACCTGGTCGGATTCCATGAGGCGCTCGCTTTTGACGCCCGTCGAGTAGTGGGCGCTCTGCGCGCAGTACCCGCAGTCCTCGCTGCAACCGCCCGTCTTGATGCTCAGCAGCGTGCAAAGCTGCATTTCGTCCTTCTGCGCGGGCCAATGGGCCTCGTGGACGGCGCGCGCCTGCTGGATCAGGTCGAAGAAGGACTGGTGGTAAACGGCCTCAAGCTGCTCAAAATTCATATTGTTCCCAAAAAGAGTAAAACGGGATGGCGCAGAAGTAAAAACGCGCGCAAGACGACCCGGTCCTCATTGACGGTCGAGCCACCACTTTGTGGCGAGCCTCGCTAAGGCCGGGACGGCAATCAGGAGGAACAAAGGGATCACCATACGTGCGTGTGCCCACTGCTAGATGTTCGTGGAATCATCCGACGACATGCACACCAACGCGACAAACAACAGCCCGACGCCCGCGAACAGCAGGACCGGCATCCAGACGCCAAGGAAGTAGAGGACTCCGTTGAGGACGACTCCGAACGTCCCGAAAGCGATCATCCGGCCGCGGATGTCCATGGCAAGCACGCTCTCCGTGTCACTGCACCCACTTGCCGCCTTCGGAACTGAGCACGGGGATGATCCCATTGAGCGCCTCGTCGCGCGACGAATAATCGGTGCGCCCGATGGCTCCGATCATCGGCGTGCCGGTGGCGGTTTTCCACTTTTCGCTCATCTCCTCGCCGGTGTGGCAACCCCAGCTTTTCACGAACGCATTGCGCATGAAAAGGTTGCGGTGCAGAAGCTGGAGTTGGTCCTCGTGGAGGAAGTTCTTGGAGGCGCTGTCGATGTTTGAGCTGTAGTCGAACATGAAGCAGCAGCGGTTGGAATGGCCGAAGTACTCGAAGTCGGCGATCTTGATGCGGTTGCGATCCTGGCCGTTGTTGAGGTAGTCGATGACCTGCAAACCGTTGGTGACCGGGACCATGTGGAGGTGGTACTTGTCGCGCACGCTGTTGAGGTTGCCGACGAGGTCCTCGTGGTCCTGCGCGGCGCGGGTCTTGTAGCCGTCGACGAAGACGAGCCAGGTGTAGAGTGCGTTGGGGTCGTTGCCGATTTCCTTCTGGAGTTGCTGGAAGCGGGTGCGCGAGGCGCGCGTGAAACTGCCCCAGAACTGGTCGTGCGGCGAAGTCTTGTACTTTTCCCAGATGGTCAGCGAAGGGCCGCCGGTGAGGATAATGTACTCGCGCGGCGGGCCGGGGTTGACGACCTGGGGGG
>CAXTQD010000298.1:0-6915 GCA_964246175.1 uncultured Chthoniobacterales bacterium | reverse complement strand
CGTGGGAACGCCTGCGCCGCGGTGCGAACACGCCATCTTCCGGCAGGAAGTGAAGACGATGCTCTTCGCGGACATCGTCGGCTACAGCAAGCTCAACGAGTCGGTGATCCCGGAGTTCGTCAACGTCTTCCTGGCGCGGCTCTCGCGCGTGGTCTCGGAAAGCCGTTATGCGCCGCTGCACGTCAACACCTGGGGAGACGCGTTGTACGCGGTGTTCGACTACGCGCACGACGCGGGCTGCTTCGCGTTGGAGCTTGCCCAGCTTATCCACGACGGCCGCAACGACTGGTTGGCGAGGGGGCTCTACTACGAGGAAACCGCGGCCGACGGCACGGTCACGAAGTGCCCGCTCGACATCCGGATCGGCCTGCACGCGGGGCCGGTGTTCATGCACTACAACCCGGTCATCCGCCAGCTTGGTTTTACCGGGGTCCACGTCAGCCGGGCGGCGCGCATCGAGCCGGTGGCAACCCCGGGTGAGGTCTTCGCCAGCGAGGAGTTTGCCGCCCTGGCCGAGACCGCCGCCGAAGGGGCACGTCGTGCTGGGGACGCCACGCGCGGATTCCTGTGTGAATACGCCGGCAGCATGCCCCTCGCCAAGGGCTACCCGGGCCGCTTCCGCATCTACCGGCTCGTGCCGGACAAGGTCTTCGCCGTGGAAGAACTCGCCCAGGCCATCCACGAGGACTACGTCGAGGCTGCCATCCGGCGCGGCGAGCAGCCTCCCGGAGCCAACGGCGCGCTCCGCCCGTGGGCCGAACTCGCCACCGACCTGCGCCAAGCCAACTACGCCCAGGCCGCCGACATCCCCAACAAGCTGCGCGTTCTCGGCTACGAACTCGCCCCCGGCCACGGCCTCCCGCCGTCCGGAATCGCGCTCACCCCCGAGCAGATCGAGGCGATGGCCGTCCACGAACACGACCGCTGGGCCGCCGACCGCCAGCGCCAGGGATGGACCTACGGCCCCATGCGCGACAACGCCCGCAAGCACCATCCGCTCCTCGTTCCCTGGGAAATCCTGAACGAGGTCGAACGTGAGAAGGACCGCGTGACCGTGCGTAACGTCCCCTGGCTCATCGAGAAGGCCGGATTCCGCGTGCGTCCGCTCGGCACGGGGTGATCTTGCCCTCCCGCGCGCCCGCGTTCCCGGCTTGCATCGGCAGCCCGCTCGCCGCATATTCCCGGCCGTTCAACGGCGTGACAAAGGCCCGGTGACCCATCCGCCGCGTCTCCGGCGCTGACTCGCTACCTCTCAAACACTTCCTTCCCGCGTTCCATGAAAAAACTGCTCGCCCTTCTCTGCCTGTGCTCCGCGGCAGCGATCAGCACCGCCGCCGCCGACTCCGACCTTACGGTTGTGCGCTTCCACACCACGCTGGGAGACATCGACGTGCAGCTCTACACGGACTACACGCCCAACACGGCCGCCAACTTTCTGGGCTACGTGGACCGGGGCAACTACACGGGCAGCATCGTCCATCGCTCCGCCCCCGGGTTCGTTCTCCAAGGCGGCGGGTACTACATCACCAACGGCAACCAGGTTTCGGACGTGCCCACGCAGTCGCCCGTAGTTAATGAACCTCACTACTCGAACGTGCGCGGTACCATCGCTATGGCGAAGGTCGGCAACGATCCGAATAGCGCCACCAGCCAGTGGTTTTTCAACCTGGCGGACAACTCTTCCCTCCTGAACACCGAGAACGGCGGGTTCACCGTCTTCGGACACATCCGCGACGACGCCAGCCAAGCCGTCGTGGACGCCATCGCGGCCTTGAAGGTCGTCGATGCCGGTTCGCCCTTCGATCAGCTTCCGACCATCAACTACACTGGCGGCAGCTTCAAAATGAGCAACTTCGTCTTCGTCAATTCAGTCCTGCGGCAGCCTGCGCCGGACTTCTTCCGCGGGGAAGTGGCTCTAGGCGACAGCATTTACTACCTGGCTTTTTCCGGGACGGGTAACCCGTTCGGCTACTACTCGTACCTGAGTGACCCGAGCTACATCTACCATCAGGACCTCGGCTACGAGTACGTGATCGACGCGCAGGACGGCAACGCCGGCGTGTACCTCTACGACTTCGCCAGCAACTCGTTCTTCTACACCTCGCCCGGCCTCCCGTTCCCGTACCTGTACGACTTCAAGTTGAAGACGTTCCTTTACTACTACCCGGACCCGAACAATCCTGGCCGCTACAACACGGATGGGGTGCGCTACTTCTACGATTTTTCGACCGGCCAGATCATTGAGAAGTGACAGAGCCTTGCGTTGGGCGGCGGCCGAGTACCCGCCTTCTGTATGCCCCTCGTGATCGCGAATCCTGACGCCCGGCGGCGTGCGCGCGTGACCGTCATCACGCGCACGAAGGATCGTCCGCTGCTGCTGCGTCGCTGCGTCGAGTCGGTGCTCGCACAGAGCTTCGCGGACTGGCTGCACGTCATCGTCAACGACGGCGGCAACCCGCACGTCATTGCCCTCCTCGTCGCCGAGCACGCCGCGCGTTACGCGGGCCGGGTGGAACTCATCCACCACCCGGAGAGCCTCGGGATGCAAAACGCCTCCAACCGCGGCCTCCAGGCGGCGGCGGGCCCTTACGTCGTCATCCACGACGACGACGATTCGTGGGAGCGCGACTTCCTGCGCGCGTGCGTGGAGTTCCTCGACGCCGAGGGGCCGGACAGCCTCGTGCAAGGGGTGGCGACGCAGACGACGCGCATCCTGGAAGAGTTCAACGGCGATGGCACCGTCCACGAATGCGGGCGCGAGCATTACCTGCCGATTCGTGCCGTCGGGCTGTTCAAGGCGGCGTCGGAGAACCCGTTCGCGCCGATCGCGTTCGTCTACCGGCGGGCGACCCACGAGCGGCTGGGGCCGTTCGAGGAACGGTTCACGGTCGTGGGCGACTGGGACTTCAACCTGCGCTTCCTCTCGCAATACGAGATCGGCGTCATCGACCGTCGGCTGGCGAACTACCATTGGCGTCATCAATCCGGCGGGACGATTTACGCGAACACGGTCACCGATGCGCTCGACGAGCACCACCGTAAGACTGTCGCCCTGCGCAACCACTACCTGCGCGAGGATCTGCGCACCGGCAAGACCGGTTTGGGCTACCTGATGAACACCGCGCTCTCCGCGCGCGACCAGGCCGACGCCATCGAGGGGGTACGCCGGCTGACCGACCATTCCATCCACGAGACGCGCAAGGTTCAGTCGCGCCTGCTGCTCTGGCAGTGGTTCCTCACGCGCAACCGGCGGCTCAAGGAGACGCTTGGCCTCGCCAAGCGCAAGGTGCAACCCACCCTCCGCCACGTCGCCGCGCACGCCCTGCCTGCGCGGTCGGAAGTGGTGGAACCCGGCTGCCGGGCGGCGCTCGCGGCGCTCTTCGGCGGACGGGAGCCCGCGCCGAAGGTCTTGTCGCTCGACGTGTTCGACACGGCGTTGCGGCGGGTCGTGCGGCAGCCGACCGATGCCTTCCACCTCATCGCCCCGGGAGTGCGCCGGGTGCTCGGTGCGGACGACGAACTGCCCGTCGCCCTCCTGCGCGCGTCCGCCGAACGTGCCGCCCGCGCGCGCCAACACCGCGAGGCCGGGCACGAGGAGGTCAACCTGTGGGATATCTACGACGAGTTTTGTCGGCAGGCGGGTGTGGACCCGGCCGTCTACCCCGCCCGGTTGGCCGCGGTCGCGGCAGAGGTCGAGACCGCGCTCCTGTACGCAGACCCGGCGATTCTCGCCGCCGCCGCCGCGGCCGAACACGCCGGCACGCGGGTGGTCTTCGTGTCGGACATGTACCTGCCGCGTGAGTTCATCGTGGACGCACTCCGGCGTGTCGGCTACGGCGTGGACAAGGGCGCGCTCTACCTCTCGGCCGAACGCGGCGTCAGCAAGCATGGCGGCGGGCTCTTCGGTACTCTCCTGCAGGAACTCGGCGTCGCGCCCGCGGACGTGGTCCACGTCGGCGACAACTTCCATTCCGACGTGGAACGCGCCCGCCAGCACGGCCTGCGCACGCTGCACTGGAACCCGTCCGACGAGCGCCCCCTTGTGGACCAGTCCACCAACGGCCAATCCGCGCCGGTCGCCGAGGACGATCTTCTGTCCTCGCTTTGCACCGGACTGGTCCGCCGCGCGCGGGTCACGGCCGCCGCGGCTGAACCCGGCGACGGGGCGTGGTGGGAACGCCTCGGCTACGAAGTCGGTGGGCCGATCTATTTCACGTTCCTGCACTGGCTCCTGGTCAACGCCCGGCGCGAGCGGCGCGACCACCTGTTCTTCCTGGCGCGCGACGGGTACTACCTGCGCCAAGCGTGCGACATCCTCTCCGCGCGTGCGGACTACGGCGTGGAGGCCGTCGAGATGGTGGCCTCGCGTCGGCTGCTCAACGTGCCGGGGATCACGGCGCTCGACCATACGGCGATGCCCTTCCTGCTCACGCCCAACCCGGGCTTGCAGGTGCGGCACTTCTTTACCCGGCTCGGATTGGAGCCCGAGGAGTTCGCCGACGAGGTCCGGCGCGCCGGTTTCGCGTCGCTGGACGAGGCCGTTACGACGGCGGGTGGGGTGTTCCGTTCGGAACGGGACCATGTGGCGATGCACCGGCTCTTCACGGGTCTCGCGCCGCGCCTGCTCGCCCACGCCGCCGACGAACGCACCCGGCTGGAGCGGTATTTCAGCGAAATCGGCTTCGACGGGGCGCACGCGGACCGCATGGCCGTCGTGGACCTCGGCTGGCAGGCGTCGTCGGCGCGCGCGCTCCAGACGCTGCTCAACCTGCGCGCCAACGCCGAGCGTCGACCGGCCCCCGCGCTGCGGGCGTTCTACTTCGCCACCTGGCACTTCGCGCAGCTCGCCATCGACACGGGTTGCAAGCTGTCCTCCTTTTTCTTCCACCTCGACCAACCGTCGTCCCGCCAACGCCTCGTCGCGGAGTCCGTGGAGATCATTGAGGCGTTCTTCGGCGCGCCGCACGGCACGGTTGTCGGCCTGCGGGAAGGCGCGGACGGCCGGATGACGCCCGTCTACGCCGAGCCCGAGCACGGCCTGGCACACGGGGCGCTCGTCGCGCGGATGCGCGAGCGGGCGGTGGACTTCGTGCGCGACGTGGCCGCGCTCGCCCGTCCCGGCGAACTCCTCGACTGGACCGGCACGGGCACAAGCTACCTCGAAGCGGTGCTCAACCGTGTTCTGTGCCAGCCGACCGCGCAGGAGGCCGCTGTGCTCGGGGCGTTACCCGCGCGCGATTCCTTTGGCGGTCACAGTCCCACCCGTCCGCTCGCCCAGCCGCCGCCGCGTTGGGAGCGGCTCGTCCATCCCGCCCGCCTGCGCCATGCCTACCAGCACGCTTTCTGGAAACAAGGTTTCCTCGCCCAACTCTCGCCGCGCGAAGCCGTCCGCGCCCAGCGTGAACGTTGAAAAGGCGGCGATCCGCCTGGAGGGGGTCACGAAGGTCTACCGCGCCGGCCAGGCGACGCTGGGCTCCGCCGGCCGTGCCGTGGTCGGCCGCCTGCTCGGACGTTCCGCCCACGCGCGGCCCGACGAGGTCGTGGCGCTGCGGGACGTTTCTCTAGAGATCCGCCGCGGTGAGTGCGTCGGGCTCATCGGCCGCAACGGGAGCGGCAAGAGCACGATGCTCAAGATCATCTCCGACGTGCTGCGACCCACGCGCGGGACCGTCACGGTCCACGGAACAGTGCAGTCCATGCTCGAACTCGGTGTGGGCTTCAACCCGGACTTCACCGGCAAGGAAAACCTCCTCATCCACGGCACGCTGCTGGGCCTGAGCCAGCGCGAGGTGCTGTCGCACTACGCGGAAATCTGCGCGTTCGCGGAGATCGGCGAGTTCATGGAACGACCGGTGCGGCAGTATTCGAGTGGCATGGTGCTGCGGCTGGCGTTCGCGTCGTTCGTGCTGATGAAGCCGGAGATCCTCATCATCGACGAGGCGATGGCGGTGGGGGACATCTTTTTTCAACAGCGTTGCTACGACTTCCTGCGTGGGCCGCTCGCGGAGGCGACGAAGATTATCGTCAGCCACGCGCCCGAGCAACTCGCCGCCGTGTGCACGCGCCTGCTCATCCTCGACGGCGGCGAACTGGACTACGACGGACCCATCGGCCCGGGCATCGAGCGTTACCTGAAAAGCCTCCACAACGAGGGTGCCCGCAGCGGCGTCGGCACGGTAGCCGGACATGCGCCCGAGCCTCCCACGGAAATTCCCTGGAAGACGCTGCCCGACGACCAACTCAGCGGCAAGGGCGCTCTGCGCATCGTCCGCGCGGCGGTGACCGACCCCGCCGGCCACGCCGTCGCCGCACGCGCGCCGGGCGAACGCGTGGTCATCCACCTTGTCGTACGCGTGCTCGAACCGCGCACGCACCTGATCTTCGGCTACCTGCTGCGCGACGGGACCGGCCAACAGGTCTGCGGGCAAAACTCGCTCGTGTTGCGCGACGCGGCCGTCGACCTGCCGGAGGCGGGGGACTGGCACGCGACGATGGAGTTCGACTGGCCGCCGCTCAAGCCCGCGCCGTATACGCTGACGCTTGGAATCGGCGAGGGCCGCGATGCGCACCACCACGTCGTGCAATGCTGGGCGCACGATTGCTTCCAAATCCTCGGGCAGGACCCGGACAAGGCGATTCACGGGCTGTTCGGCAGCGGGTTGGAGGCGTTCCGACGGCGGAAGCTTTGAGGGGGACATGGTGGTTTGCCATCGGCGCGGTTGTCCTGTTGTTCGGGGCCTACGGACCTGTGCTCACGCGCGGGCCGTTCGGGATCAACGACGATTACCAATACCTGTACCGGACCCACGCCGGGATTTTCGACCCGGGTCACAACGAATTGATAGGCATGGGTCGCCCCATGCTGGCGTGGGGCGACCAGATTGCCTACGGCTTGTGCGCGGGGAAGGTGACGCG
>CAXTQD010000297.1:0-6931 GCA_964246175.1 uncultured Chthoniobacterales bacterium | reverse complement strand
GCCAACCCGAAGCTGAACTGGAACGCCCCCGTGTGTTCGCGGTGGCGGCCGTGGTGGTACGGGTCAGGGTTCTCGCCGTAGTCGAGCCGCAGCGGGCCGATGGGTAGATTGTAGCGGATGCCTGCGCCGACCGCGTAGCGCAGGTTAGAAAATCCCACTTCCTCCGCCCGCGACTTCAGGTTGCCCGCGTCTACGAACAACGCAAACTTGAGGTCCGGGGGCAGTTTCGGCACCGGGAACTGGTACTCCGCATTGAGCAGCGTGAAAGCCTGTCCGCCGATGGGGTAGCCTGTGTTCTTGTCGTACGGCCCGAGGTCGCGCTCCGTGAACGACCGCACGCTCGTGCTGCCGCCCGTGAAAAACCGCTCGTCGATGGGCAGCATGGACCCCTTGTCCACCGCGGGCGTACGCGGGTTGTCGTCGGTTTCGACGTGGAACGTGCCGCCCGTGTCGCCGAAGGGCTTGATGACGCCCACCCGGTAGCCGAGGAGCAGCAGTTGGCCTTTCTTGCCGATGGGCTGGAGGTAGGTCAGGCGGAAGGTGCCGCGCACGAAGTTGATGTTTCCGCCGAGCGCGTCCGAGGCCACGTCGGCGGTCACGGCGGTGATGAGGCCCTTGGTGGGAGCCACCGGGTTGTCGCGCAGGTCGATGCTGGCGGTGCCACCGACGATGTTGGCCGTGTAGTCGGGCTTGCCGAGGTTAAAGCCTTGGACGTGCTCCGCCTGGTCCTTGACATGGTCGGACTCCACGAACACGCTAACCGCATACTTCTTCTGGAACGTGCGCGAGAGCTGGATCAGCGCGCTTTCCTCGGTCTTCTTGTAGGTGTCGAGGTCGCGCTGGAGGGCGTCGAGGCGCACGCGCAGTTCGTTGTCGGTCTCGAAGAGGTGGGGATCGACGTAGAGGAGTTCGCCGCTGAGTGTGCGCGTGGAGTAATCCACGTTCAGCGAGATCGGCCGGCCGGTGCCCAGGAGGTCGCGGTCGCGGAGTTCAAACCCGATGATGGGTCCCTCGAACGTCCCGTAACCCAGCGACACGCCAAACTCGCGCGCCTTAGCTTCCTTGACGCCCACGTCGAGGCGCAGCGTCGCGTCCTCGGGTTGCGGCACGGGATCAACCTTCAACTGCGCGAAGAGTCCGGTCTTGATGAGTTCCTGGTAGAGTTCGTCGAGCAGCTTGGGATCGTAGACCTTACCGTGGAGCTCGCGCAAGCGGTTGCGGACGTACTCGGGCTTGAGTCGGTCGGTGCCCGCCACGCGCACGCCGTCGAAGTGGTACAGCGGCCCGGGCTTGACCGTGAAGTGCGCCGGCACCGCGCCACCGTTCACCCCGATCAACGACGGGTCGCTCTCGACGGTGACCTGCGCCGTGAAGTAGCCGTGGTTCTTGTAATAGTCCTCCAGCTTGCGCTGCATGGCATCGACCCTCGGGCGGGTGTACGGCAGCGGGATCTGATCGGCGATCAGGCCGCGTACCTGCTCGCGCGGGTAGATGAGCTCGCCGTCGATGCTGACCTCGCCGAACTTGTAGCGCCCGCCCTCGGCGATGGGGACGATCAGGTTCGCGCGCGTGCGGCCGTCAGCGAACTCGACCGTGGGCGTGCCGACCTGCGCGTTGAGGTAGCCTTCCGACAGGTAGAAGCGCTGCACGAGGTCGGTGCCCTTCTGTACGTCGGTGTCCACATAGGGCAGGTCCTTGCGCGAGGAGGGGAAACGCTGCCGGGTCTGTCCGATGATGTACTCCTGGAAGTTCTTGGTGTCCGGGTAGTGTTCGTTGCCCGTGAAGCGGATGTCGCCCAGAACGACGAGCGGGCCTTCGTCCACTTTGAGGACGAGGTGTTGAGAGTTGAGGATGGTGTAGTTCGTGTTGACGAAGCTGTAGCCGTTCTTGCGGTAGTAGAGTTCGAGGAAGAAGGCTACGTCGTCGGCTGTGGCGGGACGCAGACCGTCTTTTTGGATGGTGTCGAGCGGGTCGAAGAGGGCATCGCGCAGGTCGCTTTCGGTGAAGCCGGTGACGCCCTGGAAGTCCACGGTGACGTTGCCCGCACGCGTGGTGGTGGCCGCGCCTTCCTTGTGTCTAGGTCGGAAGAGTGCGCACGAACTCAGCGATGCGGCGAGCAGGACAAGCGCAATTAGTCGGATGGCGTGGAACTTTAACACGGAGGCACGGAGGGAAACGGAGGCCGGAGGAGGGAAGTTGGAAAGTCTCGCCATCATCAGCGGAAGCGCACCAGGTACTTGACCCGCCCGCGCAGGTCGCCCTGGATGCCCAGGTCGGCCACGAACTGCACTTTGTCGTTGATCTTGAACCCGGCGCTGACCTCCTGCTTGCCCGTCGCGGGGTCGGTCGCGCCCACGTCGAGGTTCACCTTGTCGGCGAGCGTCTCCTTGGGCTCATTGCGGGCGCTCTCCTTTTTCTTGAACGTGCGCCGGTAGAGATCCTGCAAGACGAGCAGCGACGCCTTGCCCGCCAGCGCGGTCGAGTCGCCGGCGAGTTCGTCGGTGGTCGCGCCCGTCGCCAAGAGCGAGACGATCTGCTCCTGACCCAGCGGCGGGTCGCTGGAGAACGTGATCTTCGGGTCCTTGGCGCGGCCGGTGATGTAGACGTTGACCAGGTAGTTGCGGATCGTGGACGCGCCCGTCAGGTTGAGCACCGGGTTGAGCGGCTGATCGGGCGAGAAGGCGATGTTGCCCTCCGTGATTTCCAGCCGGCTGAAGGGCAAGGAGGCGACGAGGTTCTTGATCTCCACGTTGCCGTCGAGGAGCGGCTGCGCACCGGTGCCGCGCAGGTGCAGGTCCACGAGCGCCTCCCCGTTGGCGAGGTTGCCGCGGATGAAGAACGGGTCGTCCGTCTTGATGTCGAGATTGAACTTCCACTTGTCCACCGGCGGCACGTTCACTGCGATGGCCCCGGGACCTTCCGATTCGCTCGACGCAGGCGCGGCGGCGGGTGGCGCGGGCGCGGGCTTGCCGGGCAGGTTGATGGGGATGATGTCGATGTCCTTCAAGTAACGGCTCTTGGTGATACCCACGCGGCCGGAAACCGTCGCCGCGGCCAGCGGGCCACTCACCCGCACGTCGGCGTTGACGCGCGCGGTCAGATTGTCATCGCGGGCGGCGAGCACGTCGCGGGCGGTGGCGCTGAGATCGAGCGTCGGCTCGCTGAGCTTGGCGAAGCCGACGTTGCCGCCGAGGTTGATCCGCCCGCCGCCGATCTCGCCCGCGAACCGCTCGAAGCGGAGTTGCTTCTCCGTGAACGCCAGCCGCGCGTGAAAGTCGCGGATGGCGGGCACGGTGATGTTCTCCGCGCGCGCGGCGGGGATGTTCAACTCCAACGAACCGGCGAGCGTCGGTTTTTCAATCGTGCCACCGACCCGCACGTCCACCGCGGCGTCGCCCTGGATGAAGCGCAGCGCTTTCGTCGCACCTTTCAGAAAACCGAGGCTCGAACGTGGAAGCTGGATGCTCAGCGTGACGGGTGAGGTGGGGTCGAGCTGCTTCTTTTCCGCGATGGCCTTGAGGTCCACGGGCAGGTTGCCCTTGATCGTCAGCGGCTGGATTTGCGGCTGTCGCACGACGGTGTCGAGGTCCAGCCGGTTGTCATGGAGGGTGAGGTGGAAATCGGCGTCGGCGGGGCGGACGGTGGCGAGTTGCGGGCTGGCGAGGCCGCGCGCCTCGACCTTGATGCCGGCGGTGATCTTCGACAGGGAGCCGTGCGCGGTGATCTCCAGCGCGACGGTGCCCTTGACGGACGGAGCCTGCGACTTGCGCGCCGCGCCGGTCGTCTGGACGAGGTCACCGATGGGCAAAGGCTTGGAAGCGATGTTCACGTCGATCTTGTCCACGTCGGGGATCGGACCGCCGGGTGCGGAGAGCTTGGTCAGATCAACGGGAAGCTGCGCGTAGCCGGAAAGTAGTTCAGTGTTGCCTTGCTTGAAGTGAAGGTTATCCAGGCGGGCCAAGGCGTCTTTGAGCGCGAAGGTCGAGCGCAACTCGAAACCGTTCGCGCTGACGAAGATCGTCGGGAAGTCGATGGCCAGTTGCGAATATTGTCCCTCCACGTCGGCCTCCAATGGACCGAAAGTGTTGTAGACGACGCCGTGCGCCGCGATCTTGCCACCGCCGGAGAAGTGCGGGCCGTCGCCGGTCTTGTCGAAGTCGCCCTTGGCCTTCCAGTCGATCTGGATCGAACCGCCGAGCTTCGGCGCGACCGGCTGGATGATCTCCGCGCGCATCTCGCGCGTGCCGGGCTTGCCGCGCACGGCGACCTTGACCTTGCCCGCGCTGGTGTTGGTCGTGACGTTGGGCACGACGACGGTGTCGCGCGAGGCCGTCTTGCCGGGGGCGTTGATCTGCGCGGCGGCCGGGGTCTTGGCGCTGGAGGCAGCTTCCATCTCGGCCTTGGCAGTCTGCTGTTCCTTGGCCGGGGTGAGCAGGAGCGGCTCGAACCTGGCGAGGTCGGCGATGTTGACGTTGAGGCTCAGGTCGTAGTCGAAGGGTGCGGCGGCGTTGGCGTGACCGTCGATGTTGACGGCGTTCTTGTCGTCGAGGCCGACGGTGAGGTTCTTAATGGTGACAGCGTTGTTGGCGGCGACGACCGAGCCGTCGATGCGCTCGATCCTGGTGCCGTTGTAGGTGATGGCGCGGCCGTTGAGGTCCACGGTGCCGTCGACGCGCTGGTCGTGCGCTTCGGGCGAGGAGTTCAGGTGGCCGCTGGCCTGCGCGGCGAGGCGGAAGGAGCCCCCGAGCTTCGTGGCGGCGGGCGCGGGTTTGTCGCCGTGGTTGTCCTCGCCCTTGCCTTTGGCGGGCGGCGTGTTGAGGAGAGAGTTGAACGCGCCGAGGTCGGGCAGGTCCACGTTGAGATTACCCTGGAAGTTGTAGGGAGGGGCGATGTCGGCGTTCCCGCCGAAGGTCACGGCGCTCTTGGGGTCGATCTTGATCTGGCCGGTCTTGATCGTGGCGTGGTTGTCGGCGACGACGACCTGCGTATCCACGCTCTCGATCTTCGCGCCCTTGGCCTGGAGGTTCCTGGCCGTCACGTCGAGCGTGCCGTCGATCTGCTGGTCCTTGGCGTCGGGGGCGGTGTTGAGGTGGCCGCGGACGTTGCCGGTGATTTTGAGGTTGCCGCCGAGGCCGGTGTCGGGCGTGCCGTTGGCGGCGAGCACGGGGTTAAACTTGCCGAGGTCGGCGAGGTCCACGTTGAGCCCACCCTCGAACGGGTAAGGCGCGGCGAGGCCGGCGTTGCCGCTCAGGTCAATCGTGTTCCTATCGTCGAGGACGATGCGGCCGGTCTTGACGACGGCGCGGTTGTTCTCCACGGCCACGACCACGTCGCCGGTCTGCACGGTCGCGCCTTTGGCTTGCAGGTCGCGGATTTGCAGGTTGAGCCCGCCACCGTAGACGCCGTTCTGCGCGGTGACGTTGGCCTTCGCGTTGAACAACCCTTTCAGGGGTAACGCCTGCGGGTCGGCCGAGAACTGGCTCACGTCGGGCAGCGCGACGCTCAGGTCGGCGGCGAGCGGCTGTTTCTGCCACTGCGCGAAGTCGTCGGGGATGACGTAGGTGGCATCGACGTTGACCTTGTTCGGGCCACGGTTGAGTTCCATGGAGTCGAGCTTGACGTTGGCCTGTTCGGTGGAGAGCGCGAGCTTCAGGTTATCCACGCGGTAGTCGGCGTAGGCCACGCCTTCGACGGTGGCGCTGACGTGCGATTGCAGCCGGTCGTAGAACGGCAGGTGCGGCGGGGGCGGCGCGCCAGGAGCCGCGGGCGCGGCGGTGGCGTTCTCGGGGAGAACCTTCGTCGTGTCGACGGCGAGGTCCACGTTGACAACGGCGGCGCGTTGCGCGGGCACCTTGAGGTTTTGCACGCGCGCTTTGAGCGTGCTGCTGACCTTACCGCCGTTCAGCGTGAACTCGTCCGTGGCGTGCAGCGCGCCGTCGATCTCCTGCGGCAGCTTGACGGGCAGCTTCGTGAAGTCCGGCGCGTCGACTTCCAGCGTGCCGCGTCCTTCCGAACGCACGAGGTCGTCCATCCGCTCGGTGAGGACGGCGTGCGCCTTGCCCGCGATGCGGTTGCCGCCCTGGATGACGCCGAGGTCCTCCACGTCCACGGTGCCGGCATTGTACGTGGCGCGCAGGTTGATGTTGTCCACGGGCGCGGTTGTCGCGTCACCGTACGCGAGACCGCCGGCGTGGATTTCCGTGCGGCCGGTCCACGTCTTGGGTTGGTTGGTGTTGCCGGCGTAATCGACGTGGAGTTTATCCAGGGTGCCGGTGAGCGGCAGGTCGAGCTTGTTGAACTTCAGGAGCGACGGCACCGAGAGCGCGTCCAGGTCGAGCGCGAGCTTCACGTCGGGCGGCTTGCTGAGGCCCTGGAGATCGAGCGCGATGTTCGCGGTGCCGTCGAACAGGCGGTCGGCGTCGATGTGCGCCCCGAGGATTTGCTGTTCGAGTTGGGAGGCGTTGATCTCCAGCAGGCGCAGGTGGATCTCGGGGGCGAGGTTCACGTCGGTCAGGCGCAGGTCGCGGTCGCGGTAGCTCGTGGCGGCGGAGACGTTTGTCAGGTCGGGGCCGCCGGGGATGCGGAGTTCTCCCAAGCGCAATTCGCCGTTGCGGTCGGGCTGGAGTTCGAGTGTGAGCCCATGGACGAGCAAGCCCTGGCTGGCGGCAGACTCGGCCGCGGCGGCGATGGCGGGCGAGGCCGGCGCGGGCACGACGCTCGACGCGGCGGCGTTCTGGCCGGTGGCGCGTGCTCCCTCGGGCGTGTCGGGGCGCATAAGGAAGTTGACGTTGCGGATGCTTAGGCGTTGCGGCAGCGGCAGGGGCGGCAGCGAGAACGGTTCCTTCTTTTTAGGCGGTGAGGGCGGCGACTTGCTCGGGTCGTAGATCACGTCGGCGTCGTGCAGAGTCACGTCCTCGATGAACGGCGAGTT
>CAXTQD010000296.1:0-6945 GCA_964246175.1 uncultured Chthoniobacterales bacterium | reverse complement strand
AGCAGGAAGGAAGGCACGACCTTCACCCCGTTGTTGTACGTCTTCGTGTCGTTGATCTCGGGTTGTTTGCCCGACAGGACGGACTTCACCATCTTCGCCACTACCTTGGCCAAATCGCGGGTGTCCTTGAAGATCGAAGAATACTGGTCGCCGGCGATGATGGACTTGATCGAGGGCGCCTCGCAGTCCTGCCCCGAGACCAGAGGCATCTTCAGGTCGCCTTTGCCGTAGCCGACGCCTTTAAGCGAAGACAGGATGCCGATGGAAATGGTATCGTTCGGCGAGAGCACGGCGTCCAAGTGCTTGTCGGTGTAATAGGCGGAGAGCAGGTTGTCCATGCGGGCCTGGGCGGTGGAGGCATCCCAGTGCAGGGTGCCCACCGTCTTCATGCCGGTCTGACCGCTGCCGACCACCAGCTTTTTCTGGTCGATGTAAGGCTGGAGCACGCTCATCGCGCCGTCGTAGAAGAAGAAGGCGTTGTTGTCGTCGGGTGAACCGCCGAACAACTCGATGTTGAACGGACCTTTACCCGCCTTGAGGCCGAGCTTGTCCACGATGGAAGTGGCTTGGAGCACGCCGACCTGGTAGTTATCGAAGGTCGCGTAGTAGTCGACGTTCGGAGAGCCTTTGATCAGACGGTCGTACGCGATGACTTTGATGTTCGCGTCCGCCGCCTGCTGGAGGACCTTGCCGAGCGCGGTGCCGTCGATGGCGGCGATCACCAGGATTTTGTCCCCTTTGGTGATCATGTTCTCGATCTGCGAGAGTTGCAGCGGGATGTCGTCGTTGGCGTACTGGAGGTCGGAGTTGTACCCCTCCTCCTTGAGCATCTTGACCAAGTTGTTGCCGTCGTCGATCCAGCGCAGGACCGTTTTGTCCGGCATGGCGATGCCGACGGTGACTTTGTCCGCCGCCGAGGCGCGCGGAGACAAACCGAGCAGGCCGGCGCTGACGACTGCCGCTAATCCAATTTTTGTGATCTTCATGGGTTGGGGGGAGGGACCTGTCCACCCGGAGTGGATGGTGGTGAATCCTAGTTCTAGTAGACCTGAGGCGCGGGGGCAACGCCGTAGTGCAGGGAAAATCCCTCACGCCCGCGCGGCGTCCACCGGATTGGCCCCGGAAGCGAAGGCGAGCAGGTCGGCGTTGAGCCGGTCCTTGTTGAGGAGGTGCAAGCCGTGCGGCGCGCCGGGGTACACGAGGTACTGCGCGTGCGGCAGCATTTCGGCCGTGCGCGCGCCGCTCACCGCGATGGGCACCGTCTGGTCGTTGTCCCCGTGGATGACCAGGGCCGGCACGTGGATCGTCGGGAGGTCCTGCCGGAAATCCGTCGCGGCGAAGGCGTTCACGCAGTCCAGCGTCGCCTTCGGCGAGGCTGGCATCGCCATGGAAAGCGTCCACTGAGCCTGCGCGGCGCTCACCGCCACGCCCATCCCGAGTGCCGCCGAGCCGTAGAACTTCTTGCCGAACTCGTTGAGGAAGTCCGCCCGGTCCTTGTTCAACCCGTCGAGCATCTGCTGGAACACCGAGGCGTCCACCCCCTCCGGATTGTCCTCGGTCTTGAGCAGATAGGGCGGCACCGCGGCGACGAAAGCCACCTTCGTCACCCGCCCGTCGCCGCCGTAGCGGCTCATGTAACGCGCCACCTCGCCCCCGCCCATGGAGAAGCCCACGAGGGTGACGTTCTGGAGTTCGAGGGTGTCAAGGAGTGCCTTGAGGTCAGCGGCGAGGGTGTCGTAGTCGTAGCCCGTCCATGGCTGGGAGGACTTGCCGAAGCCGCGCCGGTCGTACGCGATCACCCGCAGCCCTTGGCCGGCGAGGTACACGCTCTGGTATTCCCACATCTGGTGGTCCAGCGGCCAGCCGTGGATCAGGACAACGGGCGCTCCTTGGCCCCAGTCCTCGTAGTAGAGGTCCACGGTGTTCTGGCTGTCGGCGCTGGGGACAGAGATGTAGGGCATAGAGAGTTGGGGTTTGGGGGCTTTAGTGCGGCGGCGAGAGAATCTGAATCGAAAGCTCCGTTGTAAAAAGGCGGGTCTTTCTGCCGGCGAAACACCCTTCCCTGCCCCCGGACGTACGATAGCCTTCTTGCGCGTCCTTTTCTTCCCTTCGTTCATGAGTGATCCTCAACCGCTGCCGGCCGCCGATTTCCGCCCGTTGTTCGAGGCGGCGCCGGACCTTCTCGTCGTCCTTGACGCGACCGACGAACACCGCTTCGTGGCGGCATCCGACGCCTACATGGAGTCCATCATGGCGGCGCGCGAGGCCATCATGGGCCAGCCGGTGTTCGAGGTGTTCCCCGACGATATGGACGACGCCTCCGCCGCCAGCCACGTCGCCCTGCGCGCCGCGCTCGGGCGGGTACGGTCCACCGGCGTCGCGGAGACGCTGCCGATCTACCGGTACGACATCCGTCGCACGGAGTCCGAGGGCGGCGGCATGGAGGAGCGTCACTGGCAAACAAGCGTGCAGCCCGTGTTCGCCGTGGCCGGGAGCAAGGAAGTGCGCTATCTGCTCCTGCGCACCGAGAACGTCACCCGCCAAGTCCGTGCGGACCAGGATGTCACCGATGCCCGTTCGCGGTTGGAGGTGACCCTCGGCGCGGCGGAGATCGGCACCTGGATCTGGGAAGTCGGGCCGAACCGCGTTACGGCCGACCGTAACTTGGCGCGGATGTTCAACGTCAGCGAGGCCGAGGCCGCCGGTGGTGCGTTGGAAGCCTACACGCGCCACATCCACGAGGAGGACCTGCCGCGCGTGCGAGCCGCCATCGACCAGGCTGCGCAGACCGGCACGCGCTACGACACCGAATACCGTATCCGCCAGCCTGACGGTGGGGTGCGCTGGGTGGTGGCGCGTGGCTGGGTGGAGCGCGACGCCGCCAGCCGGCCGGTGCGCTTCCCCGGGGTGCTCATCGACATCACCGAGCGCAAGCGTGCCGTCGCTGCCCTGCGCGACAGCGACGAGCGCCTGCGCATGGCCATCGACCAGACGGGGCTGGGCACTTTCGACTACGATGTGCCGGCTAACCAACTCACCTGGTCGGACGGCTGCCGGGGAATGTTCGGCGTCGCCCCGGGGGTGCCTGTCTCCTACGAGGAGACTTTCGCCAAGGCCCTCCATCCCGACGACCTCGCGCCTACCCGGGCTGCCTTGGGCGAGGCGGTTCGTCCGGGCGGGCGGGGCTACTACGACGTGGAATACCGCGTCCGTCCCCTCGACGGCAGCCCGGAGCGCTGGATCGCCGCGCGTGGCAAGACGACCTTCGACGAAGCGGGCCAGCCGCAACGCTTCATCGGCACGGTGCTCGATATCACCGGACGCAAGCGCGCCGAGGTCGCCGCACAACGTCGCACCGACCAACTCCAGCAGCTCGCTGCCATCTCCGCCCGGCTCAACGCCGCGCACGATGTGGCGAGCGTGCTGGGTATCGTCACCGAGGAAGCGCGCGCGCTCATCGGCGCGCAGCAAGCTGTCACCAGCGTGGCGCCTGCTCAGGAGGCAGGTAACCCCGTCACCGTGGTTTCCCGCGCCGACAAGAGCCGTGCGGAGGCCGTCGATGCCTCGCCGTCGACCCTGGTGACTGGTTTGGCTGAGGATCTCCAGGGACCCGTGCGCGTGACCCGCGCCGAGGCCGAGCGCCAGCCTGAACTCCGCAGCGACAGCCCGACGGGTGGGTGGCTGGCAGCTCCGCTGGTCGGCCGCAACACCCGAAGGCTCGGCACCATCCAGCTTCTCGACAAACTTTCTTCCGACGACTTCACCGGCGACGACGAAGCGCTCCTAGCCCAACTCGCGCAGATCGCCACCGTCGCCATTGAGAACGCCCGGCTCTACGAGGAACTGCGCCGCAACAGCCAACGCAAGGACGAGTTCCTCGCGATGCTTGCCCACGAGTTGCGCAACCCCCTCGCCGCGATCCGTAACGCCGTTGCCCTGGGCAGCGATCCCGCCGACGCGTCGGAGATCGAGTGGGCCATGGAAGTCATCAACCGGCAGATGCGCCACCTCTCGCGCCTGATCGACGACCTACTCGACATGTCGCGCATCACCCAGGGCAAGGTGCAGCTCCGCAAGGAGTTCCTCGACGCCGCGGCCGTGCTCAACTCGGCCGTGGAGAGCGTGCGCCCGCTCATGGAGGAGCGTGGGCACGAACTGACCGTCGCCCTGCGCCCCGGCACGCTGCACACGGAGGCCGATCCTACGCGGCTCGAACAGATCGTCGTCAACCTGCTCTCCAACGCGGCCAAGTACACGGAGAAAAACGGCGAAATCTCTCTCCGCGCCCGCCGGGAGGACGACGAGGTCGTCATCCGCGTGCGCGACAACGGCGCGGGCATCCCGCCCGAGAAGCTGCCGCAGATGTTCGAGTTGTTCGCGCAAGGCGACCGGACGCTGGCGCGTTCCGAGGGCGGATTGGGCATTGGGTTGACGCTGGTGCGTTCCCTGGCAGAGATGCACGGGGGCCGTGCGGAAGCGTACAGCGAAGGCATCGGGAAGGGCAGCGAGTTCGTCGTGCGACTGCCGGCAAGCACCCCGGCCGCGCCCATAGACGCACCGGCGACGGCCGGGAACACCACGGCACGCTCTACCGGGAAAACGCCGCTCGCGCCGCCGGCCACCGTGCCCAAGCGCCGGGTGCTGGTGGTGGACGACAACGTGGACTCGGCCCGCGGCACGTCGTTCATCCTCCAGCGCAACGGCCACGAGGTGCGTCTGGCCTACGACGGCCCAGCGGCGGTCGCGGCGGCGCAGGAATACCGGCCGGAATTTGTCCTACTTGATATTGGCTTGCCAGGCATGGACGGCTACGAGGTCGCGCGCCGGCTGCGGCGGGACGAGAATTTGCGCGGCATCAAGCTGATCGCCGTATCGGGCTACGGCCAAGAGAGCGACCGGCGGCGTTCGCAGGAGGCCGGGTTCGATCAGCACTTGGTCAAGCCCGTCGATCCCGGTGTGCTGCTTGGGTTCTTGGAATGAAGGTGGGCCGGATCAGCCATCGCTAAAGTCAGGCTGCCAGTGGCAAGGGCACCGGCATCGCCAGTTCAAACGCCTCCGCCAGCAGCGTGTACGAACGCTTCCGCGCCTCGTGGTCCCACACCATCGTGTTGACCATCAATTCGTCAGCCCCCGTCTCCACCGCGAACGCTTCCAACCGACGGCGCACCGTCGCGGGCGATCCCACGAACATCTTCGCGCGGAAGTCGGCCACGAACTCGCGTTCGTCCTCGGAGAACGGGTAGGACGCCGCTTCTTCCGGGCTCGGGATCGGCGCGAACGTCCCGCGGGCGCGGCGCACGGCCATCAGGTCGAGGCTGCGGGCGAGCCGGTCGGCCTCGGCGTCGGTGGGCGCGCACACGGCGGACACGGTCAGGATGAGGTGCGGCTTTTCGAGCCGGCCCGGCGCGAACGACGGCCGGAAGCTTTCCTTGTACGCGCGGGTGGCGACGCCGACCCACTCCGCGCTGAAGTGGTGCGCGAACGCGTAACCGAGCCCCCGGCTCGCCGCGAACCGCGCCCCTGAGTCGCTCTAACCGAGAATCCACACCGGCGGCAGCGGCACGTCGTCGGGCAGCGCGCGCACCGTGCGGATCGGGCTGCCGACGGGGAACGGTTCCAGGCCGCCGAAGGCGAGGAGTTCGTCGAAGAGTTCCGGGAAGTCGTCCCCGCCCGTATGTCTGCGGCGCAGGGCCAGGGCAGCGCGTCCGTCCGAACCCGGGGCGCGTCCGAGGCCGAGATCGATGCGTCCGGGGTGCAGCGCCGCGAGGGTGCGGAACGCCTCGGCGATACGCAGGGGCGCGTGGTTGGGCAGCATGATGCCGCCGGAACCGACACGCATCTTGTGCGAAACGGACGCGAGGTGGCCGAGGAGGACTTCCGGTGAGGAGGAGACGACGCTGGGCAGGTTGTGGTGTTCGCTGACCCAGTAGCGGTGGAACCCGAGGCCATCGGCGTGCCGGGCGAGGTCCACGGAGTTGCGTAACGCCTGTGCGCCCGAGGAACCAGCCGGCAGCGGCGAGAGGTCGAGCACGGAAAGAGGGAGACTCATAAGAGACTATACCACCAGGTACAGAATGAGGAAAGAATCGGCGTGCAACCTTGAGCCGCGGGGTCTAATACCATGTTAGGCCAGCAGATCAACGCCCATGAGATATTCCATCGAGAAAGCCGCTTGGAGCCTCAAACGTGAGGGGGACTACGAGCAGATGGCGCGTGAGCTTGCTTCACGTCTCGGCGCGTCATTGCGTCAGCACGCCGCCGAAATCTTTCTCGTCACCGACGGCACCGAAAAGCTGCTTGTTCGAGCCTCGCAGCCGAAACGAGCATGGTACGAGGCATGGCTTGCTCTCCGTCCACCCCCACCGGCCTAACCACGCGCTCCAGCGAACAGCCCATGGCGGTCAGCTTCTTCTCCCAAGTCGAGCCTTCATCGCCATGGGCCGTCGCTGAGCTTGAGTCCGTTAGGCCAGCAGAGGCCGCGTTGACCGCGTGTGCCGCTTCCGCTACGCTTCGGCCATGCGTTCTCTCGGCTACACTTTCTGGCAAGATGGAGACTTCTGGCTGGGCTACCTCGACACGTACCCGGACTACATGACGCAGGGCACCAGCTTGGACGACCTCAAAGAGCACCTGCTCGATCTTTACCGCGATCTTTCCTCGGGTGCCATCCCGGCGGTTCGCCAGCACGCCGAGCTGGAGGTGGCGTGAAGCGTCGCGAGTTGATTCGCACCTTGGAACAGCAGGGAGCTGTGTTCATCCGTCACGGCGGCAAGCACGACTGGTATCAGCATCCGGTCACGAAGGCTTGCCAGCCAGTGCCGCGTCACACCGAGATCAAGGATTATCTTGCCCGGGCTATCATCCGCGCACTGTCTGGCGAACCGCCGAAGGCTTAGTTTCACTTTTGCAGTGCAACACTGAAGCACGTTTTGGGTGTTTGGTAGG
>CAXTQD010000295.1:6261-6983 GCA_964246175.1 uncultured Chthoniobacterales bacterium | reverse complement strand
GGCGGCGATGTAGGTGGGGTTGTAGTAATTGACACCCAGGAAATCCACCGACGCGTGGATCGCCGCCAAGTCGCCCTCGCGCACGAACGCCCAGTCGTCCGTCACGGCGCGGTGGCGGGCGAGTACGTCGGCGGGGTATTCCCCTTTGAAGATCGGGTCGAGGAACAGGCGGTTCTGCTCGCCGTCCACGCGTTCGGCCGCGGCGCGGTCGGCGGCGCGGTCCGGCGCGCACGGCCGTACGGGCGTGATGGCGAGGACGGCGCCGAAGCGCGGGCCGCCGTCGCCCGACCGGAGCGCCTGCACGGTCTTGCCGTGGGAGAGCAGGAGATGGTGAGCGGCGGTGAGGGCGTTCTTGTCGCCGGTCAGGCCGGGGGCGTGCCGGCCGTTGCCGTGGCCGAGCCAAGTGGAGGTGTGAGGTTCGTTCTGCGTGACCCACCACGGCACGGCCGCCCCGAGCGCACCGTGGATGAGCGCGGCGTAGTCCACGAACCGCTCGACGGTGTCGCGCGCCAGCCAGCCGCCGCGTTCCTGGAGCGCCTGCGGGAGTTCCCAATGATAGATGGTGACAACCGGCGTGACGTTCCGCGCACGTAGGCCGTCCACGAGGCGGCGGTAATAATCCAGCCCGCGCGGGTTGGCGGGGCCGTGGCCCGCGGGGGGAAAAACCCCCCCCAGAAACCAGAAAATTTAAACCATAAAAAAAAGATTTGGGATAAAGTCCA
>CAXTQD010000295.1:5595-6251 GCA_964246175.1 uncultured Chthoniobacterales bacterium | reverse complement strand
CGCTGAAGATGTACGCCTTCAATCCGAGATTGGCGATCAGGTCCAGATCCGTGTCGAGTTGGTGGGAGTCGTAGACGTTGCACGCGCGGTCGCCGGTGTCGCCATGCAGGATTTTTCCCGGCAGGTGCGTGAACTTGTCCCAGATAGAAGGACCTTTGCCATCCGCCTCCGGCGCGCCCTCGATTTGGTAACCGGAGGTCGCTGCCCCCCACAAGAAATCTTTCGGGAAGGCGTAGCGCATGAGAAGTACTACGCTGCCGGAGCGTTCGCCGACGCGTTCAGCGCCCGTAACGGTCCGGTAGGGGCTCGCCGCGCTGCAGACAGCCAAACACTATTTCGGGAGCGACCTGCCACCAATACTTCAAGTAGAGATGCGGCCGGGCGTCGGGCTGGATGTAAGTGCTCCCGGCGGCGTCCGGTTCGACCAGGAACCGGGGTCGCCACCATTGCTGCGCCAGCACGGCAAGCGGCCGGCCTTTCCGCCCGCCCGTTTCCAGAATCCACGTCGCCCGCCCACCGGCGATGGAGGCAAGATAGCTCGTCCCGAACATCCGGACTACGCCGCGCAGAGACTCGTCGCTGCCGACGGACAAGGCGAGTTCGTGCGGCGCGTCGATGTCATCGGCCATGCAGACGCTGTCCCGCCAGACGAGCAG
>CAXTQD010000295.1:3680-5585 GCA_964246175.1 uncultured Chthoniobacterales bacterium | reverse complement strand
GGATTTGTTGGTGGCACGGGCGGTCCGCCGGGGCGCGTGAGCAGGTGTCACCGCGGCGCAGGGCGCAGGGCTTCCGAGTACCCGGTGTTTTGCCAGAACTCGGGCGGCATGGTGAACGTCGGCGTCCCGACCCAACCGCGTGACGCTTCCACGTAGTAGGCGGTTCCGTCTGGATTGCTGGCATAGACGACGCTGTGCAGGGCAAGCTGATTCAACATAGACGCACAAACGTTGTCTGCTCAGCCGAACACCGGCGGGAAGTCCGTTCCTGCCAACAACACTTCCACCAACGCTTCGCCCCCCGCCCGGTCCTCCTCGTCGAACCGGCCCGGCTGCGGGCTGTCGAGGTCGAGCACGCCGAGGATCTTCTCCCCGCGCAGCAGCGGCACGACCAACTCCGAGCGCGACGCCACGTCGCACGCGATGTGCCCGGGGAACGCATGCACGTCCGGCACCACCAGCGAACGCCGCTCTGCCACCGCCCCGCCGCACACCCCGCGCCCGAGGGCGATACGCACGCACGCCGGCTTGCCTTGGAACGGCCCGAGCACCAGTTCCCCGCCGCGCCATAGATAGAAGCCGGCCCAGTTCAGGTCAGGCAGGCTGCCGAAGACGAGCGCGGCGGTGTTGGCAAGGTTCGCCAACCAATCGCGTTCACCGGTGAGCAGGGCGCGGAGTTGGCTGGTGAGTTCACCGTAAAGCTCCGCCTTGCTCTCCGCTTGGATGGTCGCGGTCGTGAACATCGGGAAAATTACTTCTTGGTGGCCGCCGCTTCGATCTCGGCCCATTCCTCGTCGGTCAACTCCAGGTCGGCCGCGGCGGTGTTCTCCTCCAAGTGCTCGACCGAACTCGTCCCCGGGATCGGCAGCATCACCGGCGAGCGGTGCAACAGCCACGCCAGGGCGAGTTGGGCCACGGTCGCTTCGTGGCGCTTGGCGACTTCGTCGAGCACGCCGCCGGGCTTCGCCAGATCACCCGCCGCGACGGGGAACCACGGGATGAAGCCGATCCCGTTCTGCTCGCAGTATTTGAGCACGTCCTCGCTTTTGCGGTTGCCGATGTTGTACTCGTTCTGGACGCTGACAATTTTGACCGTCTTCCGCGCGCGCTCGATCTCGTCCACCTTCACTTCCGAAAGCCCGATGTGGCGAATCTTGCCCTGCTTCTGCAAACGGCCCAATACGCCGAGACTTTCCTCGACGGGCACCTTCGGATCAATCCGATGAAGCTGGTAAAGATCGATGCGCTCGACCTTGAGGTGGCGCAGGCTCATCTCGACCTGCTGCTGGAGGTACTCGGGGCGGCCAACGGGCATCCAGCGGTTCGGCCCCTGGCGGGTCAGCCCGCCCTTGGTGGCGACGACCACGCCGCCCGCATAGGGGCTGAGCGCCTCGCCAATCATGCGTTCGCTGACCTCGGGACCGTAGGAGTCGGCAGTGTCAATGAAGTTGATACCGAGTTCGACCGCGCGGCGCAGGAGCGCCTTGGCCGCTTCGCGGTCTTTGGGTTCGCCCCAGACGCCTTGGCCGGTGAGACGCATCGCGCCGTAGCCGAGCCGGTTGACGGAAAGATCACCGCCGAGGGAAAACGTCCCGCCCGCCGCGGCATTGATGGAAGAGGTTTGTGCCATAGCACTTTCCTATACGCGCGCCGCCGGGTGAAAGGGCGCTTCAAGGCTCCTGCCGACGCGAGACCACTGCGTAGAGTGGATCGCCGCCCCCTGGCGAACGGTCGAGGATTTCCGCGCGCGACCAGAGTTCCGCCCCCGCCGCGCGGAAGAATGCCGCCACAACCCCGCAGCGGTCCGCGTCTTCCAACGCGTGCCAGATGGCGACGGCCTTCGTCGGGAAACAGCGGTTGGAGAACGTCACTACCAGCGGCGCGCCGGGCCGCAGCCCCCGCGCC
>CAXTQD010000295.1:0-3670 GCA_964246175.1 uncultured Chthoniobacterales bacterium | reverse complement strand
CGCGCCGTCTCGCGCAACACGGCAATCGGGTCGGTCAGGTAGTCGATGGACACGCACAAGCCCGCGCCGTCGAACTCCCCGCCGCCGTACGGCAGCCGCGTGTCCTCGTTGAGGTTTTGCACCACGGACTCGGTCAGGCGCGGGTTGGCGGCAAGTTCCTCGCGGTTCATGCCGAGGCCGGCGACACGGCGGTACTGAACCTCCGGCGGTAGATGGCTCACCCACGAACTCATCAGGTCCAACACCGCCCCGCCTGCCGGGAAATACTCCCGGTAAAGCTGCGTGACGGCCGCGATGGCCCCATCGTCGATGTGAGTCACAAAACGCGGCAGGGCGTAGAAGTTTTCGTCGGGCGATTCGTCGGCGCGGCGGAACCACGCGGCTGGCAAGGGATCGGTCATTACCCTTTCCTTACGAAAAAGGACCAAACGTCGGGTGCGCCTAGGGTGTCGACGCTGGGCGTACCAGTAAATGCACCTTATGGCTTTCCTTTCTATCTTCCTCGCGCTGGTCGCCGGCGCGATCCAGCCCTTCCAGGCGGCCATCAACTCCCGGTTGGGCAAGGAGGTGGGCAACCCGATCTTTTCGGTGTTCGTCAGCGGCCTGCTCAGCGGCGCGGTGCTGGGCGTGTACCTCCTCTTCACCCGTCAGGTGCTGCCGAAGGGCTGGCACGCCGCAATCCAACTGCCCTGGTGGATGTGGCTGGGCGGCGTGATCGGCGCGGCGTACCTGACTGCCATCGTCATCAGCACGTCCAAGCTCGGTACAGGAGTCTCGATGTCGCTGGTGATCGTCGCGCAGGTGGCCGTCTCGGTGGTGCTGGATCACTACGCCGCCTTCGGGCTGGACAAGCATCCGCTCAGCGCCGGGCGGATCGTGGGCGTGGTGTTCTTCGGTGTCGGGACGTTTTTGATCGGGAAGTTCTGAAATCGGGGATTGCCACCCGTCGGCAAAGTCGCTACACGAGGGCCGTGCCTGCGACTTCCTACCTCAAAACGAAGAGTCCCGAACTGTTGATGCAGGAGTCCGAGGAGCCGGACCGCAAGATGAAGCGCTCCCTGGGCGCGCTCGACCTGACTTGCCTGGGCGTCGGGGCGATCATTGGCACGGGCATCTTCGCGCTGACGGGCACGGCGGCGGCGGGCGAGTCCGGCGAAGCCGACAACTGGACGACGCCCGTCATGAATTTCATTGTCTCGTGGATCAACCACGCCGACGTGATCCACGGCCGCGCTGGGTCGGGGCCGGCCATCATGCTTTCCTTCCTCGTGGCGGCGGTCGCGTGCGGCTTCGCGGCGCTGTGCTACGCGGAACTCGCCTCCATGATCCCCGTTTCCGGATCGGCCTACACGTACTCCTACGCAACCTTGGGCGAGATCGTCGCGTGGATTATTGGCTGGGAC
Source organism: uncultured Chthoniobacterales bacterium (assembly GCA_964246175.1). Lineage (GTDB taxonomy): Bacteria > Verrucomicrobiota > Verrucomicrobiia > Chthoniobacterales > SZAS-18 > CAHJWO01. The sequence continues at coordinate 2,267 of CAXTQD010000295.1, read as the reverse complement.
CTGATCTTGGAGTACGCCGTCGGCAACATGGCCGTGGCGGCGAGTTGGTCAGGGTATTTCCTGAAATTCTGCGCCTCGGTCTTCCACCTGAAGTTTCCGCTCTGGGCCGTGACCGACGCCAAAACCGCGCAGGACGTGGTTGCCAAAGGTGGTGCGGCGCTGGGCGACTTTTCCTCGACGACCTTGCCGAACGTCTTCGGCCACCCGTTCGCCTTGAACATCCCGGCTTTTGTCATCGTGGCGCTGGTCACGGTCCTGCTGATCTACGGGGTGCGCGAGAGCGCGCACGCCAACACGGCCATCGTCATCGTCAAGGTCGCCGTCGTGGTCTTCGTCATCGCGCTGGGCGGCTTCTACGTCCAGCCGTCGAACTGGGTGCCCTTCGCACCGAGCGGGTTCGCCGGGGTGATGAGCGGGGCGGCGGTCGTCTTCTTCGCCTACATCGGCTTCGACGCCGTTTCCACGACGGCCGAGGAAACGAAGAACCCCCAGCGCGACTTGCCCATCGGCATGATCGCCAGCCTGATCGTCTGCACCCTGCTCTACGTGCTGATGAGCGGCGTACTGACGGGGATGCACCCGTACAGGACCTACACGGACGACTCCGCCGCGGTCGCCACGGCCTTCGAAGGCCACCGCGTCGTGCAGGCGCTCGTGAGCGCGGGAGCCTTGGCGGGCATGACCAGCGTGCTGCTCGTCTTCCAGCTCGGCCAGCCGCGCATCTTCATGGCGATGGCGCGCGACGGGCTGCTGCCGAACTACTTCTCGCGCATCCACCCGAAGTACCGCACGCCCTACATCACGACGATCTGGACGGGCCTGATCGTCGGCGGCGTGGCGATGTTCACGGACATCGGCACCCTGGCCGACCTGACGAACATCGGCACGCTCTTCGCCTTCATTCTCGTGTGCATCGGCGTGTGCGTGCTGCGCCGGACCGCACCGGACCGGGAGCGTCCCTTCCGAGTGCCACTGGTGCCGTGGGTGCCGATGGTCGGCATCCTGATGTGCGCGGCGCTGATGCTCAGCCTGACGGTGTTGACTTGGATGCGCTTTTTCATCTGGCTGGCGATCGGACTGACGATCTACTTCGGCTACGGCGCGTACCACAGCCGGCTGCGCAAGGGAACGTGAGGTTGGCAGCGGCGCAGGGCTGGGCCAAGTTGACCACATGGCTTCCTCCTCTCTCGCCGACCGTGCGGCCGGCGCGATCATGGGCGTCCTGATCGGCGACGCCCTCGCGCTCGGACCGCACTGGTACTACGACCTCGACGAACTCCGCCGCCAGTACGGTGACTGGATCACAGACTACACCGACCCAAAGCCCGGCCACTACCACGCCGAGATGCGCGCAGGGCAGCTTTCCCAGACCGGGCTGCTCATCGAACTCCTGCTGTGTTCCGTCGCCGAACGCGGCGGCTACGAAAAGGCCGACTGGACCCGGCGCATGGACCGGGACTTCCTGCCGGGACTCGACGGCCGCCCGGAGTCCGGCCCCGGCGGCTACACCAACCAGGACCTCCGCGACGTGTACCGCCAGCACGTCCAGGAGGGCAAGCCGTGGGGCGAGTGCGCCAGCCCGGCCGACACGAGCGAGGCCGCCGTGCGCATGGTCGTCCTCGCCGCCCGCTACGCCGACGACCCGCGCCTCGCCGCCGAGTTCAGCGCCGCGCATGGCCGACTCACGCAGGACGACGGCTTGACGCTCTCGCTCTCCGTCGCGTTCTCGTGCGTGGTTTCGGCCCTCGTGCGCGGCGAACCCATGGACGCGTCGATCTCCGACAAGCTCATGGAACTGGTGGAAGCGGGCACGCTGCCCTTCGGCCATACCACCGGCCCAGCCCGCACCTTCGCTTCGCCCGACGGCCTCCTCCTAGCCTCGTACTGCGCGGAGGCGGCGCACGATCCCGCCATCCGCATCGAACCGGCCTCGCGCGTCGCCGTCCTCTACAGCCTGCCCTGCGCGATCTACGGTCCGCTGCCGGCAGCGTACTACTTGGCAGCACGGTTCGCGGGGGAGTTCGAGGCTCCTGTGCTCCACGCGCTCAACGGCGGCGGCCAGAACATGTCGCGCGCGCAGTTGGCCGGGGCGCTGGCGGGCGCGCAGGTGGGATTATCGGCGATCCCAACGCGCTTCGTGGACGGCCTCGCCAACGGCCGCGAACTCGCCGCCTTAGCCCGGGAGGTCGCCACCCGGGCGGAAATGGGCGATTGACCCTGTTCCGGTCCGCGGCCGGTTGCGGCGAAGTGTTTTCGTGGTAAAAGGG
>CAXTQD010000294.1:2478-7016 GCA_964246175.1 uncultured Chthoniobacterales bacterium | reverse complement strand
GACGGGGACGGCCCAGTACACGGCCACCACCAGGAACCTGACTGCCCCGACCAACGCGCTCAAGGTGGCGAACACGACCACGAGCACCCTCGCCGCCACCACCTCGTCGCTCAACAGCCTGGTGCCGCTGAGCGCGTTTGCCCACTTCTCCACCTCCACGGAACTCCTTTCCATCAACCACCAGGGGCAGTTTCCGGCGACCACGGTGTCGTTCAACCTCGCCCCGGGGGCCTCGCTGGGCGACGCCATCACGGCGGTGGAAAAGGTGAAGAACGACCTGCACATGCCCGCGAGCTTGCAGGCGGGTTTCGAGGGCACGGCAGCGTCGTTCAAGGCGTCGCTCGCCAACGAGCCGATCCTGATCCTCGCTGCCCTGGTCACGGTGTACCTCGTCTTGGGCGTGCTCTACGAGAGCTTCATCCACCCCATCACGATCCTGTCCACGCTGCCGTCGGCGGGGGTGGGGGCGTTCATCGCCCTGATGCTCTTCCACCAGGAACTCAGCGTGGTGGCCATCATCGGGCTGGTGCTCCTCATCGGCATCGTCAAAAAGAATGGCATCATGATCGTCGATTTCGCCCTCCAGGCCGAGCGCGAGCGCGGCAAGAACGCCGAGGAAGCGGTCTACGAGGCCAGCCTGCTGCGCTTCCGCCCGATCATGATGACGACCATGGCCGCGCTGCTCGGCGGCATCCCCCTCGCGTTGGGCACCGGGTTCGGCTCCGAACTGCGCCGTCCGCTGGGCATCGCCATGGTCGGCGGCCTGCTCGTCAGCCAGCTGCTGACTCTCTACACGACGCCGGTCATCTACATCTTCTTCGACAACCTCTCGCACCGCTTCACCGGCAAGGCCGCCGCTGCGCCCCGTCCGAACGAAGAGGTCGAACCCAAAGGTCCGCCGCCGCCCGCCGGCCACCAGGAACAACCCACCACCGCCTCCGCGTGAACCTCTCCGCGCCGTTCATCCGCCGACCGGTGGCGACGACGCTCATCACCGTGGGCATCGCGCTGGCCGGCGCGGTCGCGTACTACGCGCTGCCGGTGTCGCCGCTGCCGCAGGTGGACTTCCCGACGATCTCCGTCGGCGCGAGCCTGCCGGGGGCTAGCGCGGAGATCATGGCGTCGTCGGTGGCCACGCCGCTGGAACGGCAGTTGGGGCACATCGCGGGCGTGACGGAGATGACCAGCCAGAGTTCGCTGGGCACCACTTCCATCACGATCCAGTTCGACTTGAGCCGCAATATCGACGGCGCGGCGCGTGACGTGGAGGCCGCCATCAACGCGGCGCGCACCTACCTGCCCACCAACCTGCCCGGCAACCCGACTTACCGGAAGGTCAACCCGGCGGACGCGCCGATCATGATCCTGAGCCTGACCTCGTCGAAGTTCGACCCGGCCAAGCTCTACGACGAGGCGTCCACGGTCATCCAGCAAAAGCTTTCGCAAATCCACGGCGTCGGCCAGGTCACCACTGGCGGCGGTGCGCTGCCGAGCGTGCGGGTGGATGTCAATCCGACGCAACTCGCCAGCTACGGCCTGGGCATGAAGGACGTGCAGGGCGTGCTCAGCCTGCAAAACTCGAATCTCGCCAAGGGCCAGATCACCAACGGTTACGTCACGGCCGACATCATCAACAACTCCCAGGTCGCCCACGCGGCCGACGTGAAGCCGCTGGTCATCGGTTATAAAAACGGCGCGGCCATCCGGGTCGCCGACGTGGCCGAGGTGACGGACTCCGTGCAGAACGTGCGCGCCGCCGGTTATCTCAATGGCGAGCGGGCCATCCCGATCATCATCTTCCGCGAGCCGGGCGCGAACATCATCTCCACGGTGGACCGCATCCGCGCCGAGTTGGAGTCCATCAAGGCTTCGATCCCGCTGGGCATCAACATGACGGTCGTACTCGACCGCACGACGACCATCCGCGCCTCGGTGTTCGACGTGGAGAAGACGCTGGGCATCTCCATCGTGCTAGTCGTCATCGTCGTGTTCGTCTTCCTGCGCAACGGCCGCGCCACGCTCATCCCCGGGATTGCGGTGCCGGTGTCGCTCATCGGCACCTGTGCGATCATGTACCTGTGCGGCTACAGCCTGGACAACCTGTCGCTGATGGCGTTGACGATCTCGACGGGGTTCGTGGTGGACGACGCCATCGTGGTGATGGAGAACATCACGCGCCACCTGGAAGCGGGCATGAGTCCGGGCGAAGCGGCGCTCAAGGGCGCGCAGGAGATCGGCTTCACGGTGTTTTCCATCAGCGTGTCGCTGGTGGCGGTGTTCATCCCGATCCTGCTGATGGGCGGCATCGTGGGGCGGCTCTTCCGAGAGTTCGCCATCACGCTCTCGGCGGCGATCATGGTCTCAATGGTCATTTCCCTGACCACCACGCCCATGATGTGCGCGGTCTTGCTCAAGCACGAAAAAGACGCGAAGCACGGCCGACTCTACACGTTGAGCGAGCGGTTCTTCGACGGGATGCTCGCGCTCTACCGCTACACGCTGACGTGGGTGCTCGACAACCCGGCGGTCACGCTGGCCGCGCTGGCCCTGACCATCGTGCTGAACGTCTTCCTGGCGGCGAAGATGCCCAAGGGCTTCTTCCCGCAGCAGGACACCGGCGCGGTCGTGGGTGGTCTGCAAGGCCCGCAGGATGCCTCCTTCGACGTGATGGACCAGTCCGTCCAGCAGATCGCCAAGGTCATCAAGGACGACCCAGCGGTGGCGAACATGATCGCCTTCACCGGCGGCCAGGGCGCGACCAACGGCGGCTTCGTCTACACGGCGCTCAAGCCGCTGAACGAGCGCAAGATCAGCGCGGCCGACGTGATCTCCCGCCTGCGTCCGAAGCTCGGCCACCTGCAAGCCGCCTCGGTGTTCCTCCAGGCCGCGCAGGATCTGCGCATCGGTGGGCGCGGCAGCAATTCGCTCTACCAGTACACGCTTCAGTCCGACAACCCGCAGGAACTCGCCGAGTGGGGACCACGCATCCTCAAGGAGATGAAGCACCTGCCCGGGTTTACGGACGTGAACTCCGACCAGCAGAACGGCGGGCGCGACGAGCTATTAACCTATGACCGGCTCACCGCCGCCCGGCTGGGCTTGACCCCCCAGAGCCTCGACACGGCACTCTACCAGTCATTTGGCCAGTCGGAAGTGTCCATCATCTACACCCAGCTAAACCAATACTACGTCGTACTCGAAGTCGCGCCGAAGTATTGGGCAACGCCGGACGGCTTGAAGGACACCTACCTGGGCACCGCGAACAACGGCCACATCCCGCTGTCCGCCATCACCAAGGTGCGCACCGGCACGATCCCGCTCTCGATCAACCACACGGGCTTGTTCCCCTCGGTGACGACGAGCTTTAACCTCGCTCCCGGCGTATCGCTGAGCGAAGCCACCAAGGAGATCAGCGACATGCAGGCCAAGGTCGGCGCGCCGTCCACGCTACGGGGGTTCTATGCCGGCACGCTGCTGGCCTACCAAGCGTCGCTGGCCACCCAGAAGTACCTGATCGCCGCGGCGTTGCTGGCGGTGTATCTCGTACTCGGAATCCTGTACGAGAGTCTGGTTCATCCGATCACCATCATCTCGACGCTGCCCTCCGCCAGCGTGGGCGCAATGCTCGCGCTGACCCTGTTCGACGAGGACCTCAATGTCATCAGCATCATCGGCATCGTGCTGCTCATCGGCATCGTCAAAAAGAACGCGATCATGATGATCGACTTCGCCCTCCAGGCCGAGCGCAATGAGGGCAAAGGCCCGGCCGACGCCATCTTCGAGGCTTGCATGCTGCGCTTCCGTCCGATCCTGATGACGACCATGGCCGCGCTGTTCGGCGCACTACCACTAGCGCTGGGAACCGGCACCGGCTATGAACTACGCCGCCCGTTAGGCATCTCCATCGTAGGCGGCTTGATCGTCAGCCAACTGCTCACCCTTTACACGACCCCGGTGCTGTACCTAGCGTTCGACCGCCTGCGGCTAAGATTCCAGGGCAAGAAGGGCGACGTATTCCATCATGGAGAGCCGGTTCCCAGCAATGCGTAAGAAGGCTGTTAACGTCGGCGTCGGCACCCTGCTCTGCGCCCTGACGGGCTGCGTGGTCGGGCCGAAGTACAAGGTGCCTGCGCCCACCACGGAACCGCTGCCTGCCAAATACAAGGAAGCGTCGGCGCAGAACCGCGGCGACGGCAAGTGGAAGGTGGCGGAGCCGAAGGACGGCCTCGCGCGTGGGGAATGGTGGAAGGTTTTCCACGATCCGCAGTTGGACGAACTGGAAGCCCAACTCAACCTCAACAACCAGAACATCAAGCAGTCGTACGAGAACTTCATGGTGGCGCGTGCCATGATCGGCCAGGAGGTCTCACAGTATTACCCGACCGTCACGGCCAACCTGTCCGTGACGCGCTCCCGCGGCGGATCGGGCGGCCGGGGCGGCACCGTCGTCGGTGTTGGCAACACCGGTACGGGCACGGGCACTACCGGCACCGGAGCAGGCGCGGGCGCGGGCACGGGCGCGGGTGCGGGTACCGGGG
>CAXTQD010000294.1:0-2437 GCA_964246175.1 uncultured Chthoniobacterales bacterium | reverse complement strand
AGTGGTGGCACTGGTATCGTCGGCGCGGTCAGCAGCGCAGCCGGTGCGGCGACCTCCATCCTGACGAGCGTGGAGGTCGCCTGGGAGCCCGACGTGTGGGGCCGCGTGCGTCAAGCCGTGCGTTCGGCCGAGTACCAAGCGCAACTCAGCGCCGCCGACCTGGCCAACATGCAACTGAGCGAGCAGGCGAACCTCGCCATGTTCCTGTTCGAGATCCGCGGCCAGGACGCGCTCGCCGCCCTCTACCGCGACACCGTGCAGGCGTACAAGCAGGCGGAGGACTACACCCGCTCCCAGTACGAGACTGGTGTCAGCGACAAGATCGCATTCGTCCAGGCGACCAACACCCTCCAGAACGCCGAGGCCACCTTGACTAACCTCGGCGTCAACCGCACCGCGTACGAGCACGCCATCGCCGTGCTCGTGGGCCGGGTGCCCTCGGGATTCACGATCCCCGTCCGGCCGTTGCGCGAAACGCCGCCGTCCATCCCTACCGGCGTTCCTTCCCAACTGCTCGAACGCCGCCCCGACGTGGCTGCCGCCGAGCGCATGATGGCTTCAGCCAACGCTCAGATCGGCATCGCGCAGGCCGCCTATTATCCCACGTTCAATCTCAGCGGCGACCGCGGCCAGGAGGGCCGAACCTTCGGCACGCTCCTGAACGCGGCCAACCGCCTCTGGTCCATCGGGCCGTCCGCCTCCGAGACGATCTTCGACGGCGGCCTGCGCCAGGCGACCATCCACCAGTACGTCGCCACCTACAACGGCGACTTGGCCGCTTACCGTCAGACGGTGCTCACAGCGTTTCAGCAGGTCGAGGACTACCTTGCCCAGGTGCGGGTTTTGTCGAAGCAACTCGGTCAGGAGCGCGCCGCCACCGCTTCTGCCCAGGAGTACGTCAAGCTGGCGACTGACCGCTACAAGACTGGTGTCGATCCCTACTTGGACGTGGTCACCGCCCAGACTACGCTGCTGGTGGACCAGCAGAACGCCATCACCGTGCAGGTTCAGGAAATGACTGGCGCGGTGCTGCTCGTCAAGGCGCTCGGCGGCGGCTGGGACCGCTCACAACTCCCCACGACCGACGAGGTGTCTCATGGTCCTAGCCACGTCGACGCACACAAGAAGAACTAACGGGTGCCGGGTAGAACTTTGCTATGACCGCGAGCGTGCCACTTGCGTTGCGATTAATGGCACGCTGGATTTGCTCGGTCCCAAGACTTGCATCAACTCTTTGGAACCGCTGAGCCGCGACCCGACCCGGCGGCTTGACCCTCCGGGCATTTACGCCGTGTACCGTGCGCTGTCGCCCGCCGTCGCGTCGTAAGTCGCCCCCGTTACGCGGTTCGCGGCGTCGCTGGCGAGGAACACCACCGCCGGCGCGACTTCGTCGGGTTGCATCCACGGAATCTTCATCACCGACATCGGCATCCGCGCGGCGATGACTTCTTCTTCGGTCGGGTTGTCCTTCGCTTCCTTGCCCGCTTCCTTGAGCGCCTCTTTCCAACGGCCCGGATTACGCGTCAACGGCGTGTCTACAAGGCCGGGTTCGACGGTGTTGACGGTGATTTGATGTTCGCCGAGTTCGAGCGCAGCGCTCTTCATCAAACCGATGATGCCCCACTTACTCGCCGCGTAGCCCGCGCCGTTCTTGAACCCGTGCCGGCCCTGGCCGGACGAAATCAGGATGATCCGGCCGCCCTTGTGCGGGATCATGAGTTGCGCCGCGGCGCGTACGGTGTTCGCGCAACCGGTGAGGTTCACATCGATCACGTCCTTCCAGTTGGCGTCGGTAGTCTCGGCGATGGGACCGTAGATTTGGATCGCCGCGTTGCCGACAGCGATGTCGAGTTTGCCGAACTCTTTTTCCACGCGTTGCGCCGCTTCCTTTTGTGCCTGAAAGTCGCGCACGTCGCCTTTCACGCCGATCCAACGACGTCCAAGCGCCTCGACCATCTTGCCCGTTTCGGCGAGTTCGTCCGGCGTGGCGCCGGGATAGACCAGCGACGGACTGACCACTGCGGCGATGTCGAAGCCGAGTACGTCGGCTCCCGCCGCCGCGAGGGCGACGCAGATGGCCCGGCCGATGCCACGCGCCGCGCCTGTGACGAACGCCCCCTTGCCGGCAAGGCCGAAGTTGAGGTGCGGACGCATGTCGCCGTTGTCCTTACCATCGCGCTTGTGGTCGTCGGCGGAGGCGCGTTCCGGGGTGGTCAGCGCCGCTCCGGCAAACGCGGCGGCGGAGGTCGCCAGCATCTGGCGGCGGGTAAGAGTATTCGAGGGATTTGACTCGTTCATGGTACCAATAGATTCGTCTGCGGGAGCCGCAAAGGCTGGCGTGATGTGTTGCAAAGAAGGGATGAACGACCCCAGTAATGCTTCGTCAGGTGGGTGGAAGCAGGTGTGCCACCAAGGGCAGCGTCCGCCCAGGTGGCGG
>CAXTQD010000293.1:0-7019 GCA_964246175.1 uncultured Chthoniobacterales bacterium | reverse complement strand
GACTCGCAGCGTCCAGGAGTTGCAGGTATTGCCAATCCAGTATCGCCCGCGTGCGGCGTAGAACCCGCTTTTGGTCCCGTACAAACCCGTTCCCAGCCGTGTTGCTGGGCGTTCAAACGACGCCCCGAGTGCCCGGCAGACATCGCCAAGCTCCGCTTCCGTGCAGAGCACCCGTACAAGCGTGGTCCAGCGGTTCCGCTCGCTCTCGGGCGAACCCGTGAAGCCAGCGACGTGCAAAACGCTGCGGCCAGGCACGAGCGCCGCGCCGACGGCCATGGCGAACCCAGGGTGCTTGGCCATGTAGAACTTCCGGTCGCCCCAGCCGAGTTCCAGCCAAGCGCAGCCGGCGAAGTCACGCGCTGCCACGCCCGGCGGCCACCCGGCGTCCGCGAGGACGGCCGCGCGCCGCACGGCGATCCCCGTGTGCCAGCCGTGACTCGTGACGTAGAACTCTGCCCCGTGCGCCACGGCGCACGTCCACCAGAGGATCAGGACGAAGGCCAGTCGCACGCCGCCCAGCAAAGCCGATCCTCCGCCGTCCGGCAAGCGGCGCGGGGACGATTCAGCCGACGCCATATGCTCCAAGAGGTTTGCCCCGGTCTCGCCCGCGTTCCCACGGGTTTCGTCAACGCGTACTTCATCGGCGATCCCGACGGTCGGTGGGCGGTCGTGGACTCGGGGCTGCCTGGGTTTGCCGCGAAGATCATCGAAAAGGCCGAGCGTCGCTTCGGTCCCCGTTCGCGCCCGGACGCGGTGTTCCTGACGCATGGGCACTTCGACCACGCTGGCAACGCGCTGTCCCTCGCCGACCACTGGGGCGTGCCGGTGTACGCGCACCGCCTGGAACTACCCTACCTGGCCGGGCGTTCGGACTACCCGCCGCCCGACCCGACGATCGGCGGGGCGATTGCGATGATGTCGCGTGTCCTGCCTCACGGCAGCCGCAATCTCGGCACCCGCCTGCGTGCCCTCCCCATGGACAACACGCCCGGCGCGGCGGCGCCCGAAGCCGGCGACCTGCCCGGGATGGAAGGCTGGCGCTGGCTGCACACCCCGGGACACGCGCCGGGGCACGTCGTGTTCTTTCACCGGGAGGACCATGTCCTGCTCGCGGGCGACGCCGTGGCGACGGTGGACATGGACTCCTACCTTGCGCTCGCCACCAGCCGGCAGGAAGTCGCCCAGGGTGGTGCGCCGTTCATCTGCGATTGGGGGCAATATGCGCGGTCGTTAGAGCAGGTGGCTGATCTCGAACCGGAGGTGTTGGCATGTGGCCATGGCATCCCGATGAAGGGCAGCGGGGTGGCAGAACGGCTGGCAGGGTTTGCGCGAGGGTTTACGCCGCCACGCCACGGCCGGTATGTGCAAGAGCCCGCCCAAACTGACGAGCGCGGGGTCGATTGGCTACCGCCCAAACCAGCCGATCCGCTGCCGTGGGTTTTAGGAGCGGGGGTGTTGGGAACGGCACTGGCGCTGGCATTGTATCCGCGGGCCAAGCCGAAGCCGCGGCGGTTCGGGTGGTTCTGAGCCGAGTCTGCGCGGCGTCGTTGAAGGGCAACAAAAAACCTCCGCATCGCTGCGGAGGCTTTTTGGAAGAGTAGAGAAACGCTCAGGCGTCGGTGCGCGCCGTGTGGTCTTCCAAGTGCGCGCGGAGCATCCAAGCTAGCTTCTCGTGCTGCTCCATGAGGCCGGTCAAGAAGTCCGCCGTGCCAGTGTCTTCGTAGTCGTCATCGCACTTGTCGATGTCCTCGCGCAGACCTTTGATAATCGTCTCGTGGTCACGCACAAGGTTAATGATCATGCCATCCACCGGAGGGCGGACGCCGGGCTCTTCCTTGATCACCGACTTGTCGAGGAACTCCTGCAACGTGCCGATGGGGAAGCCACCCACGCTGCGGATGCGCTCGGCCACCTCGTCAGCTGCCTCACCAAGTTCCTTGTACTGCTCCTCAAAGAAGAGGTGCATCGTGTGGAACCGCGGGCCGGTCATGTTCCAGTGGTAATTGCGTGTCTTCGAGTAAATCACACTCAGGTTCGCCAAGACCGGCTGAAGTAGGTCAATGACGTTCTGGCGATTGTCTTCCTCGATGCCGATGTCGATCTGGCGGGTCTCCTTGCTCTCGGTGTGGACGAGCGAATCAGCTTTGTCGGTGCGTAGGACAGCACCTTTCTTTTGGTCGTGCATAAGATTGGGTTGAGCGCAGGCCGGCAGGTCACTCAAAACCGGCTCCGCGTATACCTGTCTAGATCGTCGCCCACTGGCCTTTTGGCCGCTCCGAATCAGGGGTCGATCTGCGCCAACCTGGCCGCGTGCCGACCACCTTCGAAGGGGGTTTCCAGCCAGATACGCACAATTTCCAAGGCGGTGGCGAGGTCCACCATGCGCTCGCCGATGGAAATGCAGTTGGCGTCGTTATGCTGGCGGCCCAACTTGGCCGTCTCGGCGTTCCAGCACAGGGCGCAGCGGATCCCGCGCACGCGGTTGGCGACGATGGCCTCGCCGTTGCCCGAGCCGCCCAGGACGATGGCGCGCTCCGCCTCGCCATTCGGCACGGCCTCCGCCGCCGGGCGCACGTAGGTGACGTAGCTGTCGCCGGGATCGTACGTCGGCGCGCCCTTGTCGAGGACCTCGTGGCCGGCCGACTGGAGGTACTGCTTGATGGCTTCCTTGTACTGGAAGCCGGCGTGATCGGAGCCGATGGCGATTTTCATGGGGAGGCGACGGTTTGCGACAAATTAACGGTTGAAACCTTTTGGCTATCGTTTCAAACAAGAACGCCCGCAACCTCTGTTTCCATGCCCGCTGAACCCATCGCCGCCTACCAACAACTGCGCGACCGCGCCCACGAGCTCTCGCTCCTGCACAGCACGGCGGCGCTCCTTTCCTGGGACCAGCAAACCTTCATGCCGCCCAAGGCCACGGAGTTCCGTGCGCAGCAACTGGGCTACTTCAGCGGCCGGGCGCACCGGCTTTTCACGGACCCGGAGGTCGGCGGCTGGATCGCGGCCTGCGAGGACGCCGGGCTTCTCACCGACAACCAAGACCCCGACGCCGCCGCCAACGTGCGCGGCTGGCGGCACGACTACGACCGCGCCACGAAGGTCCCTGCCGACCTCGTCGAAGAATACGAACGTGCCAAGGTCGTCGCCAACGCCGCCTGGGCCGAGGCGCGCCGAAGGTCGGATTTTCTCCACTTCGCCCCGCACCTGGAAACAATCTTCACCCTCGCCCGCCGCCTGGCCGATCTGTGGGGCTACGCGGACGACCCCTACGACGCACTCTTGGAAAACTTCGAGCCCGGCGCGCGGGCGCGTGAACTCGACACGCTCTTCGCCACGCTGCGCCCGGCGGTCGTCGAACTGCTCGGCCCGGCGACGGAGCGTTCCGCGTGCGTGCCGGTCGACCTCCTCGCCGGCCACTACCCGGAGGATCGGCAGCGCGCCTTCAACCGCGAGGTGTCGGCGGCGCTGGGCTTCGACTTCGCGGCCGGCAACATCCACACGACGGCGCACCCGTTCTGCAACGGCCTCGCGCCCGGCGACACCCGGCTGACCACGCGTTACGACGAGGGCAATTTCCTCGTGTCGCTCTACGGCGTGATGCACGAAACCGGCCACGGCCTGTACGAACAGGGCCTGCGCACGGAGGCGTTCGGCACGCCGGCGGGGTCGTACGTGTCGCTGGGCGTCCACGAATCGCAGAGCCGCCTGTGGGAAAACCAGGTCGGCCGCGCGCGGGAGTTCTGGGAGGTCTGGCTGCCCCGGGCGGCGGAGTATTTCCCGCACCTGGCCGCGTGCACGCCGGAGGAGATGTTCGCCGCCGTCAACCGCGTGCGGCCTTCCTTCATCCGGGTGGAGGCGGACCAGGTGACGTACGATCTGCACATCATCCTGCGCTTCGGGCTGGAGCGCCGCATCCTCGCAGGTGAACTCGCCGTCCGCGACGTGCCGGCGGCGTGGAACGAGGCGTTCGAGACGAGCTTCGGCCTCCCCGTGCCCGACGACGCGCACGGCTGCTTGCAGGATGTCCACTGGAGCGAGGGACTCATCGGATATTTCCCGACCTACACGCTGGGCAACCTCCACGCCGCCCAGCTCTACCGCCGTGCCTTGGCCGACGTGCCCGGCCTGCCCACATCGCTCGCCGCCGGACGTTACGACACGCTCCTGGGCTGGCTGCGGGCGAAAATCCACGTCCAGGGCCGCCGCCTGCCGCCCGGCGAACTCGTCGCGGCGGCCACCGGCGAACCCACGCGCGTAGATTACTACCTGACAGGACTGAGGGAAAAGTTCCTGTAGATCGGGCAATCAAGGGGCGCAACATGCCGGGCAAATTTTCGCGGACGATTAGGGTTCTGGCCTTCTGCCTTTTGCCTTTTGCCTTTTGCCTTTCCTCCTGCGTGCGCAAAGGAGGCCGCATCGCACAAGCCAATCACGAACAGGTCCTCTTCCTCGGCAACGGCGCGGACCCGGCCGGGCTGGACCCGCAGACCGTCATCGGCGAGCCGGAGAGCCACATCTTCAACGCGCTCTTCGAGGGACTCGTCTCGATGGACCCGAAGGACCTCCACCCAATCCCCGGCGTGGCGGAAAGCTGGGACATCACTGACGGGGGGCGCACGTACACCTTCCACCTGCGCCACGACGCGCGGTGGAGCAACGGCGACGCGCTCACCTCGCGCGACTTCCTGGATTCTTACCACCGCATCCTCCAGCCGGGACTCGGCGCGCAGTACGCGACGATGTTCTTCGACGACGTGCAGGTCGTCAACGCGCGCGAATACTACGAGGGGCAGATCAAGGACTTCGCGCAGGTCGGCTTCGCCGCGCCGGACCCGTACACGTTCGTCATCCGGCTCAAGACGCCGGCGAGCTATTTCCTGGGGATGCTCAACCACAACTCGTGGTACCCCGTGCACCTGCCGACGGTCCTGAAGTTCGGCAGGGAGGACCAGCCCAGCACCCGCTGGACGAGCGTGGGCAACTTCGTCGGCAACGGCCCCTTCCGGCTCAAGGCGTGGACCATCGAGAAGGAGGTCATCGTCGAAAAAAGTCCGACCTACTGGGGCGCGAAGGATGTCCGGCTCAGGGAAATCCACTACCTCAACACCGAGGACGCTGACGCCGAGGAGCGTGCCTTCCGGGCTGGTCAACTCCACGCCACCTACGAGCTGCCTCTGTCCAAGATCGACGTGTACCGCCAGCGAGCGCCGCAGCTTCTCCAGATCGCGCCCTACTTCGGCGTCTACTTCTACCGCTTCAACGTCAACCATCCCTCCGTGCAGGACCGCCGGGTGCGGCGTGCCCTGGCGATGGCGATTGACCGCGACGGCATCGTCAAGAACGTCACCCGCGGTGGTCAAGAGCCCGCGCACGTCTACGTCCCGCCCAATCCCTCCGGCTACCGGTGCCAGTCGCCCGTGCCGACGGACTACGAGGGCGCGCGCCGCCTGCTGGCCGAGGCGGGCTACCCCGGTGGCCAGGGACTGCCGCCGGTGGAACTGCTCATCAACACCAGCGAGGCCCACCGCGCCGTCGCCGAGGCGATCCAGCGCACCTGGCACGAGCAACTCGGCGTGGACGCGCGCATCCGCAACGAGGAATGGAAGGTGTACCTCGCCAGCCAGAACGACCACAACTTCTGCACGGCGCGTGGGGGGTGGATCGGGGACTACTTCGACCCGTTCGCCTTTCTGAGCATCTTCGTGAGCAACAACGGCCTGAACTGGTCGGCCTACAACAATCCCGAGTACGACCGGCTCGTGGCCGCCGCGCACGGCGCCGCGTCCGACGCCGAGCGGCTGGCGCTCTTCCAACAGGCGGAGACGATTCTGCTCGAAGACGCGCCGGTGGCCCCGATCTACGATTACACCCGCGTGTACCTGCTCCAGCCGAGCGTGAAGGGTTGGTACAACAACATGCAGGATCGCCACATGCCGCAGTTTATCTACCTTGACGAAAATGCGCCGGTGGAGTTTAACAAGGGGCCGCTGGCCGACACCGGCAGCCGGCCGTAAAGAGGGATTCGCGGACCACGGACCACGGGAGCCATGTTCAAGTTCATCGCACGCCGCGTGCTGGAGACGATCCCGGTGTTGTTCATCATCATCACGGGCTCGTTCTTCCTGATCAAGAGCGTGCCCGGTGGGCCGTTCGACAGCGAGCGGCGCACGTCCCCGGAGATCATGCGCAACCTCAACGAGTACTACGGCCTCGACAAACCGCTGTACGTGCAATACTTCCGTTACCTCAACAACGTCGTGCACGGTGACCTCGGGCCGTCCTACCGCTACGCGTCGCGTTCGGTGAACGAGATCATCGCCGATTCGGCCCCGGTGTCCTTTGAACTAGGCTGCTACGGCATGGCCATCGCGCTCCTGATCGGTGTGAGCGCGGGCATCATCGCCTCCCTGCGGCCCAACACGGTGACCGACTATGTGCCCATGACCCTCGCGATGGTCGGCGTGTGCCTGCCGACGTTCGTGCTCGGTCCGCTGCTGGTGCTGGCGTTTGCCATGTACCGGGCGCAGGAACTCTCGGTTCCCGTGCAGGTGGTGATCGTCGCCCTGCCGGCGCTGGTCGGAGCGTTCGCGGCTTGGCGCGCAGGACGGCGGGTGTGGTGGCCGGTAGTGGGCGGATTGGTCGGCGGCGGGCTGGGATGGCTGGCGGTGTTGTTCGTGACGAGCGATCACCAATGGTTCTACCCGTCGGGGTGGAGCTTCCCACCGGATCGCGTGCTGCCGGCGTTGACGCTCGGGATTTTCTACGCCGCCTACCTCGCGCGGCTGACCCGCGGCGGGATGATGGAGATTCTCAGCCAGGATTTCATCCGCACCGCGCGTGCGAAGGGCGCGGGCGAGACGCGCGTGATCCTGCGTCATGCCCTGCGCGGCGGGCTCTTGCCGGTGGTGAGTTTCATGGGGCCGGCGCTGGCGGGGATCATCAGCGGGTCGTTCATCGTGGAGAAGATTTTCCAGATTCCGGGTCTGGGTCAGCAGTTCGTGACCTCGGCGACCAAC
>CAXTQD010000292.1:0-7037 GCA_964246175.1 uncultured Chthoniobacterales bacterium | reverse complement strand
CTTTCCTTTCTACTCTTTCTGCATTCCTTGTCTTTGCCGCCTTTTGCCTTCCGCCTTTCTCCATGTCTCCCGCCGACCAGATCAAACTCGGCACGTGCGCGTGGAACTTCGAGGACTGGCGCGACGTGTTCTATCCCGCCAGCCTCGCTTCTAACCAGGAGTTGGCCTACTACGCGCGCTACCTGCCAGCGGTGGAAATCGACTCGACGTTTTACCACATCCCGCGCGCCGACGTGGTCGCGGCGTGGGCGGAGCGGACGCCGGAGGACTTCGTCTTCACGGCCAAGATGCCCAAGCTCATCACGCACGAGGCGCGGCTGCGCAACTGCCGGCGGGAGTTGGACGCCTTCCTCTCCAGCCTGCGCCCGATGGGCGAGAAGCTCGGCGCGGTGCTCCTGCAATTTTCCCCTGGCTTCCGGCCCGCGCACGACGAGGACGCGCTCGCAGAGTTCCTCGACCTCTTACCGGTGGGAAAGATGTCCTTCGCGGTGGAGTTCCGGCACAAGGACTGGCACACGCCGCGGATCGTCAAGCTGCTCACCGAGCACGGCGTCGCGTGGGCCTGGAACGACCTCACCGCGCTCGACGCGCAGGGCGAGGGCGCGTTCGCCTTCCTGCCGCTGACGGCAGACTTCCTGTACGTGCGGCTGATGGGCGATCTGGAGACAAAGTTTCGGGCAGACGGCGAGCGGCAGTACCGCTACGGCAGCCTGCTGTGGGAGCGCGACAACGGCCTGGACCACTGGGCCGACCGGCTCCAGAAGCATCTCGGCGACACCCGGCGCATCTACGTGCTGGTGAACAACCACTACGAGGGCTTCTCGCCGTTGACCTGCCAGCGGCTCGGCCGGCGGCTGGGCATTGACCTCGAACTGCCTAGCCTCTCGCGCCACGCCGCCCGGCCCGGCGAAGCGCCGCGAAAGGTGGATGAGCAGTTGGACCTGCTCTGAGAAATTTCTCACGCGGAGGAAGTTCCGACAAAAAAGCGTGAGGCCTCCGGCCACGCCCTCGCCGTCCGCCGCCAACGCGTCGCGCGCCACCGGCAGCAGCAGGCTGCTGATTGGCCTGTTTTTTGGCGTCGGCGGGGTCTGGCTGCTGACGATGGCTTTCGCGCTCTACGCCAAACAGCAGGCTATCCGCGCGCACGCCGAACGTGCTGCGGGAACAGTCGTCGATTCCCGCCAGCAGGACTCGCGCGACCTAACAAGACCGGCCAGCACACGACTCTCTACGCGCCGATCTTTACCTTCACCGACTACGCCGGTACGGCGCGTCGGGTCAGCTCCCGGGTGAACCACGCGAACCTGCCCGGCTACCGCGTCGGCGGGACGGTTCCCATCGTCTACCACCATGACCGGCCCGGGGAGGCGGGACTCGACACGTTCTACGCGTCCTGGGGTGGCGCGCTGATCGCCGGAGGCTTGGGCACGCTGGGTTTAGTCGTCGGCTGCCTTTTCGTCGGTGCCGGTGCGCGGCGCATTCTGAGACCCGACCGACCGCTGGCACCGCCACGCGACCCGGCGATCCTCTCCGGCCTGTGAGGGAATTATCCTTCGGCCGGCAAGTTTTGCGGCTTCGTTCGTTCCCTGAACGATGGCCTCCCGCCTGCAAACCTTGCGCGGTTATGTCCTGGGCGGCTTGGTGCCCGCCATCCTGGGGGTGTTTCTCATCGGCATGGGAACATATTGTTACCTGCACCAGCGGCATTTTCTCCGATCCGCTGCCCACACGCAGGGGACAGTCGTGGGCAACTTTTCTCGGAAGGTGTCCACCGTGAGACAACGTTCCGTTTTGCACTACACCGCGATCTTTGTGTTCGCAGACGCCGCCGGCAAGACGTGGCGGGTCACCGACCAGTCCACGGACTATACCCTCGGTCCGAGGTCGGTCGGCCAAAGCTGCCCGGTGCTCTATAACCGGGACAATCCCGCCGAGGCGCAACTGGAGTTGCCGGATGCGCTCTGGAACGGGGTGCAGTTCCCACCTTATGTGGCCGCGAACGGTGCGTTGTTCGCCGCCGTCGGGTTCTGGGTCCTGCGCAAGTTCCACGCGAGGCCTAAACCACCGGTCGCCGAGCGCGACCCGGCGATCCTGTCCGGCCCGTGAGGGTCCTCCACGTCAATCTTTTGCTCCTCCCGATCATGTCACGACCTCCCCGCACTGCCGCGGAGTTACGCTCCTACATCAAAACGTGCTGGACACTCCTCGTCGTCTCGGTGCTGGCCGTCGGCTACGCCGGGTACAGCTACGTCTATCAGCGGGAGTTCGTCGCCCACGCCACCCACGTCCAGGGCAGGATCGTGGGCAACGTGCACACCACCAGCAAGGGCAGCGACCATTTCAGGGCGATCTTCAAGTTCACGGACCAGTCCGGCAGACTCTGGGAGGTTCGGGACCGCAAATCGCGCTACTCGCTTGAAAGCATCCTCCCTGGCCAACCGTGCACGGTGCTCTACGACCCCGCCGACCCGGCCGCCGCCCAGTTGGAAACCGTGGACACCCACACGGTTTTCGACATGCTCGGCGTCGCGGTTGTTCCTGGTGGTACCGGCATCATCATTGGTGCGATTGCGCTGTGGGCGCTCCGGCAGCATTACGCCACGCTGCGACAACTACGTGCGGCCGGAGGCGACGGACTGCCCCCACGCGACCCGGCTATTCTGGCTGGCCCTTGAGCAAGGCGCGGAACTCGTCGTCGAAGGTCCGCAGTTCGCTGACCATCTGCGGGCTCTTGGAGAGCACGGTCTTGGTCAACTTTTCGATGTAGGTCGGGTTGCGCTCGGCCATCTCGGAGAGCGCCATGATGACAGCCAGGGCGTTGCAGGCGCTGTGCTTGACGGCGCGGAACTTGTTGTGCAGCTCCATCAACTCGGCGCGTGTCACCGGCGCTTCGTCGCCCCCGGAGGTCGGCGTCGGGGCGGCGGCAGTCACGGGCGTGGAGGACGAATTCATTGGCTTTGGCGGTCGCGGTGTGCTTTGCTGGACATCCCGGAACATCAGCAATTCCGGTGCCTAAGGGCAAAATTCGATGACCCAGCAGACTATCAGAATCGGCGGGGCGCGCCAGCACAATCTGCAAAACCTCTCTCTGACGCTGCCCCGCGGTCAGCTCGTCGTCGTCACCGGGCCGAGCGGTTCGGGCAAGAGTTCGCTGGCCTTCGACACCCTCTACGCCGAGGGCCGGCGACGCTACGTCGAAAGCCTGTCGGCGTACGCGCGGCAATTTCTGGATCAGCTCGAAAAGCCCGACGTGGATTTCATCGAGGGTCTCAGCCCCGCCATCGCGCTGGAACAACGCGCCGGGGCCGGCAACCCCCGCTCGACCATCGCCACCACGACGGAGATTTACGATTACCTGCGGCTCCTCTACGCATCGGTTGGCCAGCCGCATGACCCGACGACCGGCCGCCCCCTGCGCCGCCAGACTCCGCAGGCCATCGTGGACCAGATTCTCGCCCTGGAGTCCGGCTCGCGCCTGATCCTCCTCGCCCCCGTGGTCAAAGGCCAGGCGGGCGAGTTCCGCGACGTGCTGGAGAAAATCCGCCGCGAGGGCTTCGTACGTATCCGGCTGGACGGCAAGATCGTCGAACTCGACGGCCCCGAGCCCGTCCGCCCCGCCAAGACCCGAGAACACGCCATCGAGGCCGTCGTGGACCGGCTTGTCCTGCGCGAAGGCATCCGCGCGCGCTTGGCCGACTCCGTAGAAACCGCCCTACGGTGGGGCAAGGCGCAGATGATTGTCCTCCACGCGCCCGCTGGGAGCGACGACTACGTGGAGACGGCATATTCCACCGAGTACCGTGACCCGGAGACTGGCTTCACGCTCCCGGCGCTGACGGCGAAACACTTTTCCTTCAACAGCCATCTCGGCGCGTGCCCGACCTGCCACGGCCTGGGCGTGCTTCAGGTGCTCGACCCGGAGTTGATGGTGCCCGATCCCACGAAAACCCTCGCCGAAGGGGCCGTCGCTCCGTGGCACCGTGGGGTCGGCAAGCGGATGCGCGCGTATTACCAGACCGTGCTGCGCGGGTTGGCATCGCACTACGACGCACCCAGCGACAAGCCTTTCGCCGACCTGCCCGAGAAGTTCCGCACCGCGCTCTTCGAGGGCACCGGAGACGAACCCGTCGAACTCCGCCCACCCAAGGACCAGGAAAAGCCGAAGGTCAAAAAACAGGAAAAAGCCGAGGCCGCCACGGTTCCCTCGGGAAAGCCCTTCGAAGGCCTGGTCCACCAACTCCAGCACCTACTCGACACGACGCAGAGCGAGTTGACCAAGCACCGGCTCAAGGCGTTCATGAGCCCTCAGCCTTGTCCGGCGTGTCGGGGCGCACGGCTGCGGCCGGAAATCCTCGCCGTGACCCTCGGCGTGCGCGGTGGCGACGACACCCCGCCAGCGGACGAACCCACCGCCACGACCGTTAGCAACCGCGTTGATAAGCCCGTCGCCTCCGCCGATGGCCACGCTGCACGGGCGCTCAACATCCGCGAGTTCTGCCGGCTGACCATCGGCGAGGCCCATCAGACCATCACGCGCTTGGAGCTTTCCAACACCCAGCGCCAGATCGCGTCGGAGATCGTCCGGGAAGTGTCCGCGCGGCTGGGCTTCCTCGTAGAGGTTGGTTTGGATTACCTCAACCTCGACCGCGAGAGCGGCACGCTCTCCGGTGGCGAATCCCAGCGCATCCGCCTCGCCGCGCAGATCGGCTCCGGGCTGGCGGGCGTCCTGTACGTCCTCGACGAACCCAGCATCGGCCTGCATCAGCGCGACAATGACCGGCTCATCGCCACCCTGCGCCGCCTGCGCGACCTGGGAAACTCCGTCGTCGTCGTCGAACACGACGAGGACACCATCCGCGCTGCCGACCACATCCTCGACATCGGTCCGGGTGCGGGCCCGCGGGGTGGCCGGCTCGTCGCGCAGGGAACACTGGAGGAGATCATGCACGTGGACGCCTCGCCCACCGCGCAGTATCTCACCGGCCGGCTGACGATCCCCGTCCCGCGCCGCCGCCACCAGCCACTTTTCCCGCCGCCGAAGCGTTCGCGCACCGCCGTCCCGCACGGCATCCGGGAGCGCGCCGCGGAGGGCGACGAGGCGTTTGATGGTTCGGGTTGGATCGAGATCCTCGGGGCGACGGAAAACAACCTCCGCCACGTCAACGCCGCCTTCCCCATCGGCTGCATGACTTGTGTGACCGGCGTGAGCGGTTCGGGCAAGAGCACACTGGTCGACGACATCCTGCGCCGCGCGTTGGCCCGGCAGCTCTACCGCGCCAAGGATGCCCCCGGCAAGCACGAGCGCATCGAGGGCACCGAGCAGATTGACCACGCCATCGTCATCGACCAGTCACCCATCGGCCGCAGCCCGCGCTCGAACCCGGCGACGTACACGGGGGCGTTCGGCCCGATCCGCGAGATCTTCGCCCAACTGCCCGCCGCCCGCGTGCGTGGCTACGATGCGGGCCGTTTCTCCTTCAACGTCAAGGGTGGCCGATGCGAACACTGCGAGGGCGACGGGGTGATGAAGATCGAGATGCAGTTTTTGCCCGACGTGAGCGTGACGTGCGAGGTCTGCGAGGGCAAACGCTACAACCGCGAAACGCTGGAAGTCACCTTCAAGGGCAAGAACATCGCCGACGTGCTTGCCATGACTATCGAGGAGGCGAGCCGGTTCTTCCGCGCGGTGCCCGCCGTGTCCGACCGGCTGACGGCGATGGAGGACGTGGGGCTGGGTTACCTGCGGCTGGGTCAGGGCGCGGACACGCTGAGCGGCGGCGAGGCGCAACGCGTCAAGCTGGCGGCGGAGTTGGCCAAGAAGTCCACGGGCCGGACGGTGTACCTCTTCGACGAACCCACGACCGGGTTGCACTTCGCGGACATCGCCAAGTTGTTGGAGGTGCTCTTCAAGCTGCGCGACGCGGGAAATACGCTCATCGTGATCGAGCACAACCTGGAAGTCATCAAGTGTGCCGACTGGATCATCGACCTCGGCCCGGAGGGTGGCGCAGGCGGCGGGAAAATCCTCGGCGCGGGTACGCCTGAGGAAATCGCCAAGCTGGCTGGCAGCCACACGGGGCGGTATCTTGCGGGGAAGCTATGAGCGGTGTTCGTCACCAAGGTCCTGATGGCTCTGCGAGCCGTTCCCTGGCTTTTCTGCTCAGGGGAACATTCTATCAGAGAAAAATAGGGACCGGCTCGGAGAGCCATCCCTACCTTGGCACGATCCTCGCTGCGCTCGTCTGGCTGGTCCCGCTCGCAGCCCGCGCGCAGGAGCCACTCTACGAGCAAGGCGTCCAGGCACTCGGCGAAGGTCTTCCGCGCGTGGCCGCGTACAAGCTGCGCGTCTTCCTCGACACGAATCCCACCCCTCCCCTCCGCCGTGCCGCCTCGCTCGCTCTCGCCCGCGCGTTGATCGCCGTGCCGGACGCCACCGCTGCGCTCGAACTAATCGACCGCGAGTTCCCCAGCCCCGACCCGGACGCGGCTTTCTGGCGTGGGCAGGCCCTAGCTGCCCTCAGACGCTGGAACGAAGCTCTGACCAGTTACTCCTTCGCTGCCCTGTCGGCCCCCGAGGTCGCTACACAGACGCAGGCGCATTTCGGCCGCGGCGAGTCCTTCCTGGCCCTCGGCCGCGCCCCCGAGGCCGCGGCCGAGTTCCGCGCCTTGCGCGACGACCCGCAACTGGGCGAACCCGCCCGCCTGCGCTATGCGGCCATCGCCCTCGACACCGGCCACCTGCCCGAGGCGGCCTCCGTCCTCATCGACACCGGCCCCGTCGGCCCGCCCGACCGTTGCCTCGCCAAGGAGCCCGCCCGCCAAGCCCGGGCGCGGCTGATGTTCGGCCACCTGGAGGAACGCGCCGGCCACCACGAACGCGCGGAGGAAATTTTCTCCAACTTCGGCGACGCGTTCCCGGTCGGCTCGCTGCGGGTGCGTGCGCTGCTCGACCTCGCCACGCTGCGCCTGCATCTGGGCCGACCCAACGCCGCGCGCCTCGCCTTGGACGCCGCGCGCGGGATCCTCGACGCCCCGGC
>CAXTQD010000291.1:0-7051 GCA_964246175.1 uncultured Chthoniobacterales bacterium | reverse complement strand
TGATCTGTGGGAACCGTGCCCGCAGGCGCTTGGCGAGATAACGCGCCTGCATCACGGCGAAGGGCCGCAACGCCGACAGACACACGAGGTCTACCCCGTGGGTCGCCACGGCATCGAGCGCCTCGTTAGCGGGTGCGCGGGCTCCTAGTACCTCGCTGCCGACGCCGCCGAGGGCGAGCAGGTGCGCGAGCATCCGGCCGGCGAGCGCGTCGCCATCGGTCTTGACAGGCACGATCAGCACGCGCACCGGAAGGTTGGCCGGAGGTGGCGTGGCAGCAGTAGGGACGGCGTCCGGTGGGTGGTTGGCGTTTGGGGCGGCCAGAGCGGTGGGCGGACGGTCGCGCAGGTCGTCGATGAGGGTCTCGACGGTTTGCTGAACGAACGCTTGCCGGTCCTCACCGAGGTTGCCGAGGTGGGTGTCCTTCTGCGCTTGGTTGAGGGCAGGAATGAGCACCGTGTCGTAAAAGTCCACCGCGGGATGTTCCGCGAGGTACTCGTCCACCACTTGCGAGACTTCCTCTTGGTCGAAAGCCAAGAGCCGCTGGTACAGCCGCGACTCGGGGGCGAGGACGGGTTCGTCCCCCAGGAGGGCGTGCAAAAACGCCATTTGCGGCACGTAGCGTCCGAGCACGACGATGCACACCGTCAGCGGCGTGGAAAGCAGGAGACCTACCCCACCCCACAGCCACGTCCAGAATGTCGCCGCGACGATCACCGCGGCCGGGGACAATCCCGTGCTCGACCCGTAGAGCCAGGGCTCAATAGCGTTGCCCGTCAAGGCTTCCAGGGTCACGAACAGCCCCAGCGTCCACAACAGCGGCCACCATGCGTCTGACAATGCGAGCGAAAGCGCCAGCGGGGCCGCCGCGGCCATCCACACGCCGACGTAGGGCACGAACCGCAGGAGTGCGGCCAGGAGTCCCCACAGCGCGGCGTTTGGCACCTTGATAAAGAAGAGCCCTGCGGCCACGAGCACGCCGAAGGCGAGGTTCACCGCCACCTGTGCCAGGAGGTAGCGGCTCACCCGTTGGCTGGCCTCGTCGACGGCCTGGGTAGTCAGTGGGAGGCGTTCGGGGCCGGCGAGGTGCAGCAGGCGGTCGCGTAGGTCCTCGCGCTGGATCAGCATGAACACCGTGAAAACCACGACGATCCCCGCTGTGCCCAGCGGGCCGAGCAGCGGGCCAAAGAGGTTCCTTAGAAACAGTGGCGGGCTGGCCGGCGGCTCCACAACGCGCACCGGCAGCGGCGTCGCCTCTGGCGCGGCGGCGGGGGGCTCCTTGCCGTTGTTGTTCCCTTCGGTGGCAGCCTGTTTCTGCACGGTCTCGATGACCTGCACCGCCTTCTGCAACGACCCGCCGCGTCCGCGTAGAGAATCGAGCTTATGCTGAATGTGATCTTGGTAAGTCGGTGCCTTGCCGGCCAGGTCGATGACTTGTGAAGCCATCAGCCAGCTTACCAGTCCGAAGATGCAGAAGAACGTGAGCGCCACTCCCAGCACCGCTGGCACCCGCTTGAAGCCGTGACGTTCCAGTCGGCGCACCGGCGGCCCGAGCAGAAAGCTGAACAGCAGCGCCAGCGCCAACGGGATCAGCACCTCCCTGGCAAGGTACAGAGCAGCGACGACGGCGAGCAGCGCTCCGTACGGCAGTCGCCGGGAGTGCGGCGCAGGGAGCGGCGACCTCATGGGGTCAGCAGCTTACCTACCTACCGGCGAACCGTCGCCTGCGGGCTGCGGCGGCGGGCAACAGAGCGCACGAACCACTGCTCCGGCCGCGTCGGAGCACCGACGCCCAAGCGGATCAGGAGCAGCCAGGCGGAGAGGGCGAGGAGGAACAACATGGAAAGCTTTCCGTGGGAAGGTTCGTGGAAAGATCGTGCGCGCAGGCGGTAGAAGGTCGCCTCCAATGTGAAATTATTTCCCAAGCGAAGGGGGACCCGTGCCTCTGTCCTGCCGCTACTGCACAAAGGAGAGTTCCTTGCGGAAAGGCATCGACTTCTGCGCGAGTTTGCGTAGGGCGAGGTCGAGCCGGGTTTTGATCGTGCCCAGCGGAATGCCCGTGCGCGAGGCGATCTCGCGTTGGCTGAGGTCTTGAAAGTAGCTCAGGTGGATCACCCGGCCTTGCTCGGGCGGCAGGCTGGCGACGATGTGCGCCAGGAAGCGCCGCAGATCGGTCGCATGCGCTCCCCCGCCGTTGCCGATCGTGCCCACAAAGCTCTCGCCGAGTGACCCTTGACCAGCCTCGTTCTCCAGACGCAGCTTCTCACTGGCGTCGGCGCGTCGGCGGATTTTACGATAGTGGTCGATGGCACGGCGGCGCGCCATGCAGATGATCCAGCCCAATGCCTTGCCCTTTTGCGCGTCGAAGTTGGCAGCGCGGTTCCAGATTTCCATGAACACGTCCTGGAGCGCTTCTTCGGCGTCGGATTCGTTGGGAAGAATTTCCAGGACGATCTTGCCGATCAGCGGCCGGTAGCGCGCGTAAAGTTCGTCCAGCGCTCCGGATTGGCGGGTCTGGATGCGCGCCATCAGTTCCTCGTCTCCGGGGACGAGCGGTGCGGGTTGGGTCTGCGAGGCGGCGGGAAGAATCGCTGGCATACTGATTGCTTATTAAGAATAGGTTTCCGGAAGCTGAACGGAGGTTTCGGCTGTGTTCTATCCTGCCGTTCGATGATTAGGCGCACCATCGGGCCGGAGTCGGTTTAGAGGCTGGTTGGCGCGCCTTAGCCTCCTGTCAGGCAAACCCCCTAATCACTAGCCGGGGAAAAGGCTTGCGCGTCGGCGCACTCCGTGGCAAAAACGTGGGGCTGCCTCCGGGGTGTTTCGGCGGAGGCAGCATGACCCTACCCCGGGTGTTATCCAGGCACGTAAGAGTCGAGCGTAACATGCCCCCATCTCCCGAATCCGTTGATTCCGAGAAAAAGCGCGTCCTGTTGGTGGACGATCATCCGATCCTGCGTCAAGGCCTCGCCAACGTGCTCAACGCCCAATCGCACCTCGTCGTCTGCGGCGAGGCCCAGGGCCGCGCGGACGCCATTGCTCTAGCCGAACGCCTCCAGCCCGACTTGGCGTTGGTGGACCTGTCGTTGCGCACGGGCGACGGGCTCGAACTCATCAAAGACCTGCGCGTGCGGCTGCCGGGTCTGTTGACGCTGGTGCTATCCATGCACGACGAGACGATCTACGCCGAACGCGCCCTGCGCGCCGGCGCGCGCGGCTACGTGATGAAGCAGGAGAAGCTCGACCGCCTGCTGGCCGCCATCGGCCGAGTGTTGGCGGGGTCGATCTACGTGAGTGACCAAGTCGCGGCCCACGCCGTCCAGCGGCTCGCCGTGGGCGCTCAGGGCGGCGCGGCGGAGAACGCTGGGGAAGCTGTCAACTCCTACGTCGGCCGGCTCACCGACCGCGAACTCCAGGTCTTCCGCCTCATCGGCCAGGGTTTGGGCACGCGCCTGATCGCCGAAAATCTCCATCTCAGCCGCAAGACCATCGACAGCCACCGCGAGCACATCAAGGCCAAGCTCGGCCTGCGCGACGGCAGTGAACTCATCCAGCGCGCCATTCAGTGGGCGCGCCATTCCTCCGACGAGATCGGCATCTAGCGCGCGGCAAGAAAAATTTCCCATGCACATCCTCCGTTTGTTCGCCTTTGGCAGCCTCGTCCTGGGCCTATCCGTCGCCTCCGCTCTCGCCGGCACCACCCTGCGCTATCCTGCCGGCAAGCCGGCCGTCGTCGTCGATGTGCCCGAGGGCTGGACGGCCACGGAAGACAAGGCAGACACCGAGAACCACCAACTGACCTTCTCCTCCAAGGACGAGAATCTCCCCTGTCAGATCATCCTCATGACCCTGGGCAAACTGGAGCCCAAGCAGTACAAGGAACTCGTCAAGAAGATGGGCGAGCTCGCCGTCCAAAACGCGAAGATGGCAGACCCCAGCTTCGCCGGACCGCTGGAAAACAAGTCGGGCAGCGGCACCCCGCTGACCTGGGAAGTTGCCAAGGGCAAGGTGGAAGGCAGCGACATCACGCTGATGATCGGCCTGTTCACCCAGAAGAATTCGACCTACGCGGTCATCATCAGCAGCGAGAGTTCGATCCTGGAAAACAGCGCCAAGACGGCCGACCAGATTATCGACTCGGTCGCGGCGCTGAAATGATCCTGTGCCCCGGGCTCTAATCGTCGGTGCCGGCTTCGTGGGCGAAGCCGCGGCGGACCGCTTCCACGCGAATGGCTGGGAGGTGACGGCGTGCACAAGCTCGCCCGAATCCGCCGCCCGGCTCGGTGCGGAGAAACCTTACACCGTCCTCGCCTGCGACGTGACCGACCCGGCGGCCGTCGCGCGGCTCGCGGCGGAGACTTCCACCGTGCCCGATGCGCTCGTGCTGAGCGTGTCCTCTGGCCGGGGCGGCGGACCGGAGCAATACCGGCGCGTGTACCTGGGT
Organism: uncultured Chthoniobacterales bacterium; assembly: GCA_964246175.1. Lineage (GTDB taxonomy): Bacteria > Verrucomicrobiota > Verrucomicrobiia > Chthoniobacterales > SZAS-18 > CAHJWO01. The sequence continues at coordinate 2,609 of CAXTQD010000291.1, read as the reverse complement.
GGCGCACGGCACCTGGCGGCAGCGTTCCGGCCGGCGAGGTTCGTTTACACGGGCAGCACGAGCGTCTACGCGCAGACGGACGGCGAGTGGCTCGACGAATCTGCCCCCACGGTGCCCGACCGCGAGACTGGGCAGGTCTTGCTCGCTGCGGAAGCCGCCGTGCTCGGCGTGCCCGGCGGGATCGTCGCACGGTTGGCGGGCATCTACGGACCGGGGCGCTCGGTGTTGTTGAGAAAATTCCTCGCCGGTGAGGCGGTCATTGAAGGAGACGGCAGCCGTTGGCTCAACCAGATTCACCGCGACGACGCCGCCGGGGCGCTCGTGCGTCTCGCCCGGCCCGACGCCCCGCCCGGCATCTACAACGTGGCCGACGACCAGCCGTTGACGCAGTTGGCTCTCTACACGGCGCTTGCCGCGCGCTTCGGCCGGCCACTGCCGCCCGCCGGTCCGGTCGATCTCAACCGCAAGCGCGGCTGGACGAGCAAGCGCGTCGCCAACGCCCGCCTGCGCGCGCTGGGTTGGCGGCCGGCGTACCCATCGTTCCTGGACTGGGCAGCGACGGTGGAGGGATGACGAGCAGGCCGTCACACGGCAAGCGTTTGACCCACCGTCCGTCCGATTTGCCGTGACGCCCCATTCCCCGTTCGCTACGATGGGCGGACCGACCGCGCGTTTTCACCTGCAACCCCCTCCCCCCGACTGTTCTCCATGATGACTCGTTGCGCTCTTCCCCTCCTACTGGCGTTCAGCCTCCTCACGCCCGAATTGGTTCGCGCTGCGCCCCCTGCCGCTGAGTTGATCCTGCGCGGCTCGCCCAAGCCCGCCAACGCCGACGCCGATGCGGACAACAATGATGATTTGGATAAACCCGCCGCCGAAAAGGGCCTGATGTCCCCCGCGGCGTCGTTCGAGCTGCGCTTCGCCGGCGCGATGGCCGCCGCCGACCAAGTGGGCAAGGAAGCGGCCGACTCGCCGCTCGTCTTCACCCCGGCGCTGCCCGGCAGCTTCCGCTGGACCAGCCAGCGCAGCGGCGTCTACACCCTCTCCGAACCCCCACCCCTCGGCGCGACCTACCACGAGGCGTTGCGCGCTGGGGTCAAAACCCTCGACGGCCAGCCGGTCAACGCGCCCGCCGACCTCGCGCGCGACTTCCACACGCCCGGGTTGGACTTCGCCGCCTTGGTTGTCAACACCGACGACACCGGCGACCTGTCCATCTCGCCGACCGTCCAACTCCTGAGCAACTCGGCCGTCACCCCGGCCAAGGTCGCACCGGCGTTTTCCTTCCGCGGCCCCGACGGCGTGCGGGTCGCCGCCCGCGTCACCGCCCTGCCGTCCGACGCACCTTCCGGCCACTTCGGCCGTCTGCCCGAAGGCTCCTGGCGCGACCAGTTCCTCGATGCCCACGGGGCGTCCAGCCAGCCGCTTGTCTCCCGCAACCGCCTGGAAATCACCCCCGCCAAGCCACTCACCGTCGGCAAGGACTGGAAACTCGTCGCCGAAGCCGGCGTCGCGGGCGACGACCCCGGCGCGAAACGCCTGGCTCCGTACGAGGTCATTCTCGGTGAGGTCAAACCCCTTGAAACGACCAAGCTCACCGCCGACAACAACGGCGAGGGCGAGCGCAAGTTGACGCTCGAGTTTTCCCGTGACCTCGCCCCCGAAGTCACCGACGACACCGCTGCTCGCTACGTCCATGTCCTGCCCGCGCCCGAACACGTGAAGTTCGCCGTCGTCGGCCACCGCGAGGTCACGCTGACCGGCGACTTCGCGCTCGACCGCAACTACAGCGTCACCGCCGACGCCAACCTCCCGGCCAAAGAAGGCATGATCCTCGGACCGGCGGGGGCGCGGACGGCGCGCTTCGAGCAGCGCGAGCCGCAGTTGGCTTTCCCCGACTTCACCGCGCAGCAACTCGGCTCCGGCCGGCGCGAGTGGGACCTCTTCGCGCTCAACGTCCCGGAGGTGCACCTGCGCATCAAGCTGCTCGCCCCCGACCAGGCCCCGCTCGCCCTCGTCCAGTACCAGCAGCAATACTACGACCCCGGCGAGGGGCACACCGAGAAGAACCACGTCAACTTCGACCGGATGCCGGGCAAGGTCATCCGCGACGCGCGGCTGAAGGGTTCGCAGGCCAACGACCGTCCCGAGACCGTCCGCCTGAAGTGGGACGAACTCCTCGGCCCCGGCCGCACCGGCATCCTCCTGCTCGAAGCCGAGCAACCCGATGTTCCCAAGGGACAGAAGAAGGCCGGTGTGCAGGCGCTCGTACAGGTGACCAACCTCGGCGTCGTCTGGCAGACCGCTCCAGGGGACAAGCTGCACGCGTTTGCCTTTTCGCTGACCGACGCCGCCCCCGCGGGCCGCGCGACGGTGCGCGCCTTCGACGCGGACGGCAAACCTTTGGGCAAGAAGCCCGCTGACGCCACCGCCACCGCCGACGCTAACGGCCTCGCCGCGCTCGCCGTCGACCCCGCCGACGTGGCTTGGCTGGAGGTCGTCTCGGGCGAGGATTGCCTCGTCGTGCCCTTCGACCACTCCGGCCGCCCCGGCGAACTCGGCCTCTACGGCTTCCACCTGCCGCAGACCGCGTACCCGACGGACACCGC
>CAXTQD010000290.1:6570-7156 GCA_964246175.1 uncultured Chthoniobacterales bacterium | reverse complement strand
GGACCCGCGCAGGCAGGCCCGGCCGGGAGTGTGCAGCCACGAACTCCACGCCGCCCTCGCGCCCCTTCGCCAGCCGCACGACCTCCGGGAACCGGAACAGCAGCCCGGTCCCCGCGCGCCGTCCGCCGAGGAGTGCGTCCGCCGCCACGACGATCCCCAGGACCGCCGCGACGCCCGCCGCCGGCCCCGCCAACACCGGCCGCAACCCACCAGCCACCGCCAGCGGCACGAGACCCGCGCCGACCAAGGCCAGCAGGGAAGGGCGGGGGACGATCATCGCCTTCCAACATGCCCCGCCAGCCCGTCCAAACGAAGGCAAAAGTGCGTTGCCGAGTGTAAGTTCCTCTCGGAACAACGTTTCGACTCCACTGGCTTCACACGACACGGCGGCGGGACAAATTTTCTTTTTTTTGGAGTTGCTAACCTTTGTTCACAACTGGTATTCCCTCTGCCGATTCACGGCCCTGGGGGCTGGCGGCTTGCCGCCGGCGGGTTTTCCGTCTTCTGACCGTCCGGGTTAGTGCCAACACCGACAACGCTTCATGGAACAAAGAAATCGTAAACTGACCGCCACTCTGCTCGCCGC
>CAXTQD010000290.1:0-6560 GCA_964246175.1 uncultured Chthoniobacterales bacterium | reverse complement strand
ACACCGCGCCCACCGCCGACGCGGGCGCGACCCTCGCCGGGGCGGCTGACACCACCGGGACCGGGGCCACCGGCGTCGGGTTGACGGCAATCCAAGGCGCGTTCTCTGGCGAGACGGACGCGGACCTCTATAAGATCACGATCTCTTCCCCGTCGCAATTTTCGGCGACGACGGTTAACGCCTACACGAACACGGGCGGCCAGGACACAGAGCTGACGCTGTTCAGTTCAACCGGCGTGGCGATTGCGCTCAACGACGACGCCAACGGCTTGACCACAGATTCGACGCTGCCCCTCGGCAACTCTCTATACGCATCCCTCGCGGCAGGCACCTACTACCTCGGCGTGGCCCAGTCGGGCAACGAGGCGGTCAACTCGGCCAGCCAGACGTTGTTCGTGGGCCTCAACCAGTCGGGTGACACGACGGCCATCCGTGGTGCGGCGGCCGGCCGTAACCCGAACACTTTGTTTGGCTTCGACGGCGCGAACGCCGGCAACGGCGGCGGCGCCGGCCAGTACGAGGTGGACTTCGGTCTCGTGTCGGTGCCCGAGCCTTCGACCTGGGCTATGATGGGCCTTGGCGCGATCGCCGCTGTTTTTGCTTTCCTGCGCCGCCGCTTCCGGCCGGTCGCCTGATCTGTTCCCAACGCCTTTGATTCTCTCGACGATCCTCTTCGCTCTTTCATGAACACCACTTCCTCCTTCCTCACCCGCCTGCGCCGCCGTCTGCGGCTGGCGTCGACCGCGGTGCCGACGCTCGTCGGCTTCGCTCTGCTGACCGGCTCCCCCCTCCACGCCCGGCCGGTGCCGGCGAACCTTGGCAACGGCTTGGACAAGCTCGTCCAGAGCCGCCTCGACGTGGCCGCCGCCCAGAAGACCAACGCCCGCCTGGAAAGCGCGGTCACCCTCAACGGCAAGACCTACAGCAACGAGCGCGCTGCCCTTATCGCCAGCACGGCGATCAGTGATGCCGCGACCGGCCGCGTGCTGGTGCGCATCACCCTCGACGGCAAGGTGGATGCCACCACGCTCAGCCGCCTGCTGCCCAGCACGGTCGGCTCGTTGACCGTCACGTCGCTGGACACCGCCTACCGTGGCGTCGGCATCATGAACGCCTACGTCGATGAGGCCGACGTGCCCGCGCTGGCGCAGACCCGCGGCGTGTCAGCGGTGGTCCTCGAACTCAAGCCGCGTCACAACGGCATCGTGCAGGCCCCAATCAAAGGCGGCGGCGTGAACCCCAGCGCGACTGCGGGCCAGACGTTCAACAAGCTGGGCACCGACTGGGATCAGGGCGTCACGCAGCACCGCGTGGACACGATCAACCAGTACTACAATCCCAGCGCCCCCGTAGACTACGAGGGCCAGGGCATGACGATTGCCTGCATCTCCAATTCCTTCAACGCCCACACCGCCAAACCGGCGAGTACGGACGTGACCAACTTCGACCTGCCCGGTGCGTCAGGCAACCCGGTCAACACCCAACCTGTGTTCGTGCTGCTGGATGACCTTTCGAGCACCGCCAGCGACGACGAGGGCCGCGGCATGTGCCAGATCGCCTACAAGATGGCGCCCAAGGCGCGCATCGGCTTCGGCACCGCCGACACCGGCGAGGTCGGCTTCGCGAACGTCATCCGCGGCCTCGCGGGGGTCAACAGCGCCGACTTCCCGAACGCCTCGACCGACGGCTTCAAGGCCGACACCGAGTGCGACGACGTGGGTTACTTCGACGAACCGTACTTCCAGGACGGCATCATCGCCCAGGGCGTGGACGACGCCAGCGCCAACGGCACCTGCTACTTCTCCAGCGCGTCCAACGACATCGGCACCAACGGCTACGATTCCGACCTACGCTGGGTGGCCAACGGCACCGGCACGACCGCTTCCACCAACTCGGCGCTGGCGGGCACCAACATCAACCTGGCCAACGTGCCGGCGGCCCTCTACGCGGGTGGTTTCCATAACTTCAACCCGAACGGGTTGGATGTGGCGCAAAGGGTGAACGATCCGGCGTCGAACACCTCGACGTACACGGTCCTCCAGTACAACGAGCCGTACGACCAGACCAAGTCGCCGCAGGGCGAGTCGCTGGTCTGGACCCAGAACGGCAATTACGCCACGACGACCGACAACGCCTACACGTATACGATCACCCCGTCGCTGACGGCCGGAACGTTGTACGAGTTGGATGAGGTTGCCAACGGCGACGGCTTCGATGGGGCCATCACGATCACCGATCCCAACGGCAACGTCATCGTTCCCCGGCAGGACAACGCGGTGGACGAGGTCGTCCGTTTCCGCGCTCCGGTGACGGGTACCGGCTACACGGTGACCGTGGGGGCTTACGCCCAGACGATGGGAGCCTTCACGCTGAACCTGTATTCGACGACCGGCTACAGCGGCAACGTCGTGACGACGCGCGTCAGCCTGCTGGTGTTCGACTCGCTCGGCAACTACCTGCCCAACAGCTCCGGGACGATTGATGAGACGGCCACCAACGAGCCGATCCAACTGCTCCTGACCACGCCGACGGGCACGGGTCTCGGGACCGGGGCCAGCACCACGCAGGTGCAGTTCGTCATCGCCCGCGCGAACGTCTCCACCAGCGCGAGCGCGGCGACCCACATGCGCTACGTCATCCCGGGTAACGGCGCGGGCGGCCTCGGGCCGGACGAGTACTTCACGTACACGTCCATCACCACCGGCGGCCACAACTCGGCCAGCACCTGCAACGGCTGCGCGGCGGTCAGCGTGTTCCGTCCGAGCCTGCCGGAGTACTTCTCCTCGCCGGGCCCGTCGACGATCTACTTCGACAAGAACGACAACAAACTGGCCATGCCGGATGTGCGCCTGCAACCCCACTTCGGGGCGGCCGACGCGGCGAACGTGTCGTCGAACATGAACGGCTACTTCGCCAGCGATTCAGGCAGCGATCCAGACACCAACGGCAACTTCTCGGGCACGAGCGCGGCCGGTCCGCACGCGGCGGCCATCGCCGCCCTGGTTCTCCAGGCGCACGGCGGCAAGGGCAGCCTGACGCCGGCGCAGATGACCAGCCTACTGGAGCGCAGCACGTTTCCGCACGACCTCGACCCGAACTTCGCCAGCGGCGTGGCCAAGGTGAGCACCGGCGGCAAGGTGACGGTGACGGTTAGCAGCGACAACTCCTCCAACACGAGCACCGGCTTGAACGATAACAACGCGTTCAGCATCAGCTATGTCGGCGGCAGCAGCGTGACGAGCTTCGTGTTCAACCCGGGCGGCACCGCCGCCACGGCGGGCAACGTGAGCGGTGGCAACAACGGGGTGACGTACACCCCGACCAGTTCGACGACCGTGGGCGGCACCGCCACCTACTTCGAGAACAGCCTGCCGGGCGCGTGCTTCCGCACCGTGGCGAAGGGCTTCACGCTCGGGAACACCACGGTCACCGGGGCCACGGCGGCATTCAGCAACCCGTCGAGCGCGGTGGTCACCGAAAACTATACGATGACCATCACCGTCCCCAGTGGCCAGCTTAACGGCGGCAGCATCCTGCGCTTCGGCGTCGGGCGCGGCTTGGCGCGTGCTTCCACGACCGGGAACACCGGTGTGGTCGTGAACTCGGCAGTATCGTCCGCATACAACGTCGCCGACATCTTCGGCGGCGGCGTGATCTACCCCGAAGGCACGGTGGTCAACAACGGCATGGCCTTCAGCGGCACCACCGCGGACGGCGGCACGTTCTCGGGCACGATCAAGAACAACATCGGCGCGGGTTACTCGCCGCTGGACGGCTACGGGTTCATCAACGCCCAGACGGCCGTCTCGCAGACCGTGCAGTAAGCCGACGGCGAAGATAGACGGTCCTGAAAACAGGGCGCTGCTCGCAAGGGCAGCGCCCTTTCTGTTTTGTTGGCCGGGTACTACCGCGGCGCCCACCGTGCCACACGGCGGTAGACCGTTTGGTCGCTTGCTTGGAAGGTTGCCATCGTGACGTGGAATGCCCTAGGCTGCCGCTTTTTCCATGCACGAGCTGTCCCATCCTTCCGGCGAAGCCACCTGCGTCCGCCCGGCGCGGCAGGCGGCGCTGGTGTTCATCTTCATCACGGTCGCCCTCGACACCCTCGCGCTCGGCATCATCGTGCCCGTGCTCACCCCGCTGGTCCTCGGGATGGTCGGCGGCAGCGCCGAGAAGACCGCGTGGTACATCTTTGTATTCGGCACGAGTTGGGCGGCGATGCAGTTCGTCGCGGGACCGTTGCTCGGCGCGCTTTCCGACCGCTTCGGGCGGCGGCCGGTCGTGCTATTGTCCAACTTTGGGTTGGGCGTGGATTACATCGTCATGGCGTTGGCGCCGACGCCGGCGTGGCTGTTCCTGGGCCGGGTGGTATCGGGGTTCACGGCAGGCAGCATCCCGACCGCGTACGCGTACATCGCCGACGTGACTCCGCCCGAAAAACGTGCCGCGAGCTTCGGCGTGGTCGGTGGAGCGTTCGCGGCTGGTTTCATCCTCGGGCCGGCGCTCGGCGGCTGGCTCGGACACTTCGACCTGCGGCTGCCCTTCTGGGTGTCGGCGGGTTTGAGTCTGGCGAACGCGTGCTATGGACTGTTCGTGCTGCCGGAGTCGCTGCCCGTCGAACGCCGCGCGCCGTTCTCGTGGCGGCGCGCCAACCCGGTGGCGGCACTGGGCTTCCTACGCGCACACAAGGAGTTGTCCGGACCGGCGGTGGTGCTCGTGCTCTTCTACCTGGCGCACGAGGTGTTCACGAACGTGTACGTGCTCTACTTCAACACCCGCCTGCGTCTGGACGAACAAACGGTCGGCTACCTGTTGGGAACGGCGGGGGTCAGTTCGGCACTGACGCAAGGAGTGCTCATCCGTCGCTCACTCGCGTGGGTCGGTGAACGCGGCACGATCCTGTTGGGCTCGACCTGCGGCGCAGCGGGGTTCGTGCTCTACGGTTTGGCGACGCAGCCGTGGATGGCGTGGATGGCGGTGCCGCTGTGTTCGTTGTGGGGCCTGTCGAGTCCGCCGACGCAGGCGATCATGTCGCGGCGGGTGCTGTCCACCGAACAGGGCCGGCTCCAGGGCGCGACGGGTTCGTTGCGTGGGATGACAGGCATGTTCGGACCGTGGCTGTTCACGACGACGTTCACCGCGTCCGCGGCCGGGGGATGGCTGGGTCAGCGCGGGATCGTGCTGCCGGGCGCGCCCTTTTTGCTGTCGGCTGTGCTGGTATTGGCGGGGTTGGCGGTGGCGTGGTTGGTCACCCGTCCGCAGAAGGGTCGGGGAACGACACTCCCGGCAACTCCCGCCGTGCCCGGCGCGCCCGAGGACGCTCCAAGCGGGTACACGTCGGAAGTCTCCTGAGAGAGGCGATGGAACCGACGCCCATCCCGGAAGTCAACGACCTGCTGCGCACCCTGACCGACGGCGTGCAGGAGGCGTTGGGCGACCACTTCGTGGCGACGGTGTTGCAGGGGTCGTTCGCGGTGGGCGACTTCGACGAGAACAGCGACGTGGACTTCATCGTGGCCACCGGCGCTTGGCCCTCGCCTGCACAAGTGGAGTCGTTGGAAGCCCTGCACAACCGCCTGCGCGATCTACCCACCCCGTGGGCCGCGCACCTGGAAGGCTCGTACATCCCCGTCGAAATCCTGCGCACCTGCGCGCGGCGCGATGAACCTGTGATCTACTTCGACCGCGGACATCGCAAGGCGGCGCTCGACACCCATTGTAACACCGCCGTCGTGCGCCAGGTCGTGCGCCAGCATGGTATCCGGCTCGCCGGAGTGGAACCGGCCTCGCTCGTGGGGCCGGTTCCGGTGGCGGTCCTGCGCGCCGAAATCTTCACCCGCCTGTCGGCGTGGGGGCGTGAAGTGCTCGCGCAGCCCGGACAATGGTCCGTCCGGTTTTACCAGGGTTTTCTCGTCTTGAACTACTGCCGCGCGTGGTGCGATCTCGCCACGGGCACCGTCGGCTCCAAGCGCCGCGGCGCCGAGTGGGCCAAGGAACGGGTGCCGCTGGCCTGGGCCGGGTTGATCGACCGCGCGTGGGCGACCCGCATCGACACCGCCCGCACCTGGAACCTGCCTGCCGACCCGGCCGACTACCGACTGACGCTGGAGTTCCTGGCCTGGCTGCTCGAACGCTGGGAGACGGAGTACGGCGACCTTCGCACCGGAGGCTAAAAACCCGAGCCTGGCAGACGCTTTGCGTGTACGGTGCGCCTCCTCATCCACATGGCCGAGCACCAAGACCAGCCGCCCGCCGAACCGTTCAGCCTGAAGGCGTTCCTAATCGAGCTGGCGATCTACACGGTGCTCGTCGTCGCTTACTTCCTGCTGGTGCTCCACTTCCTGGGCGGCTGGCTCAAGGGCTTGTTCGACCACGAGCGTTGGACGTACGCCATCGTGGGTCTGGCGGTCGTCGTCACGCAGGCGGCGCTGTTGGAGTTGCTGACTAGTGGATTGTTGCGCTTCTTCCGCGCTCGGACCAAGTAGCGGGTGCACCACGACCATGGATTTCCCGATCTCCGATCAGCACCTTGATCCGGCCGTACTCGCAGGGTTGGGGTT
>CAXTQD010000289.1:472-7172 GCA_964246175.1 uncultured Chthoniobacterales bacterium | reverse complement strand
GGGTAGGAGCGGCTGACCAAAGCCAACGCTTCGTCACGCTGCCATTCGCGGGCGGCGATCCACTCCGCGGGTGCGGTGGCGGTCACCAGGACGGCGTCCGCGGGCGCGCTGGCGAGCAGGTCCGGGCGGTCGTCGATGAGCGTGACGTGCCAGCCGCACCCGAGCGCCAGCCGTGCGATGGCCTCGCCACAGTGGCCCGCCCCGACGATGAAGAGCGCCTCCGCCAACGCCTGCGGCTCGATGAGCACCGTCACCTCCCCGCCGCATACCGCGCCGAAGGATTCGCTCAAACCCTCGCGTAGCGGGTACGTCTTGAGTACGGGGGCGTTGTTCCCGGCGGCGAGCGCCGCGCGGCTTTCCTCGGTGACGAGGGCTTCCAACCGCCCGCCGCCGACCGTGCCGGCCGTGCGGCCGTCGGCGTACCCGAGCATCTTGGCCCCGGCCTCGCGCGGCGTCGAACCGCGCGCGGCCGCGCCCGTCCCCCAGGCGCAACGCTCCCGCTGCGCGCGGGCGTCGAGCAGTTCGCGCAGGAGTTCGTCGGGCGTCATGCGGCGGCCCTAGTCGCGGGTGATCGTCGCCTCGATCTGGCCGTGCGGCTCGTCGGTGGGCAGGAAAACTTCGTTGCGGTTTTCGCGTCCGAAAGGCGCGAGGTTGATGGGCAGGTAATGCTTGTTGGGCATCGCCAGGTGAACGCGGTTGATCTCTGCGCACGCCGCCAGCGCAGCTTCGCCCATCTGGAAAAGCGTCGTCTGCACGCTCGGGCTGTGGTTGAGCGCAAAAGGGCGGATCAGCGCGGCGCGGATCGTTTCGTTGGCCTGGAGGTAGTTCGTTGGTTCGCTCCCCCAACGCCAGAAAGCGATGAGCGACGTGGCGAAGATGCGCTCGTCGGTTTCCGGCAGCGTGGTGAACTCGTCCTTCGGATAGTCCTTGAAGCTGGAAGCGGTCGATTTGAGCAGGAGCAGGTTTTCGAGGCCCGACATGGTTTCGATGCCTTCTCGGGAGGCTTTGACCAGCACCGCGGGACGCGCGCTCTGCACGTGGGTGAAGCTGTGGGGATGCGGTGTGCCGTCGACCGCGAGCCGATCCCAGACCCTTTCGCGGGTCTTGATCGTCACCCGGCGCACCTGCTCGTAACGTTCCAGGAAGTGCCGCGCCAGCGTGAGGGCGAAGGGCTCCGTCTGCGGCCCGAGCGCGTCCTTGGCGAGCGCGTGGACAGTGTTCTTCATCGTGTCGGTGAGGATCACGCGGCCATTATCACCGGAGGTGTAGGAGGACTCGAAGTCGCCGCTCAGGCGCACGGACACGTCGAGTTCCTTGAGGGTGTGCGTCGCGCCGTCGCGCAGGACCTTGAGCACGCGCACGCGGGATTTGCCATATTGGTGGTCGATCAGTTTCGCGCCCATGGATAAACTGTTTGCTGGATGCCCTGCCCGGTAGTAAAGCCTTGGCGGGAGGGAAAGCCCAAGGGAAAAATGCACGCGATGTCGCCGCCACTGAGTCTTGCCGCCGTCAACGCCCTGGAACCGGCGGAGTTCGTGCGGGTGGTGGGGGCGGTGTTCGAGGGGTCGCCGTGGTTTGCGGAAGCGGTGACCGTTGGCCGGCCGTTCAACAGCGTGGAAGCGTTGTGGTGGGCGATGTGCATGGCCGTGCGGACGGCTTCCGAAGAGAAGCGGCTTGCGCTGATCCGCGCCCACCCCGACCTCGTGGGCCGCGCGGTATTGACGGCCGAGTCGCGCGGCGAACAGGCCGCGGCTGGGTTGACGGACCTCGCGCCCGAGGAGGTCGCGCTCTTCGGCAAGTACAACGCCGCGTACCGGGAGCGATTCGGGTTTCCTTTTGTCATCTGCGCGCGCTTGCACAAGAAGGAAGCCATCCTCGCGGCGTTCCCTGTGCGACTGGGACACTCCCCCGAACAGGAACGCGCCGCGGCGCTGGAAGAAATTTACAAGATCGTGCGACTGCGCTTGGACGACCTGATCGCTGCTTAAAACTACCGATGGGTAAACTCAGCACGCACGTTCTCGACCTGCTGCACGGCCGTCCGGCCGCCGGGATGACGATTGAACTGCGCTCAGGCGGCGCCATGTTAAAAACTATCGTCATCAACGCCGACGGCCGCACGGATGCGCCGCTGCTCGTCGGCGATACACTCACAGTCGGCGAGTACGAGCTCACCTTCTTCGTCGGCGACTACTTCGGGGAAAAAACGTTCCTGGACCGCGTGCCCGTGCGCTTCCGCGTGGCTGACGCGTCTGTGAACTACCACGTCCCCTTGCTTTGCACCCCATGGGCCTACAGCACTTATCGCGGGAGTTGATGCGGCGTTGCGACGAACTCGGCCGCGTCTCCGACGAGCCGGGGCGGCTGACGCGCACGTTCCACTCGCCGGCCATGGCGCGCGCCAACGCGCTCGTCGGCGGCTGGATGCGCGATGCCGGCCTGGAGGTGCGCGAGGACGCCGCCTTCAACCTCCTCGGCCGCTGGCCCTGCGCGGACAACCCGCGCGCCAAGACGCTCCTGCTCGGCTCCCATCTCGACACCGTGCGCGACGCGGGCAAGTACGACGGTCCGCTCGGTGTGCTCGTGGCGCTGGCGGCCGTGCAGGCGTTGCGCGAGGAGGGCGTGGCGCTGCCCTTCGCCGTGGAGGTCGTCGGCTTTTCGGACGAGGAGGGTGTCCGCTACCAGTCCACGTATCTCGGCAGTCAGGCGGTGGCCGGCACTTTGACAAAGCGCGACCTTGCCCTCATTGAGGAAAAGGGCATCGAGCGCGCGCGACGCAGACGCGGCGAACTGCTCGGCTACGCGGAGGTTCACATCGAGCAGGGGCCGGTGCTCGAAAAGGGCAACCTCGCGCTCGGTGTGGTCAGCGGCATCACGGGGTGGACGCGTGCGCGAGTGGAGTTCACCGGACGCGCCGGGCACGCGGGCACGACGCCGATGGGTCTGCGCCAGGATGCCCTGTGCGCGGCGGCGGAATGGATTGGCCTGGTGGAAAAGCAGGCGCGCGACGGCGGCGTGCGGGTGGCGACCGTCGGCCAGATCGACGCGCAACCGGGGGCTGGCAACGTCATTCCCGGTTACACGAAGCTCTCGCTGGACGTGCGTGACTTCTCCGACGCCAAGCGCCACCGCGCGCTCAAAAAGCTGCGTGCCGCGGCGGAAAGCACCGCCAAAAAGCGTGGGCTGCAACTCCGCTGGACCGAGATGCAAGACAACGCCGCCCGCGACTTCGGCGGCCCGTTGCTCGACCGGATGAACGCCGCCGTGCGCCGTCACGAACCCGCCGCCCCCGCGTTGCCTAGCGGCGCGGGCCACGACGCGGCGGCGATGGCGGCCGTGTGCCCGGCGGTGATGATGTTCGTGCGCTGCAAGGGCGGTGTCAGCCACCATCCCGCCGAGTCCGTGAAGACGACCGACGTGGCCAAGGCGGTCGCGGCGTTGCGTGACTTCGTGCTGCTCGTGGCGGAAAAAGGTTGCTGACCTGACGTTGTCCATGCCTGACTTCGACCTGCTCATCCACGGTGCGGTGAACATCCCCGCCGTCGCCGTCGCCGATGGACGCACCGTCGCGGTGGGCACGGAAGGTTCCGCGCGCGAAGTCATCGACGCCACCGGCTTGCTCGTGCTGCCCGGAGCCATCGACGCGCACGTGCATTTCAACGAACCAGGCCGCGCCGATTGGGAAGGGTTATCCACCGGGTCGCGCGCGTGCGCGGCAGGGGGCACGACGACGTTCTTCGACATGCCGCTCAATTCCACGCCGCCCGTGCTCGACGCCTCGTCGTTTGCGGCCAAGCGCGACCTCGCGCAGGCGAAGTCGCACGTCGATTTCGCGTTGTGGGGCGGGCTGGTGCCGGGCAACCCCGGTCGTGCCGCGGAACTCCAGGCGTGCGGGGCGGTTGGACTGAAGGCGTTCATGTCCGGCAGCGGCATCGAGGATTTCCCCAAGGCCGACGCCGGCACGCTCAAGGCAGGCATGAAGGAGGCGGCACGGCTGGGGATGATCGTCGCCGTTCACGCCGAGATCGACCACCCGGAATATGCCCGCGGCACGACGGTGCGCGACTACCTCGCGTCGCGTCCGATCTCGATGGAACTGGAAGCGATTCGGCTCGCGCTCGAACTTGCTGGCGAAACCGGCTGCGCACTGCACATCGTCCACGTCAGCAGCGCGGAGGGCGTGCGGCTCGTCGCGCGGGCGGCGAGCGACGGCGTGGACGTGACCTGCGAGACTTGCCCGCACTACCTCGCGCTTACCAGCGAGGACGCCGAACGCATCGGCGCACCGGCCAAGTGCGCGCCGCCGCTGCGGTCCGGTGGTGAGTGTGTGGCGTTGCGCGACCTCGTGCACGCCGGATTTGTGCACACCATCGGCAGCGACCATTCGCCCGCGCCGCCTTCCATGAAGACAGACCCCGACTTCTTCAAGGTCTGGGGCGGGATCGCCGGTTGCCAGCACCTGCTCTCGATCCTGTGCGACCTCGACCTGCCGCCCGATCTCATCGCACGCCTGACCGCCGCCAACGTCGCGGCGCGCTTCGGCTTACCGGAGAAGGGGCAGCTCGCCGTTGGCCACGACGCCGACCTCGCGTTGTTCGACCCGGCCGGGAGCACGCCCGTCACTGCCGATGCGCTGCTTTACCGGCACAAAGTCAGCCCTTACCTCGGGCGCACGTTGCGCGGGGCGGTGCGCCGGACGATCCTGCGGGGCCGCACGGTTGCCCTCGACGGCCAGCCGGTAGGCGCGCCCGCCGGCCAACTCGTCACGCCACGCCGTTTCTAACCTCATGGACCCGAAACTCGGCCTGACCCGCAACGTCGTCCGACCCCACTACGCGCTCGTCACCCCCGATGGGTACGTGCCCAGCGTGCTGCCGGGCTGGGTGCACTGCACGCCGTTCGTGCTGGTCTCCTCGGCAATGGGCGCGCGGTTCTCGCAGATGCTCATCGACCTGGAGGAAGGTGGCGAGGGCCACGGCTACACCGGCGGCGAGGAGTGGTTCTTCTACGTCCTGCACGGTGGTGGCAAGTGCAACGGCAAGAAGTTATCTGCGGGCGGCTACGTGTTCGTGCCGGCGGATTCGTGGTACGAGTTCAACGGCACGCGGGAGGGCACGCGCGTGCTCGTCTTTCGCAAGACCTGGGAACACACCGCCGACGAGAGCGACGAGACGCCGACGTTTTTCACCGGGCACGAGGACGATGCGCCGGAGGCTCCCTTCCTCGGTGACGAGCGCGCGCGGCTCAAGACGCTGCTCACCGACGCGCCCGGCATGGACATGGCCGTGAATATCTTCACCTACGATCCCGGCGCGACGCTGCCCTTTGTCGAAACGCACGTCATGGAGCACGGGATGCTCTTCCTCGACGGCGGCGGCGTGTACCGGCTTGGCGACGACTGGCATCCGGTCACGGCGGGCGACGCGCTGTGGATCGCGTCGTACTGCCCGCAATGGTTCATCGCCGCGGGACCAGGGCCGGCGCGCTATATCTACTATAAAGACGTGAACCGGCTGCCATGACGATCAATCCGACCCTTTCCACCGAGGAACTCGCCCCCGTCGTTCAGGAACTCCACGCAGCCAACGCGGCGTTTCTCACCCGCTACCCGGGCGAATCGGACCGCCGCCAGCCGGTCCACGTCGTCTATGGCGGTGCGCACCTCTTCAAAGCAGACACCGCACGCAAGCTCGGCGAGCTGGCCCGACGCGCGTTGTCAGAATATGCGCCCGATCCTGCCGGCCTTGCCGCGGCGCTCGGCGCGGACTGGGAACCAGCCTTCGCGACTGATCTGTACGCGCGCGTCGTCGCCAAGCTGGAGCGCGAACCCACCGAGGACTTCCGGCTCGACTTCGAGGATGGCTACGGCAACCGGCCCGACGCGGAGGAAGATGGGCACGCCGTCTCCGCCGCCAGCGAGGTGGCTGCCGGGATGGAACGCGGCACGCTGCCACCCTTTATCGGCATCCGGATCAAGCCCTTCAACGAAGACCTGCGCGCGCGTTCCCTGCGGACGCTCGACCTCTTCGTGACCGCGCTCGTGGCCAAGACGGGCGGCCGGCTGCCAGACAACTTCGTCGTCACGGTGCCCAAGGTGCAGATCGCCGCGCCCCTCGCGGCGGCCGCGCGGACGTGCGCGCTGTTGGAAGAGAAACTCTGCTTGGCCGCGGGCGCGCTGCGCTTGGAACTCATGGTCGAGACCCCGCAGGCCATCATCGGCGCCGACGGGCGCTGTCCGCTGCTGGGTTTCGTCGAGGCAGCGGCGGGGCGCTGCGGGAGCCTGCACTTCGGGGTGTACGACTACACGGCGTCGTTCGGGATCACGGCGGCGTACCAGGCGATGGGACACCCGGCGTGCGACTTCGCGCGCACGACGATGGTCGCGGCGTTGGCGGGCACGGGCGTACAAATTTCCGATGGCGCGACGAACATCCTGCCCGTCGGCAGCCGCGAGGCGGTGCACGGCGCGTGGAAACTGGCCTTCGAGGATACGTTGCACTCGTTGCAGAACGGCATCTACGAGGGCTGGGATCTGCACCCGGCGCAACTCGTCTCGCGCTACGCGGCGGTGTACGCGTTTTTCCTCGGGGGACTGCCGGCAGCGTCGGAGCGGCTGCGGGCGTTCGTGGAAAAGGCCGCGCTGGCGTCGCTGTGCGGCGACGTGTTCGACGACGCCGCGACGGGGCAGGGGCTGCTCAAC
>CAXTQD010000289.1:0-462 GCA_964246175.1 uncultured Chthoniobacterales bacterium | reverse complement strand
GGGCAATTACGGAGGCCGAGGCGCTGGCGACGGGGCTGACGCTGGAGGAGATCCGCACACGGTCGTTCCTGAAAATCCTGCTCGGCCGGCGCGGCCTGGCTTGAGAGGAACAGCCTCTGGCAAAGGCCGCAAAGACCGCGAAGAAGGAGGGAAGGGGCAGAAAACCTCCTCCTTCATCCCTTTTCTGCCTTCGCGGTCTTTGCGGCCTTTGCCAGAGGCTTCTTTTGCGGCATCCTACGTTGGATGCAAGGGGCAAACGAGGGCGGCTTCACCTTTCAACTCAACGGCGAGCGCGTGGAGGTGCGCGAACTTTCCACCCAGACCACGCTGCTCGAATGGCTGCGGCGGCAGGGGCACACGGGCACCAAGTGCGGTTGCAACGAGGGCGACTGCGGTGCTTGCACCGTGGCCCTCCTCGACCGCGACGCCCTGGGCCGGCCGGCGTGGCGGGCGGTGAACAGT
>CAXTQD010000288.1:0-7232 GCA_964246175.1 uncultured Chthoniobacterales bacterium | reverse complement strand
CACCGGCCGCAGGCGCGTGCGCCCGGCCTCCAGCGCCGCCGCAAACGCGTCGCCGTGCTGCTCCAACTGCTCGCGGGCGAAGGTCACGACGAGGATCGAGTTGGCCGTCGCCACGCCCACGCACATGATGGCTCCCATCAATGCCGGCACGCTCAGGGTCGTGCCCGTGACGAAGAGCATCCACGAGATGCCTGCCAACGCGCCCGGCAGGCCCGTGAGGATGATGAACGGGTCCGTCCACGACTGGAAGTTGACCACGATCAGGAGGTATACGAGCACCACCGCGCCGATCAGGCCGAACCCGAGGCCGGTGAAGGAACCCCACATCGTCTGCACCTGCCCGCGGATGACGATTTCGCTGCCGCGCGGCAGCTTCCTGCGCGCTTCGTCCACGATCTTGAAGATATCCCGGGACGTGCCGCCGAGGTCGCGTCCCTGCACGCTGGAGAAGATGTCCACGACGGGCCGGATATTGTACGTCGTCACGATGGCCGGGCCGGTACTGCGGTCAAAGGTGGCGAGGTTGACGAGGAGTTGATTCGGCGCGCCGTTGGCGCTGGTAATCGGCAAATCCAACAGGTTATCGAGCGTCTGGATGCGGTACTGCGGCGCGGCGGCGGCAAGGTTGTAGACGATGTGGTTCTTGTCGTTGAGGAAGAACGACGGCGACACCTGGAAGGAATTGCTCAGCGACACGAGCAGGCTGTTCGCCACGTCGCGCTGCGTCAGGCCGAGCTGGTTCGCCTTGGAACGATCCACCGTCATGTCGATCTTGGGCTGGTTGAAGAGTTGGAAGATGTGCGTATCCACCGCGCCGGGCACGCCGCGGACCTTGTCGGCGACTTCCTTGGCGACGGCGAGGTTGCCCGCCACGTCGCGGCCGACGAACTGGATGTCGATGGGCGCGCTGATGCCGAAGTTCAAGATCTGGCTGACGATGTCGGCCGGCTGGAAGAAGAACTCGACGCCGGGGAACTTCTTGGGCAGTTCCTCGCGCAACTTGGCAACGTATTTCGCGGTCGGGCCGTGGTGTTCCTCGTTGAGCGCGCAGAGCAACTCCACGTCGGCCGTGCCGATGGTGCCGTTGTTCGCGTAGGAAGTGTTGATGCCGCTGTAGGGCAGTCCGATATTGTCAATGATCGTGCTGACCTCGTCCGCCGGGATCTGTGTGCGGATGAACTGCTGCACCTGGTCGGAGAGGTTGGCTGTCTCCTCAATGCGCGTGGCCGTGCGGGCGCGCATGTGCAGCTTGAACTGCCCGGCGTCCACGCTCGGGAAGAAGTCCTGCCCGACCGTGAAGATCAGGCCCACAGACAACAGGCAGACCGCCAGGAACCCGAGCACGAACGTCCAGCGCATCGCCAGCGCCGCCTCCAGGCGGCCGACGTACCAGTTGCGGAACTGCGTGAAGCGCCGCTCGAACCCTGCCTGGAACCGCCCGAAGAATCCCTGCGGCTGCGCGTGCGGATCGTGCGCGCCGTGGTGCTGGCCGCGCAGGAAGTACATCACCAGCGTCGGCACCAGCGTGCGCGAGAGCAGGTAAGAGGCGATCATGGCGAACACCACCGCCTCGGCCAGCGGCACGAAGAGGAACTTCGCCACGCCGGCCAGGAAGAACATCGGCAGGAACACGATGCAAATGCACATCGTGGACACCAGCGCAGGCAGGGCGATCTGCGCCGCGCCTTCGAGGATGCCCTCGTTGAGTTCCATGCCGCTTTCCAGCATGCGATCGATGTTCTCGATGGTCACCGTAGCGTCGTCCACGAGGATGCCGACGGCCAGCGCGAGACCGCCGAGGGTCATGATGTTCAGCGTCTCACCCAGGAAGCTCAGGGCGCAGATCGACGCGAGGATGGAGAGCGGGATGGAGATGGCGATGACGACCGTGTGCCGCCAATTGCCAAGGAAGAGCAGGATCATCGCGGCGGTCAGCAGCGCGGCGATGCCGGCTTCCACGATGACGCCCTTGATCGACGCCTTGACGAAGATCGACTGGTCGAAGAGCGCCTTGATCTTCAGTTCCGGCGGCAACTGCGTGAGCAGTTGCGGCAGGCGCTCGCGGATCGTGTTGACGATGGAGAGCGTGGACGCCACGCCCGACTTGTAGATGGACAGGAGCACGCCGCGCTGGCCGTCCTGGTGGACAATGTTCGTCTGCGGGGTGAAGCCGTCGCGCACGCTGCCGATATCGCGCACGTAGACGATGGCGCCGCTGCTGCTCTTGATGGGGATGTCACCGACCTCGGCGATGGTCGTCGGGCTGGCGTTCATCTCCACATCGCTCTCCAAGGAGCCGAGCTTCACGGTGCCACCGGGCAGCACGAGGTTCTGGACGGTGAGCGCATTGACCACGTCGGTCGGCGAGAGACCGCGCGCGGTGAGCTTGGCCACGTCGAAGTCGATCATCACCGACTTTTGCTTGCCGCCGAAGGGGTACGGGATTGCCGCGCCGGGTACGTCGGAGTAGTTGGTGCGGACGTAGTTGATGGCGAGGTCGTAGAGTTCGGGTTCGCCGAGCTTGTCGCTGCTCAGGCCGAGCTGGACGATGGGCACGCTGCTGGCGTTGTACGAGATGATGAGCGGCGGCGTAATGCCCGTCGGGAGCTGCTTGAGGACGGTCTGGCAGATGGCCGTGACCTGCGCAATGGCCGCGGGCAGCTTGGCCTGCGGCTGGAAGAACACCTTCGTGACGCTGATGCCGTTAAGCGAGGTGCTCTCGATGTGCTCGATGTCGTTGACCGTCGTCGTCAAGACGCGCTCGAACGGCCCCGTGATGCGGTCGCCGAACTGGCTGGCCGGCATCCCCGTGTACTGGAACACGATGGAAACGACCGGGATGTCGATGTTCGGGAAGATGTCCTTGGGCGTGCGCAGGATCGCCAGCGTGCCGGCGATGAGCAGCAGGAGCGCGGCGACGATGAAGGTGTAGGGCCGGTTGAGGGCGAGCTTGACGATCCACATAAGCTTTCGAGCCGAAACGTGTCTCCAAACCGCCGGGTGAGTCTCGGCGGAACGTCCAGTATCCCGCTACAAACCCCGGTTGCCCAATACTTCTTTGCGCCGAGATTGATAACGGATCGTTATCAGTCAGCGTCTTGGCCGGGCAGCCTTGAGTGTTTCGATGAATTGGAGCAGGTGCGGTGCGTGGTCGTGCCGGCGCCAAGCGGCGAAGGTGAGCACTTCCGGCGCGTCAGCGGCCAGCGGGCGATAGGATAAGCCGGGCCGCGTGATCTCCTGCGAGGAGGCCGTCGTCGGCGAGAAGCCGAACCCGCACGCCACCATCCACAGGCGCGTGGCAAGGTCCTGCGCGTACTGGCGGATGACGGGCCGCACCTGGGCGCGTTCGCAGCAGGAGAAAAACGGTTCGAAGTACCGCTCGCGCGCGTCGTTGGTGCCGATCATCGATTCCCCGTGGAGATCGCGCCAAGCGATGCGCTTCTTGCGCGCCAGGGCGCTGTCGGTGGGCACGGCGACGATCATCGGCTGGCGGGCGATTTCTTCGCTGGCGAGTTCCTCGGAGGAAAAGCCCGCTCCGATGGCGTATTCCTCGACGCCGGCAACGGCCGCGGACGAGTCCCCCGCCGAACGCTGCCGCGCCACGCGCAGGAGGCCCACGTCGATCTCGCCGCGGCGCAGGAGTTCGATCTGGCGGTGGGTGGGCGCTTCCATGAGGGTGAGGTTGATCTGCGGGAAGCGTTCACGGTAAGTGCGCATCAAGCCGCCGAGGCGTGCGGTGGCGACGTTGGAGAGGAAGGCCACGCGCAAGGTGCCAATCACGCCGCGCTCGGCGTCCTGCGCATGCTGGCCGACGGCGTCCACGCGGTCGAGGATCGCGCGGGCCTCCGTGTAGAAGGTCTGCCCAGCGTGGGTGACTTCCACCGAGCGCGTGGTGCGGCGTAGGAGCCGGACCTTGAGTTCCTCCTCCAGGTGGCGGATCTGGGTGCTCAGCGCCGGCTGTGCGACGAACAGGCGGCGTGCGGCGCGGGCGAAGGAACGTTCCTCCGCGACGGCGCAGTAGTAGCGGAGTTGGCGCAATTCCACGGGCGGGGTGGGACCGCGCTATTCTTCGTTGTTCCGTGCTGTCGCGGCGTCGGCGAAGGGCGTCTTCCACGCCGGAGTCGTCTCCATCGAACGGCTCTCTGCCCCCGTGCGCGTCTGCTGCGCGGCAGGACCTTGCCCGGGCGCAGGCAGGACGTAGCGGTTGACCAGTTCCAGCGCACGGGCAGTGAGGTTCGGGAACACGGCCTGCGCGATCTCCGCCGCACGGGTGCTCAGCGGGAACGTCAACACCGGCCGTCCTCGCCGACAAGCCTCGACGATCATCCGTGCTGCCGCTTCGGCGCTCGTGGAATCCAGGGGAAAGCTGTCCGAGGTGGCGAACCAGTCGAACTCTTTTGCGTGCTGCCCCTTAAACTCTGCTTTGACATGCGAGCCGGTCCGCAGCAGCCCGGGCGAAACGGTCGTCACACGGATGCCGTCCCGCGCCAACTCGGTCGTCAGCGCGCTCGAATAGCCGACAAGCGCGAACTTGCTCGCCGAGTACGGCGCGAGGTGCGGCACGGCGATGCGTCCGCCGATAGACGCGACGTTGACGATCCGCGCGCCGCGTTCGCCGTGGAGGTGCGGCCGGGCGGCGCGGTTGACGTGGAAGGCCGCCCAGAAGTTCACCTGCATCGTGCGCTCGAAATCTTCCAGGGTCATGTTTTGCAACGGCGCGGCCTGGATGATGCCGGCGTCGTTGATGACCACGTCCAACGCGCCGAAATGCCGGGCGACCGTGTGGATGGCATCCGGGATGGCGGCGGGCTGTGTCAAATCGCAGGGGACCGCGAGCACCTCGCCGGGGTCCGTGCCGCCGTCGGGATCGGGCACAGGGATCGTGAACAGGTCCTGGCGGGCGCGTTCGAGTTCGTCCGGGTCGCGGGCGAGCAGGGCGAGCGACGCCCCCTCCGCCCGCAGCAGCCGCGCGATGGCAAGCCCGAGGCCGCGCGAACCTCCGGTGATGAGGACGACCTTGCCGCGGAAGAAGCGTGGGTCGCGTCGGAGTTGGGAAACGGCGTAGCCGACCGCCGCGAGGCCGGCGAGGGTCCACAATGGCGAAAACGAGGAGGAGCGGGACGATCTCATGGTCCCAGCGGAATCGCGCCGGGCACCACCCGCGCGCTTTCGCTACGCCGCCTTGCGCAACGCCGCCGTGAAATGCCGGTTGCCCTCGGTGTACTCCTCGACCGCCGGCACCACCAACTGCGCGAACTGTCCGATGTCCTGGTAGTTGATGAGCTGGTCCACCGAGAGAGCGTACGCGTACATCTCGTCGGCCGTATTGAAAGATTGGCAGAGCATCACCACAAAAGTCTGTCTTCGCTCGTCGGTGAGGGTAGCACCGAGGTGCTGCCACAGCGCGTTCTCCACGAGCGCGCAGCCTTCGAGGTTTTCGAGCAGGACGATCAGATGGTAAGAACGCCCCTGGAGCCGCTGGATGGCCGGCTGGTGGCCGGTGGCGTGGTGCACCTTGTAGCCGATGCTGCGCAACTGGCCGGTGAGGTATTCGAGGTAGCTCGGCTCGTGGCAGCACACCAGCGCCGAACGGTCGTCGCGGCCGATCTTGTCCTCCTGGTTGTTGGGAACCTGGACCTGCTGGGGAACCTGGATGCGTAGCGGGGCGCTCATGGAAGAAGATTCATTTGGCCGCCATCTGCAAGCTCGGCGCCGGCGCGGCGGGCACCGGCGGCGGCGGGGCGCCATCGGTGGTCGGAGCCATGCGCAGGCCGGAGAACTCCTGCTTCTGGTTGAGCGCGTGGCGGTGCTGGTCGACCCCGCGGCTGACCACGGGCTTGCGCGAGGCGTAGGCCATGGCCGTTTCCTCCTCGATGGCTCCCGCCTTGAACGCCGCCATGATCGACTGGTCGAAGGTCTGCCAGCCGTACGTCGCGCTGGCCGCAGTGATGTCGTAGAAATTCCGCTCCTCGCCCTCGCCGAGCAGGATGGCTTCGCGCGTACGCAGGTTGCTGCCCATGATCTCCATGATGAGCTGCCGTCCGCCGCCGATCTTCGGGGCAAGGCGTTGGGCCACGACGTACCTTAACGTTTCCGCAAGCCGCTGGCGCATCTGCCCCTGCTCGGCCTGGTCGAACATGCCCAGAATACGGTTGATCGACTGGCCGGCGTTGATCGTGTGCAGGGTGCTGACGACGAGGTGCCCCGTCTCAGCCGCCGTGATGGCGATTTCCGTCGTCTCGCGGTCGCGCAACTCACCGACGAAGATCACCTTCGGCGCCTCGCGCAGCGCCGCGCGCAGGCCGATGGCGAACGTCGAAAAATCGTTGCCCAACTCCCGCTGGCAGAACGTCGAGGTCTTGTGCGGATGCACGAACTCGATGGGGTCCTCCAAGGTCACGATGTGGCCGGGCAGCTTCTCGTTGAAGTCGTTGAGCAGCGCCGCCAAGGTCGTCGTCTTGCCCGAGCCGGTCGCGCCCGTGACGAGGATCAGCCCCGTCTTTTCGCCCGTCATCTTCTCGAAGATCGGCGGCAGGTTGAGCGCCCCGATAGTGGGGATTTTCGTGGCGAGGATTCGCATCACGATGCCGTAGTTGCCGCGCTGGCGGAAGATGTTGACGCGCAGCCGGCAGCGGCTGCCGACGGTGTAGGAACTGTCGCAAGAGCCCGTGTTGATAAGATCGGCGACGAGCCGCGGGTCGTGGCCGACCAGACGGTTGACGATGCGTTCGACGTGGAAGGGCGTCAGGACCGGCACCGATGGAGTGACGTTGACGGGTTTGAGCTTGCCGTGCGCCTCCACCTGGAAGGGCCGGCCGACGACGAAAAAGAGGTCCGCGATGCCTTCGTGGCTGTCGAGGATCGTGTTGAGCAGGTGGTCGAGATGGGCTTTGAGCATGGCCGTCCGCATACAAAAGCAAAAAGCGGTCCAGCCCCCGCGCAAACCCGTCGGCGCATCAGATTTGGCTTCCACTCTGCTCCACAGAGCGCCCAGCGGGGCCTTGCCGCCGCCCA
Organism: uncultured Chthoniobacterales bacterium; assembly: GCA_964246175.1. GTDB lineage: Bacteria > Verrucomicrobiota > Verrucomicrobiia > Chthoniobacterales > SZAS-18 > CAHJWO01. Next base: position 218 of record CAXTQD010000288.1, on the reverse strand, counting down.
GGATTTTCTTACTTTTGCCGACGGGAAATCCTCACTCCTGCGGACGCGTCTCGGTCGGGCGCGTGTACCACAAGCCGCAGTCGTCGCGGCGCTTGACCGCCCCGGGCCGCAGCAGCTTGAGCGAGCGCCACAAGAGCTGGCCCTGGCCGTACCACTCGACCTTGCGCGCGGAGGTGACCACCGGCGTCGCCGTGAGAATCTCGAACCGCTGCCCGTGC
>CAXTQD010000287.1:5561-7237 GCA_964246175.1 uncultured Chthoniobacterales bacterium | reverse complement strand
GCCCGCGACCACGCCGACGCCGTCGCCCGCGCCCTGGACGAAAAATACACGGCCCGCACCGGCCACCGCGGCCGCGCGTACCTGTGCGAGAGCGCGGACGGGGCCGAGTAGACTTTGCCCGGATTTGACCGAAGTTAGCGGGGACGCCCGCTCACCATGGACCACCACCTGCCCCGCGTGACCGCCCGCCTGCTGAACTCCTACCGGCACGTCGGCGGCATCAACAACATCGAGGTCGTCAACGTGCCCTCCAAGCGCGCGGTCGGCGCGATGTGCGAGCAACTGCTCCAACTCCTCTTCCCTGGCTTCCACGACGAGAAGCCTGTCCTCTCCGACGAACTCCAAGAGATCACGGAGCACCGGGTCATGCGGTTGACCGACCGCCTCAGCGAGGAAATCCTCAAGAGCCTGCGCACCCGGCTGCCCGGCGGCTGCTCGCGCGAGCGCGCCCACGAGATCGTCTTCTCGTTCCTGGACGAACTCCCCGCCGTGCGCGAACTCCTGCGCACCGACGTGGAGGCCGCCTACGAGGGCGACCCGGCGGCCTCCAGCCTGGAGGAGATCATCGTCGCTTATCCGTCCATCGAGACCGTTGCCATCCAGCGGCTCGCGCACGTTCTCTACAGGATGGACCTGCCACTCATTCCGCGCATGATGACCGAGTGGGCGCACGCGCGCACGGGCATCGACATCCATCCCGGCGCGCAGATCGGGCCGTATTTCTTCGTCGACCACGGCACGGGCGTGGTGATCGGCGAGACGAGCGTGATCGGCGCGTGGGTCAAGCTCTACCAGGGCGTGTCGCTCGGGGCGCGTTCGTTCCAGAAGGACGCCGCCGGCCGGCTGGTCAAGGGCGGCAAGCGTCACCCGGACCTCGGCGACCACGTCATCATCTACGCGAACACGGTCGTGCTCGGCGCGGACACCGTCGTCGGCTCGAACACCACCGTCGGCGGCAACGTGTTCCTCACGCAGAGCGTGCCGCCGGACTCGCTGGTCATCTACGAGGAAACGGGACTCAAGATCCTGTCCAAGAAGAAAGGCAACGCCTCCAAGGCCGAGACGGTGGACTCTTTGTCCTACGACATCTGAAAGGCTGGACATCCGCCGTGCGGCGAACTTACATGGGGGCGTTTCCGCCCCATGAACCGCACTTTCCTTCTTTTCTCGGCCGGTGCCCTGTGTCTGCTGCTGGCAGGCACCGGCTGTAGAAGTCCCTTCGCCCGTCGTAGCGACACGGTTGCGCGCATGGACGCCCCGCGCCCACCCGAGCACAAGCCCGTCGACACCCGCCGGCGCGACATCGTCATGGAGGTGATCACCGATCCGCAGGGTGAGGTCGCGCAGATCAACGTCCAACGCAGCAGCGGCAAGGATAGCGTGGACGCCTACGTGGCCCAGACGATCCGCGACGGTTGGCCGCGCCAGCCGTCCACCCGCAGCAAGGTGGCCATCAGCTATTCGGCGGATAAGGGATTCACGGAGCCGAAAATCCTTTCCTCTACTCCCCTGCCCTGACTTTGCTCAAGGCGTGGCGGCCATTCGGGTCACCAGCACACGCGCGAACCGCGCCGGTCCCGTCGCACCGTCCGTGACCTTCACGCGCTCCCAGCGTTCGTTGATCGCGGTGACGCTCTCCATGCCCCCCGCTTGCCAACCGTCGGCCTGTGCGGGGT
>CAXTQD010000287.1:5128-5551 GCA_964246175.1 uncultured Chthoniobacterales bacterium | reverse complement strand
CACCGCTCGCCGCCGTGCGGCGCACGAACTCTACCGTCAGCCGCGGACCGACGCCGGCGATGTTTTCGACTTGGATCAACGGCAGTCCGCGCAGGCCGGTGCCGGCGGTCATGACGGCGGGTTCGGCGAAGGTAGGATCAAGGTTGAAGGCGTATTCGAGTCCGTTCGGCACACCGTCGCCGTCGGGATCGGCCCCGAAGCCGGCGACGGTGCCGTCGGCGATCTGGTCCGGGGTGAAGTAAGCTTGCACCCACTCGTCGTAGCTCTCCGCGGGCAGGGCGGGAAGCTGGTTATGGGGATCGACGACGCTCTTGATCCACTCCAGGCGCGAGGAAACCTGCGTGCCGTAGAAGGAAGTCGGCGCGTCGTCCGTGATGAGTGCATAAGTGTTCGTATCCGTCTGGGCGTAGAAGCCCTTGGCGT
>CAXTQD010000287.1:685-5118 GCA_964246175.1 uncultured Chthoniobacterales bacterium | reverse complement strand
CCGCCGTTCGCGTCGGTGTAGAGGTCGTCCACGCCGTAGTTGATGGCCGCCAGCCGCCAGAGCCCGTTCTGGAGGATGAAGTTCCCGCCGCCCGAATCGCCAGCCGACAGGTGCGCCTCGCCGGGCAAACCGGGTGCATCGAACGCCATTCGCAGGAAGAACCACTGGTCGCCGCCCGGGACAACGTCGCTGACGACGCTGCTGCCCCAGCGTTCGACGTAGCGATCATCGCCCCAGTTCCAACCGCGCAGAGTGCCATCGGCAGCTGAGAACTCCGGGCCGCGTTGCGCGCCGCAGCCGAAGACGCGCAGTGCTTGGCCGACCTCGGCCCGGCCGGAGGGATCCGGCTGGAACAGCGGCGCGTACGTGGGGAACGGCTGGTCCACCTGCCAGAGGCACAGGTCGGTGTCAGGATCGGGGTAGCCGGCCACGACGTTGAACGTTTGACCGTGGAAGACGAACGTGCTGCCGCCGGCCTGACCGATGTGCTTGGCGCTCAGAAAGTAGTACGGCGCGACCGGCGTCCCGAGGAACCCGCCCCACTGCCCCTCGAACTGCCAGCCGCTGTTGTCGCCGGGTGTCGTGGTGTAAGCGGCGGGATTGCCGGTGTCGTTGTGGATGACGGCCGGGACCACCCTCGCGCCGCACAGGATGCCCGCTGCCGTCAGGCCGAGCAACCAACGCTTTGGAGAGATTATCAGCTTCGTCATCTCTCCGTTCGTAACAGCACGTCGGGCGCCAGGCAACGTGGCGGCTCAAAGTCCGCCGCGCTGGTGGTAGAACTGCACGCGGTTCTGCACGGTGCGGATGTAGGCGCGCGTGTCGGCGATGTCGATCTTGGCTTCGAGTTCCTGGCTGGTGACGCCGGGGGCCGGCTGCCCGCCGGCGTCGCCGTGGCCGTCGGTGCGTTCGCCGGTCCAGCGCACGACGCGCGAGCGGCCGGCGTTGTACTCCGCGAGCGCGAAGGGCAGCGGGTTATCCTTACCCTCGTAGCGGCGCAGGGCATGGGCCAGGAGCCAGGCGCCCGCCTCGACGTTCACCTTGGGATCGAAGAGGTCGGTGGGTACGAAGTCGGTGCGCTTTTCGTTCTTGGCCCACTCGCGCGCGGCGGCGTCGGTGATCTGCATGAGACCGCGCTCGCCTTCGCTGCCGACCTTCTCGGGGCGAAACCGGCTCTCGCGCCACGCCACGGCCTTGACGATCATGGGGTCGATGTGGTGCCGGGCAGCGGCTTCCTCGATAAGACCGTCGTAACGGTGAAAGCGGTCGTGGTAAACCGTCTCGTAAACGGTGTACACAGGGTCAGGCGAGCGCAGCCACCACCAACCACCCACCGCGGCGGCAAGGAGCAGGACAATCAGCAAACCCAGGAAAAGCCGCCGGATCAGTCGGAACATGCGTCGGGCTTCATCTTACCATGCCCGACGGCGGGAAGGAAGCGCAGGCGTGAAAAAGGTCTGGCGCGAGCGCGCCGCAGGCGCACCGTCACCGGATGGTAGCTTGGCCACTATCTGTTCAGAGTCCCATGTTGCTCAAGGCGTTCATCGTCTGCTCCAAAGCAGAGGTGAGTCGCGGATGCGCGCCCTCGAAGACAGCCGCCAACTCCTGCAAGCGTCCTTGCAAGCGCACGCGCTCGTGCGGTTCGACGGCTGGTGCAGCGTCTTCCTCCTGACGTGTGAGCACGCGCTCGATATCCGCCTTTAAATCGAGCAAAGAGCCCCTCCGAGCATCGTCCTCTGGCAAGCGAGATAGCTCGCCATGAAGTTCTTGGAGCAGCGTTTGCAGGCGGGGAGCTTCGTCGGACATGGGGGGTTCTAATAGAAAGTTCAGCGGCGCGACTTGCCCGCACGGCGCTGGCGTTCTCCGTCGATTAATTCGCCGATGGTCTTGGTCGAACCTGCTGTCGCTGCGTTCTTACCCTTACCGCGGTTGGTGTCAGCGAGGTGTTGACGGGCGCTGGCGAGGTCAGCACGGTCTTCCGGGCTGAGTTGACCGGCCAACCAGCGTTCGGCCCAGCCGTCGGGGCCGGCTTTCTGGAGTTGATCGTACGTCATCTGCTTGACCAGAGGCGGATTGGGCTCCAACACAGCCAGCACCGGGTCGGTCAACGTGCCGAAAGCCCCCGGCAGCGGGCCGGCGTCGAACTGTTCCTCCAGATTGCCGTGTGCAGCCACAGGCAGCAGGCGCGTGGCAACCTCGCCTTCGCGGGCCATGCGTTCGCTCGTGCTCGTCACTTGTCCATTGGATTTCAGCGACAGGCGGCGGCCCGTCAGGGTGCCTTCCGAACTGTACCGGTACACCGCCAGTGCCGGCGAGCTCCCGAAGCTCCAGCCGACTACCAGCCGTCCGTCGCCCGACAAGGTGCCCAGTCCCTTGTACAACACCGCGTGGCCGAGCAGGAACGTCAGCAGGTAATCGCTCCCCTTGGCCTCGATCTGCACCGTGCCGGCGAAACTCCCCACCCCCGGCCGCTTGCAGGTCAGCGCATGGGTGCCCACGAGCGTCGAACCGGCGTCGAACTCGATGTCGCCCACGTTGGCCGCCCCGTCGATGCTCGTGACCCAACGGCCTTTCCACTGGGGATCATTCTTGCCGTGATGGTAGACGGCGATGCCGTACGCGCCGCCGCCGGTGGACAGGGAAACTCCGAGCAGTTCGTGGTCTTCCAACAGCCCGAGGCCGTGCAGTGAGCGGTAGCCGCCGGCCAGTTGCCAATCCATCTCGTAGGCGTTGCGCCGGGCGAGCACGCTGACCGCGCCGCCGTAGACTTCTTGGTCTCCCGAGACCTTGCTGTCAGGGTTCACCGCCGCGGCGTTGGTTGCCATGACGTAGCGGCCTGCAAGTTCGGAAGCAGCACGGCTGGCCGGCACGGGCGCGCAAGCCAGGGCGAGCAGGCAGAGCCAGTGTTTCGAGCGTCCCACGTTGAATCCCATGCAAGGTAGGTTAGCACAAACGATGCTCACCCACGAAACGGCGCGTCTTGTTTTCATCTCAGGGTGAAAGCCGTTGGACCGTCCAGCCGCTCGCGCCATCCCGCGTGTACTCGAAGCGGTCGTGCAATCGGTTGGCGCGGCCTTGCCAGAATTCGACCGTCTCCGGACGCACCCGGAACCCTCCCCAGAACGGCGGCAGCGGCACCTCCCCTTCCTCCGCTCCGAAGCGTTCTTTGACCCGCGCGAGTTCCTCGTCCAGCGCCGCGCGCGACGCGACTGGCCGGCTTTGCCCGCTCGTCCACGCTCCCAGGCGGCTCTCGCGCGGACGGGACGCGAAGTAGCGCGCCGCCTCGTCGTCGCCCACGCGCTCGACCCGTCCTGTGACGAGCACCTGCCGCTCCAGCGCCAGCCATGGGAAAAGCAGCGACGCCGCCGGGTTCTCCACGAGCGCGTGGCCCTTGCGGCTCTCGAAGTTGGTGTAGAACACGAACCCCGCCACGCTCAGCCCCTTGAGCAGGACCGTACGTACGCGCGGCACGCCGTCGCGCCCGGCCGTGGCGAGGCTCATGGCGGTCGGCTCAACCACCTTGGCATCGGTGGCCTCCTGCATCCAGCGGTTGAACTGCGCGAATGGATCGGGCAGCAGGTCGGCGCGGTGAAGTTCGCCGCGTTCGTAGCTTTTGCGGATGTCGGCGAGGTTCATTCGTTATGCTGCGCCGACGCCGTGGACGCGGAACGCTGGCGCTTCATCTCGTCGCGGCGCATCGGCATCGCGTCGATCACCTCGTAGAGCGCCGCGCCCTTGACCGGCTTGACCACTCGGTAGGCATCGTGGCCGTCTTTGCCGAGGAGCACCACGGCGAAGTTCTTTGCCTCCACACCGTACCGTTTCTGCAACGCGGCGGGCGTGTCGCCGGCGGCCTTGGTGGTGTCGGCGAGGACCGGCACGACGACGAGTTGGCGTTCCTCGAAACCAGCCTTCTCGCTCTGCCACAGGCGGCCCTGTTCAACGTAGGCGGGGTCTTTGTCCGTCGCCGCAAAGACGAGCAGCACGCGGTTCTTGTCGCGGTAAGCGGAGAGCGGCTTGTCGGCCGTATCCGGCAGGGCGGAGGCAGCCAGTGGGGCGAAAAGGAGGACCATGGCGAGGAGAAGAAAGCGCATGAACAAGCGGTCAGACAGCGCGGGCATGCCTTTTATTTCGTACAAACCCGGCGAACGGACGGGCGGCGCGGGCGAAATCCCCAGCTTTCCAAAACGTTCGTTCAAGGTTAAAGGTACCGCCTTGTGACGGCCGCGCGTCTCGTTCCGATCCTCGCCGGGGTGGCGCTGATCATCCTCATGCTGTGGGAGGCGTTCGAGACAATCCTCCTGCCGCGCACGGCGTCGCGGCGGTTCCGGTTCACGCGGTTTTTCTTCCGCGCGCTGTGGCTGCCGTGGTCGGCGGTGGCCCGGCGGATGTCGCCGGGGCTCAGGGGTTCGAGCAAACCCCGTACCCGGCAG
>CAXTQD010000287.1:0-675 GCA_964246175.1 uncultured Chthoniobacterales bacterium | reverse complement strand
CCGGGGCCGAGCCGCGAGCGTCACCTCGGGCTCTTTGGCCCGCTGTCGATCCTTCTGCTGATGGTGAGTTGGGCGGTGGTGCTGATCATCGGCTTCGGTTTGGTGCAATGGGGTCTTCAGCCCGGCCGCACCGGCTTGGGCGAACTGGAAACGAGCCTCTACCTGAGCGGCACGACGTTCTTCACCCTCGGCCTGGGCGACGTGAAGCCCGAAACGTCCGCGGCGCGGTTCTCGGCGATGACCGAGGCGGGGTTAGGCTTCGGGTTCCTGGCGTGCATCATCAGCTACCTGCCGGTGATCTACGCGGCGTTCTCCTTGCGCGAGGTGACCATCCTGCGCCTGGACGTGCGCGCCGGTTCGCCGCCGAGCGCCGCCGAACTGCTGCGCCAGCACGGCCACCGCGGCGACTCGCGCGACCTCGACGGGCTGCTGCTCGACTTCGAGAAGTGGGCGGCCGAGGTCCTGGAAAGCCATCTGTCCTACCCGATCCTGTGTTTCTACCGTTCGCAGCATCGCGACCAGTCGTGGCTGGCGGCGATGACCACGATCCTCGACACTTGTGCGCTGCTGGTGGTGGGCGTCGAGGGGATCGAAGCGCGGCAGGCTCCGTTGACCTTTGCCATGGCGCGCCGCGCGATCATCGACATCGCGCACATTTTTCAGGTGCCTCCCGAG
>CAXTQD010000286.1:0-7239 GCA_964246175.1 uncultured Chthoniobacterales bacterium | reverse complement strand
GTAGAGGCCCAGCGGCGGCTGGAGCTTGCGCTGGCGGTAGTATCCCTCGGGAGTGGTGTAGAGTTCGACCTCCGTGTGCTCGTAATAATCCAGTCCGACGAGGTCGATGCGGGCGCGGTGCCGCTGGAACCACCCGAAGTCGAAGTCGCTGAACCCATGCTCGCCCATCCACGGCCGCAGCGGGTGGCCGTGGTCGATGCGCCCTTGCACGAGATCGGTGACGATGTGGCGCCGGTGCATCCGGCGGGCTACGTCGTCACGCAGTGTCTCGCGCAAAAACCGGCTGGTCGCCGGCCCCGAATCCTCGTACGTCACCGCGACTTCCAAGGAATCGCAGACGAGAATCTCGACATCGGGCATCGTCTCGCGCAGGACCCGCTCCGCGCGGCAGAACGCCTGCCCGACGCGCGAGAGGGTTGTCATGTAGAAGTTCAGCCCCCGGCCGTACGGCGGCCACAGGCCGATGTCGCCGCAAAAAAGCGACGTGATGAGCGGTTCGTTGATCGGGCACACGCACGGCACCCGGCCGGCGTAGCGTTCGCCAAAAGCCCGGGCGAAGCGTTCCAGCGCCGCCGGGAAGTCCGGGTCCGCGAAGGCGTCCGGCAGCCACGTCGGCACGCCGAAGTGCGCGAGGTCGAGCATCAAGCGGATGCCGAGTTCGTCAAAGAGGGCGAGCCGGTCATCGAACCACTTCCAGTCAAACTGGCCCGGCTGGCGTTCGATCTCGTGCCAGGGCAGGGCGTAGCGCAGCCAACGGCAGCCCAGGTCGCGGCCTAACAGCTCGAAGTCCTGCCGCCAGAACCGGTCGTGCTGGGTCCACTTGTACTGGTCGATGCCCAGGTGTGGGATGAACGAACATTCGATGCCCGTGGCCCAGCGAAAATCAGATTCAATCATAAGGAAGCGGAACGCAAAAGAGTAGGACGACAAAAGGCGCGGCGAGTCAAACGCGGTCCGTCCTTTCGCACTTTCTGAGACGTTCGACCCGGCCGGCTCTTCAATTTGGACGAATCAACCTATGCGAAAACCCGCGCGCCCGAGCAACCCGGGGACTTCGCATCCGTGACGCAGAGATTTTTGAATACCGAGGGGGTTCTGACCCGTCAGGGTTAAGTACCGACGTTATTTCCGATTCCATGCAAGCTTCTGCCGCCGTCTCCGCCGTCGAACGCCTCGCGATTCCTCGCCCCGCGGCTGTACCCGCACCGCCTGTACCGCGCGCAGAGCCCATCGCGCCCACCCTCGGCCGCCTCGTCGGCCCGTACGCTTGGCGTTATCGCTGGACGTTGTTGCTCTGCGGGTTCCTGAACTCGCTGCCCGGCTTCGCCATCGCCGCGCAGGCGTTCGTGCCCAAGTTCCTGGTGGACGACGTGCTTAAGGCCACCGACCTGCCGATGAAGACCCGCTACGTCCGGCTGGGGATCATCGTCGGCGGCTACCTCTTCGTCGCCATCGTCATGCGGATGTTCGCCTGGTATGGCTCCTACCGCATCTTCACCAAGGTGCGCGAAAACGTCGTCCTGGAACTGCGCGCCCGCTTCTTCCGGCACATCAACAACCTGTGCCTGCGCTTCCACGGCAAGCACACCAGCGGCGAACTCTTTACTTACGTGATGGGCACGCCGCTCAACGAGATCAGCTCATTCTACCACACGCTGGCCATGAACCTGCCCAACTCGATCAGCACGTTCGTGATCGCCGTGGTGTGGATGTCGGGTTGGGACTGGGGCATGACGCTCATCCTCGTGGTTTCGGTGGTCCTCACCGTTGTTTCGGCCAACAGCGGCCACAGCCGCTTGCGCCAGCTCATGGAGGATTTCCAGGAGACCGAGGGCAAAATCATTGGCCGGGTGTCGGACATCTTCCGCGGCAACCGCGACGTGAAGATGTACGCCATTGAGGAACGCATGAGTGCTGCCTTCGTCGAGAGCGCCGATGTCTTGCGCAAGAAGGTCTACGACCGCGACGTGAAGACCCATCACGTCAACATGCGCCAGGAGGCCACGGGTGTGTTTTGCTTCGTGCTCGTGCTCCTCGTCGCCGCCGGCCGCTACATGAACGGCCACTTGACGGAGGGGCAGCTCTTTTCCTTCGTCGGCGCTTTCGCGGTGCTCCAGGCCCCGGTGCAGTTGATGTTCCAACTCCGCGTCGCCCAGGGCCGCGCCCAGGCGAGCCTCAACCGGCTCAACGATGTGCTGACGACGGATACCACCACGCCCGAGCCCAAGAAGCCGCAGCCGCTGCCGGCTCACGCCGACCTCGTGGTCAAGGACTTGGAATTCCGCTACTCGGCCGACCAGCCGATCCTGCGCGGCATCAACCTGACGATCCCCTACGGTCAACGCGTGGCGCTCGTCGGGCCGTCTGGTTCGGGCAAGAGCACGCTCGCCAAGATGTTCCTGCGCCTGTACGACCCGGAACGCGGCTCGGTGTCCTTCGGCAACGAGGACGTGCGCTGCTGCCGGACGGCGGACGTGCGCCATCGCTTCGGCATCGTGCCGCAGGACCCGTACTTCTTCCAGACGAGCATCCGCGAAAACCTCATGATCGTCTGCCCTGGCGCGAGCGAGGAACGCATCCGCCACTGCTGCGAGATGGCGAGCGTGTGGGGCTTCATCGAATCACTCCCGCAGGGGCTGGACACGGTGATCGGTGAAGGCGGCTCGCGGCTGTCGGGCGGGCAGCGGCAGCGGCTGGCGATCGCGCGGGCGCTCTTGCACAACCCGGACTACTTCGTGTTCGACGAGGCGACGAGCGCGCTCGACACGGTGAGCGAGCGCATGGTGCAGGAGGCTTTCGGGCGCATCCTGCCGGGGAAGACGAGTATCTTCATCGCGCACCGGCTCTCGACGGTGAAGGACTGCGACCGCGTGATCGTGCTCGACGAAGGGCGCATCGTGCAGGACGGGACGTTCGAGGAACTCCGCAGCACGCCGGGACTCTTTCAGAAGATGGTGGAGAGCGATGACTTCTGAGGGGGCGGCGTGACACCTGCTTTACTTCTTCCGGCCGAATAGGTAACAACAGCCGGAACATGCCTCCGGGTTTTCACGAGGTCATCATCGTCGGGGGAGGGGTGTCGGGGTTAAGCGCGGCGTTGGTGCTCGCGCGGTGCCGCCGGGAGGTGCTCGTCATCGACGCCGGCCGGCCGCGCAACCGGGCTTCGCACGCGGTCGGCGGGTTCTTCACGCGCGACAGGGTTCACCCGCAGGAACTTCTGCGTCTCGGCCGCGAGGAACTAAAGAATTATGGATGTGTGGAAGTGCGCGCGGGTGAGGTGATCCACGTCACCCGGATCGGCCCGCGCTTCCACGTCTCCGTGCGTGGCGAGGCGCAGCCGCTCCAGTGTCGGCGGCTTTTATTAGCGACCGGGCTGGAGGATGAACTGCCTCCGCTGCCGGGCATCGAGGCGTTTTGGGGCACGAGCGTGTTCGTGTGCCCGATTTGCAACGGCTGGGAAGTGCGCGACCAGCCGCTGGCGGTGTACGGGACGGATTGCAACGGAGTGGACCTCGCCGTGGAGATGCTCGCGTGGAGCCGTGACGTGATGCTCCTCACGCACGGTACGGCGAAGAACATTTCCGCGGAAACGCGCGTCCGTTTGCGTCGGCGTGGGGTGCGTGTGCTGGATGGAAGCGTGACGCGGCTGACAGGGACGGGCGGGCAGTTGGAGTGCATCCACTTTACGGAAGGGCCGCCGGTCGCACGGCGGGCGCTGTTTTTCTCGTCGGCGCAGCACCAACAGTCGGGATTGCCGAAGGCGCTCGGGTGCGTGTTCGCTGGGGACGGCACGGTGCGCAAACAGGGCACCTGCGAGGCGACGAACATCCCGGGATTGTACGTCACCGGCAACGCCTCGGCGTGTGGGGGCACACAATTAGCCATCGTCGCGGCGGGGCAGGGGGCGGAAGCCGCGCACACGATCCATTGTAGCCTCGCGGAGGAGGACTACGAACGCGGACGGGTCAACGGACCGTGCGACACGAAGTGAACGCCGGCGCACGTCCTATGAACGCTGAAGAGGCAACGCCGAGACGCCCCACCTCGCACAAGTGGGCGCTTTTCATGTTCGTTGTCAGCGTGGTCGCCAACCTTGTTCTCGATCTCCAGGGGTGGTTCGACGCCGTCGGATCCTGTTGACGGCGTGTTCGCTGTTGCCGCTCATCCGCTTCCTGTTCTTTGCCCGTTCTCCTCGTACCTACTCTCTCGGCGTCGTCACGCTTGGATTGGTTTTCGTGCGGTCGATCCAATCGCCGTGGGTGGATGCCTCCGCGCTCCTCGCAGGCTGGCACTCTGGCTGGGTGGCCATTCTCCTGCTCTCCGGAGTGGTGGTCCTGATGTTCATCTTGTGGCGGGCATACGCCGTCGGTGGGGCGAGCCGGCGGTACTGTAGTTTACTTCCCGTGCGCGTCAGTCGATGAATAATCCGCTGATCGGTCCACTGTCCGCCTTCTGGTACGTGCGTGCAGAGCTTTCCCACGGGTGGCTGCTGGTACCGATGGCAGTTTGCGCTCTGAACCTCTGGCGGGGGGTTAAGCCAATCTTTCGACAAGCAGCCACGCGTCTGACTACTCCGCGAGCGGCGACTCGTCGTAGCGCCGCAGGAGGTCTTCCGGGTCACGGAAGATAGCGACCGCACCCGCCTTTTTGAGGTCTTCTTCCGGGAAGCCTCCGCATAGCAGGCCGATTGTCTTGGTCCCGGCCTTCGCCGCCGCTTCGACATCGTACGGCGTGTCACCGATCACCAAGCATTTCCGCTCGGCAGGGTTGCCGAGTTTGTCTATCGCCGCTTCGAAGATATCCGGGTGCGGCTTGGATTTCTTTGCATCGTCCGTGCTGGTGCCCGTCCCGATCAGGTCTTCGATGTCGAGCAGCTTGGCGTAGTGCGCCACCTCGTCCTGTTTGGAACTACTCGCCAGCGCAATCTTGAGGCCGTCGCGCCGGATGCGCTCAAAGAGTGGCCGCACGCCGGGGAAGGGCTTCACCTGCGCGAGGAAGTTGCGCTTGAACAGGTCGCCCCGCGTCTTTTCGATCACCTTGCCAACTAGCGAGACCTCACGTTCGGACAGGAACACGGGCAACAACTGGTCGCCACCCTTGCCGATCTGTGAGCGCAGGTCCGCGAACGGGATGTCTCGTCCGAAGTGCAAGAACGCCTGCCGCCACGCCTCGGCGTGAAAGTCCACGGAGTTGAGCAGAGTGCCGTCGATATCAAAGATGGCGGCTTGGTGTTTCATGGAAGGTCAGCGCGGTAGCGGCACTTCCAGATTCGCCAGCGCGTAGGCAGTCACGGCCATGACGGCGGCATTTTCTTGTAAAAGATGCGGATCGATCTTGTCGAGGGTGTCGGCGGCGGTGTGGTGGTAGTTGAAATAACGCCGACTGTCCTGGATAGGCGCGAAGGTCGGCACGTGCAGCGCCGCCAGCGGCCCCACGTCGGCCCCGGTCTCACCGCCGGTCACGCGCAGCAAACCCGCGCCGTTGGTAGAAAGCACTTCCGCGATGGGCACGAGGAGTTCGCGCGCTTCCGGCTTCGCGCCGACGTTGATCCCGGAGGGATGGTCCGCCCCGAGATCGCTCTCCATGGCGGCGAAGTGGTTCGCAGCCTCCGCAGCGTGGTCCTTGGCGTACGCCTCGCCGCCGCGCAGGCCGTTTTCCTCGTTCATCCACGCGACCAAGCGGAGGGTGCGCTTCGGGTGCAGCCCCAGGCTCTTGACGAGGTGAAGCACCTCCATCGACACCGCCACGCCTGCGCCGTCGTCGATGGCACCCGTGCCGAGGTCCCATGAGTCGAGGTGCCCGGAAACGATGACCACCTGCTCGGGGTGTTCGCTGCCGGGCAGGTCGGCGATCACGTTGAAGCTTGGTGCGTCCGGCAGCGTCTGCGGGGTTAAGACGAGGTGCATCGTCACCGGACCTTGCGCGGCGAGGGAGTAGATGAGTTCCGCGTCTTCGGCGGTGACGGCGGCGGCGGGGATCTTCGGGGCGTCGTCGGCGTAGTGCGTGCCGCCGGTGTGCGGCAGACGGTAGTTCGCCCCGCCGACCGAACGCACCAGCGCCGCCACGGCCCCCATCCGCGCCGCGAGGCTCGGACCCTGGCTGCGGTAGATCACGGCCTTGCTGTAGGCGTCCAGCCCGTTGCCGACCTCGGCCATCTGTTGGTCGAAGGCGTGGTCGAAAACGACGATCTTGCCTGCCACGCGTTCGCGGCCGAGCGCGCGCAGTTCGTTGAAGTCCCGCACGGCCACGACCGGCGCGGTGATCCCCTCCGGCGGCGTGGCGACGCTGGGGCCGAGCGCGGTGAGGACGATCTTTTGCGTCGTGCCCTCCGCCATGCCTGGGAACTGGGTGAGCGCGGCCGTTTCTTCGCCGCGGACCCAGTGGGGCACGGTGACGGGCTCCAGCGTGACTTCGAGGCCGAGCGCCTTCATCTCGGCGGCGACGTACTCGACCGCCTTCTGCGCCTGCGGCGAACCGCTCAGGCGGGCGCCGATGTTATTGGCGAGGTGCGCGACTTGCCGGTAGCCGTAGTCGCTGTTGAGCGCGGCAGACTGGATTTTGGGCAGGTCCGCGAGCGTCTCGGCCGAGTATGGTGCAGGCGACGGGGCAGGGGACTGACCGCAAAGGGTGCCGCACAGCAACAGGGCCGCGCCGGTAAGCAGGAAGAGCTTGCGCACGCCGGATCTACGCGAGCGCCTCGTCGTCGGGGTCGGAAGAGGCTTCCTCTTCCGGGTTGGGCCGCACGGAATCGCCCTCGGAGACGCCGAGGTTTTCCTGCACGGCGTCGCCGGTGATGGCGGCGTCTTCGGAGAGATCGAGTTCGGAGAACTCGGACGGCGCGTCGTCGTTGTCGTCGGGCATGGTGTTCCCAAGAGAAGCGGGTGGCCCGTTTGTGTCAAGCGTTCGGCGACACCGCCGGCCGGACTCCGTGCGGCGAATCACTGGAAACTTTGCCCGTCTACCCACCCATGCCAATGCCGCCGCTCCGTCCCGCCCTCGTTCTCGCCTCCGCCGCCGGCCTATGGCTGACCGGTACGAGCCTCGCCGCCGATTCCAACGCCGCCGCCATGCCTCCCACCGACAACCCGCTTCTCTCCGCGAGCACGCTGCCCTTCCACCTGCCGCCCTTCGACCGCATCAAGGACACCGACTACGAACCCGCCTTCGAGCAGGGGATGGCCGAGCACCTCAAGGAGATCGACGCGATCGCGGACAATCCCGAACCGCCCACCTTCGACA
>CAXTQD010000285.1:6820-7304 GCA_964246175.1 uncultured Chthoniobacterales bacterium | reverse complement strand
CTTTACAGCCATGTCGTGCCCCACCTTGGCCCGGCGGCGAAGGTCGCGCTCCTGTACCTCGGTGCAGGTGCTTTGACCGGCGTGGGCGTCTGGCTTGAACGCCGCCATGAGGCCACGCAGTCGTCGCGGATGCTCAACTTCGCCCGCGTGGTCCTCGCCGGCGGGTTGGCGGCGGTCTACTACGTCACCTACGCCGCCCATTGGAACCTGAGTCTGCTTGTTCTGCGCGACCCGCTGCTCGACGGCGCGCTGCTGCTGGGTTGGACGGCGTTCATGGTGTGGCTCGCCGACCGGCGCGAGTCGGAGACGCTCGCCACCTTCGCCGTCCTGCTGGCGTTCTACACTTCGGCGATCAACGAGAAGGCCGCCTTCACGCTCTTCGCCAACGTCCTGCTGGCGGTCGCGGCGGTGTTCCTCGTGCGGCGGCACCTGTGGCGGGTGTTCCCATTCGCCAGCCTCGCGGCGACCTACGGCAGCGATTGGT
>CAXTQD010000285.1:0-6810 GCA_964246175.1 uncultured Chthoniobacterales bacterium | reverse complement strand
CGATTGGTACTGGAGTTTCTTCCACGCCTATGTGCGCCGCCGGCTGGAGGGTGGGGAATCGTCGCACGCCCTTCCCGGGTCGAACGGTATGTGGATCGAAGACGGGTTCCTCCTGATCTTCTGGCTGTTGTTCACGGCCGTGGTCTTCGTGCCCGGGGTGCGCGGGCTGCCGGAACGGCGGCGGGCGTGGTTCGTGTCGGCCAACAACGGGGCGTTCTTCGGACTGACGACCTGGCTCTTGCTGGGCGAGTACCCGGGTTCCTTTTGGAAATGGTCGCTCGGTTTCGGCGCCACCCTGTGCGCCCTGTCGGAAGCGAGCCGCTGGCGGCGTCTGGGCCGCGAGGCGGAGGGCGCTTACCTGACGGCGGGGCTGCTGTTGGTCACGGCCGGGTTGGTTGCGTACTTTGATGGCTGGCAACTGGCCCTCGCGCTGGCCTTGCAAACCGTCGCTCTCGCTGCCCGCGCCTACCTCCGCGAGGAACGCCTACCGTTGTGGATGTCGCTGGCGTCGGCGGTGGCGGTGTTCGTGACGGGCGCCAACCAGTTCGCCGACCCATCGGCGGTGACACCGTGGATTTCAGCGGGCGCATCTGGGGCGCTGCTGCTGTTCGCGGCGTGGTGGAGCCAGCGGCGGCTGGAACGTTTCGACGGACCGCCTGACCCGGTGGGCATCCTGCCTAGCTACCGCGCGACGCTCGGGATCGCGCCGGCTTTTTACGCGCTGTTTGCGAGCGCCGTTTGGCTCGGGACGGTCGAGCGCACCCTCGCGGATCACGTCGCGCTGGTGCCGATGCTGGCGGGCGGCGCGCTGCTGTTGACGGCCTCGGTGTACCTCTTACGCGTGCGGACGGTGCCGTTCTACGCGCAGGCGTTCCTGTTGGCGGCGTACGGGCACCGGGCGGTAGAGGATGCCTTCGCCGACCACCTGACGGCACCCGTGTGGAGCCTCGCGGGCCTGCTCGCGGTGACGTTGGCTGTGGGGCAATGGTGGCAATTCGGCTGGTCAGGGACGCGCGATGGCCTGTCGCCTTCACCGCAGGTGGGGAGCCTGCTCGGCGTCTGGAACGCCGCGCTCGCCGTGTTCTTGATTTTCGACTGGTTGTGCGCTGGTCTCCAGAGTCCGGCGGCGGCGGGTTGGAGCGCCGTGGCAGCGGGGTTGTCAGTGGCGCTGCTGGTGTATGGCTTCCAAACGGGTTATCGCGCGTTGGCCGTAGCGGGACAATGGCTGCTGGCCGTGAGCATCGTCACCTGCGCCGGACGGGTGTGGACGCAGCCATGGCCGGGCGGTTGGGGAGTGGAGATGGCGTGGACGCTTGCACCGCTGGCCGCTTTGTTGGCGACGATCTACCTCGTCGGACGTGCATACGCCGCGACGAAGCACACCGCGCTGTACGTCTGGATGGTCGTCTGCGAGGTGGCGGCCACGCTATTCTTCCTTGCGTGGGGCATGCGCTACGTGCCTGAACAGGGACTCTTCGCTTTCTTCAGCGCGGCAGGGGCAGCGGTGTTTGCGTGGGCGCAGGTCCATGGCGAGCCACGACGGTTCGTGTGGGGCAGCGTGTTGACGGTCGTCGGTTTGGGAAGCCTCGCCCTGCTCGAACGCAGCGAGCGCGCGGCGTTCGTCCAACTGATCGGCGTCGCCGCGCTCGCCAGCCAGCAGCAGTTCGCCCGCCGGCGGGCAGGGAAGACTCCCGTGCCGCCGCCTTGGCAGACGGCGATGATGACCGGCGCGGTCCTTGGCGGCTGGGCATGGCTGAGCGCGTGGGTGTCGGCGTCCTTCGGCGGGGCGTTCACTCTCGCGGCGGCGTGGTCACTCTTCGCGGCGGCGGTGTTCGCAGCCGGACTCACCCTACACGAGAAAATCTACCGCTGGCTCGGCCTCGGCGTGCTCGTTGCCACGCTTGGGCGCATCGCCGTCGTCGATGTCTGGCAACTCGACAGCCTCGGACGGGCTGTCAGCGCCTTGTGCCTGGGGATCGTCCTTTTAGGAATTGGCTACCTGTATAACCGTTTTCACACAAAGTGGCACGGTTTGTTCTAAGACAGCGTCAGTGTAGTCCGTTCAAGGGTTTGCACATGTGCATTCGCAATCCTAAGAAATAATTTGCAGAATTGTGAAAAAATTTCTTGCCAAAATCCTGCTGTCCGGCAAAATGACCGCGTTTTCACTCACCGACAGGGCTAATCACATGAAATCTAAACTTCTCTATGGCAGCGCGCTCGCCGTGCTTTGTGGACTGGCTTTGCCGCCGGTCTGCCAAGTGGCCGTAGCGGCTGACACCACATTCTCCGACCAAGCGATGAGCCGCCTCCAGGCCGGCCTCGCCCGGACCACCCTCGGCACGACCATCCAGGCTCACGGCCCGGCCGGTGCCAAGACGGACGCCGGGGTGCTCATCGGTGACGATGCCACCCGCGACTACAGCCTGCCCATGGGTCGGACAAGCTTCGTGCTGAGCCTGTCGAAGGTGGAAGTGCTCAACCACTTCAACTTCGTCAACGCCGATGCCGAGGGCAGCGTGACCGTGTCGGTATCCACCACGAAGCTCGCTGCGGACGCTCCCGGCTGGCGCGAGGTTGGTGGCACGGAAACCTTCGATGGCCACCGCGTCGTGGACTGCGACTTCGGCAGCGCCGAAGGCCGCTACGTGAAGATCGACCTCGACACGCGCAAGGCCGGCAAGATCGCCGGATTCGGCCTCTACGGCACCGCGCTGAACACCGCCCCGCGCATGAACTACGTGACGACCCCGTCGCGCACGGAAGTCGCCGCGCAGGGTGCCAGCGCTGACCGCAACGGCTTCTACGACTACGCGAGCCTGTCGATGGGCGCGAAGGTCGTCGCCGTCTCGCACGCCGACAGCCTCGCCGACGCGCAGTACATGATTGACGGCAAGGACGACACGGCGTTCACCTTCGACGTGGCCGACCCAAATCCCACGGCCGTGATCGACCTCGGCGTGCACCGCCGGCTCGACCGCGTGTCGTGCGCGTTCACGGCCCCGGAGGGCCGAATGGACTTCTACGTCGTGGAGAATGCTCTGTCGCCAAACGATGCGCAGCCCGTCAACCTCAACTACATCACCCCGCCCGGGGTCATGCCGGTGGCCAACGCGGAAACGCTTAATTACAACACCCCGGCGATGCTCGCCAACCACCAGCCCGTCGGGTCGGTGACGGTGAATGGCGACGGGTCGCTCAACCGTGTGACGGTCAACGTCCGCGGCGCGCAGGGCCGTTACCTCATCGCGGCGTACCACCGCCACGGCAGCCAGCACTCGGGCGACTACAAGGACACGGACTTCAAGGATAGGGACTTCAAGGACCGCACAGCCGGTGATTTCAAGGACAAGAACCCGGTGGCCGGCATCGCCGACAACCCGGTGAAGGTCGCGGGCATCAGCGCCTTCGGCGAGCCTCCGGGCGCACCGGCGGTCCCGCTCGTGCCGCCGGATGCGACCCGACTCGTCAGCCCCTGATCGACGGGCTGCCGGCGGCAGTGTCGTGAGTTGTGCATGGGCCGCGCTTGGGACAAACTCCCGGGCGCGGCCCCTTCTTTTTCTGACGCTATGTGCGGTCGCGAGCCTTCGGCGCCGCGGAGAAGCGCACTGAAAGGTTGTGCTTCAATCCAAGCGTAGGTCGTACGCTAGCAGTGCCGGGTCTGATTTGGCGGCAGGCCGGGCTGGATCGGAAGGGTGCGTGGCCCCAGTTAGGGACACGGGTCGAAATCCGTACTGATTTTCTTCCATCCGGTAGCAGGCAACGGTCTTGCCATCAGCGGAGGAGTTCACGGCAAGTTCTAGAGGGAGGTGAGGTTTGATCCCCGGATGCAGCGAAGGATAGAGCGCCGTGCGGCGATAGCGCAGGCCGCAGATGTGTTCGTCGGCGGGTAGTGGCTGAAGAAGCAGTTCGCGGCCATTGACGAACACTCGGTAACTTGCGGCAAACTCCGCCGACGCCGCCAGTTCGAGCCGTTCGATGGAAGTGTCCACGAACCGGCTGGTCGTGCCGCCCTCGCTGGGTGTTTCGCTAAGCAGCGGCCAGCCCTCACAAGCGCGGCGTACATCAAGCGTCGCACCGTCGCCCAAGTCGGCGGCCAGCAGCAGCGGAAAGCGCCAGCGCCAGATTGCGCGAAACCCTTCTTCGGGGAAGTCGAAGCCATCCGCGCGCAGGATGGCGAGGACTGCACGCAGGTCTTCCCACAACGGGGTCGGTAGGAAGAACCGGTCGTGTAGTCGCCGGCCGTGGGCGATGAGGGCGCGGGGTGAGGGGTGTTCAAGAGTGTGCGCAGCGACTGCCTGCCAGAGCAGGGCGACCAGTGACATCCACTCCGCGTGCGGCAGGGATTCGACGGCGCGAAACTCGATCAACCCCGCCATGCTGCCAGGCGGACCGCCGACGTTCCAGAACTTGTCGAAGCTAATTTCACTGCGGTGGGTGTTGCCCGTGACATCGGTGTGCAGGTGGCGGAGCGTCTCGCCGATGAGTTGGCGGTGGTCCTCGCCGGGCGGCAGCGTGGCAAGGAACTCGTAACCGAGGTCCAGGTCGTAGAGGTCGCGCGCGGATTCGTCCGGCCGGGGAGCCTGCGACGAAGCGCCGACGTACACGCCGGTGAACAGGTACGCGAGAGACGGGTGCGCCTGGAAGAACCGTAGCAGCGATGCCACCCAGCCAGGCCGCGTGAAGAACGGGTTTTCGTCCAGGCTTGGTCCGCCGAAAAGCAGATGGTTGCCCCCGCCGGTGCCGGCGTCGATGCCCTGCGGATTTTGCTTCCACGAGCGCAGGCCAACGGTGCGGCCGGTCTCTTCCAAGATCATCAGCCAACGGTGATAATCGTGCCAGGTCTCGCAGGGCGGCACGTTGATCTCCAGCACGCCGGGGTCTGCTGTCAGGCCGACACGGGTCCAAACGTTTGCTTCATCCGAAGGCAAGTAACCCTCGAAGAAAGTTTGGCTGACCCCGTGTTGGGCCAAGAATCGGCCCGTGTGGTCGAGGAGTTCGCGGAAGGGCGGTTGCAAGAGCGGCGGCAGGAAGGCTCGGAACGCGCCGTCGCGGAGTTCGACGGTCATGGCGCGGCGCATAGCCGCGGGCGGGAGTTGGTCAAGGGGCAAGCGCAGGCCGGCGGGGCCTTCGGCGTTGAGGAGCAAGAGGTTCTTTCGTCGGGCAGGGAGCGGCCAGTGGTCGGTGATCCAACGTGTACCGTCGTGATCAAGCGGCAGGACGGCGGTGAGACCCTGCGGGTTGGTCGGGTCCACAGCGGCGCGCCACGCGTCGGCGGGGAGAGACAACTCGGCGGCGAGATCAGCGAGCAGCGTGCTAAAGGTCTTGCGTGCTTGACGGTGGGAAGCGGGTTGCTTGCGCGGCGCGGCGATGGGGTGGGCGACCGGCGTGCCGTCGCGGTGGGCGAGGAGGTTGACGACCCAACGGGGATTGACCTCACCCGGGTAGCGTTTCCCGGGTGAGAACACCGTCACCGCGCCGGGCAGATAGTGGGTGATGATTTGCTCGGCCAGGGCGTAGGCGTAGCCCAGCTTGGTGGGGCCGACGGCGACAAAGTTCCACTCGGTGCCCTCCGGGTTGTCCGGCACGAGGGTCGGCTCGCCGCCGAGCGTGAGTCGGACACCATGCTGACGCAGGCGGGCGTTGACGGCGTCGGCCAAGGGATCAAGCGGAGAAGTGAAGGAAGCAGTGGTCACGAGGAAGTTCAAACGGCCGGCAACCTATAGTGCAAAGATCGGCGTGGTGCCAACCTGGGCGAGCCTCCGGGTTGGCGCAGGTCCTACCGCGCGATGGACATCCGTGGGCAGAAATGCCAGGATCGCTCCGCCATGGATCAGCCCCGCACCCTCTCCACCGTCGGTCAGATTGCAATCACTGTCAGCGACGTGGCCGCCGCGTTGACCTTCTACCGGGACGCTCTCGGTCTGCGCTTCTTGTTCGCGGCGGGTCCGAACCTCGCGTTCCTCGACGCCGACAGCGTACGCCTCATGCTCTCCACCCCGCAAGGGGCGGGCAAGGTCGGGCACAATTCGATCCTGTACTTCAAGGTCACCGACATCGTCGCGGTCCACGAGGCGGTTGTGGCGCGCGGCGCGGTCAGCGAACGCAGCCCGCAACTGGCGGCGACCTTGCCAGATCACGAGCTTTGGACGGGTTTTCTGCGCGACCCTGACGGGAACCTGGTCGGCTTGATGGAAGAGAAACGCTGAAGCCGGCTCTAGGGTCCGGTGTCCTCCGCGTGCTCGCCCGGCGCGAGCGCGGTCGGTACGCCCGTCGTGGCGGCCTCGTGCGTGGAAGAGAGCGGGGTGGACTGCTCGGCCAAGGCCAGGATGAGATCGGTTTTGGACAAGCTGCCGACGAGCGTGCGGTCGGCGGAGTTGTCCATCACGGGCAGGCGCTCGCCGTCGTGCTGCGAGAACACGTTGAGCGCATCGGTGAGCGACTCCTCCGGCGCGAGCGTGGGGAAGCCTTCGCGCACGATGTCACGGGCGATGACGACGTTCGCCAGTTCGGGCTCGTTGAGGTAGTTCTTCACGTCGTGCAGCGAGATCGCGCCCTTGAAGCGCCGGTCATCACCGACGACGTAGAGATAGTTGAAGCGGTTGGTGAGGAAGTTCTCCGCGACTTCGGCGAAGGGAGATACCTCGCCGACAGCCACCGGGTCCTTTTTCATCAGGTCGGCGACGCGGAGGCCGGCGAGTTGCTGGCGCATGAACGCCGCGCCCTTGCGCTTGAGCGAGTCGCTGTAGATCGACGCCGGCTCTACGGCCGTGGCGACGTAATGCGCCACCACGCAGGCGAGCATCAGCG
>CAXTQD010000284.1:0-7330 GCA_964246175.1 uncultured Chthoniobacterales bacterium | reverse complement strand
TCTTATCCAGAGTGGCGGAGGGACTGGCCCGACGATGCCACGGCAACCGCTGACGTTTCAACGCGTCAGGCCCAGGTGCTAAATCCAGCCTCGCGGGCGGCAAGCGATTGCCGCCTCGGGGAAAGATGAGAGAGTCCGCGCGAAACCGAGATTGTCACCCCCTACCAAGGCGGGAGGCGATACAACCCATCCGGTGCGCGGTCTTTCCGGCTTTCCTCCGTGTGGTCGGGGATCAGAGCAAACAATCTGACCCAAACATGGACACCCACCGCAACCGCTACTTCACCCACCTGCGCTGCCGCGAATGCGGCCGATCCTATCCGAAGCAGGCGATCCACATCTGCGAGTTCGACTTCGGACCGTTGGAGGCCGCGTACGATTACGACGCCATCCGCGGCGAACTCACCCGCGAACGCATCGCCGCCCGGCCGCAGACGATGTGGCGTTACCGCGAGCTGCTGCCCATCGACGGTGAGCCGACGGTAGGCACACAGGTGGGTTTCACCCCTTTGGTGCGCGCTGATCGCCTTGCACGGCGGTTAGGCCTTCGAGAACTTTACATCAAAAACGACACTGTTAATTACCCGACCTTGTCTTTCAAGGATCGTGTCGTCTCCGTGGCGCTCTCCCGCGCCCGCGAACTCGGCCTGGAAACGGTCGCTTGCGCGTCCACCGGCAACCTCGCCAACTCCGTCGCCGCCAACGCCGCCGCGGCCGGACTAAAGAGCTACGTGCTCATCCCCGCCGACTTGGAAAGCGGTAAGGTGCTCGGCTCGCTGGTGTACGGCACCAACGTCATCGGCATCCACGGCGCGTACGACCAAGTCAATCGCCTCTGCTCAGAGATTGCCGGCAAGTACGGTTGGGGCTTCGTCAACGTGAACCTGCGCCCGTACTACGCGGAGGGTTCCAAGACAATGGGCTTCGAGATCGCCGAACAACTCGGGTGGCGCGCACCGCGACACACTGTCGTCCCCATGGCGAGCGGATCGCTTTTGACCAAGGTTCACAAGGCGTACAAGGAGTTTGCCGCGCTTGGATTGATCGACGGGTCTCCGGTCAGCGTCCACGGCGCGCAGGCAACCGGGTGCTCGCCCATCGCGGAGGCGATGAAAAAAGGTTCGGACCTCGTCAAACCTGTCGCTAAGCCACAAACGATTGCCAAGTCGCTCGCCATCGGCACACCGGCCGACGGCTATTACGCCATCCACACCATGCGCGAAACCGCCGGCGGGGCCGAGGACGCGACCGACGAGGAGATCGTCGAGGGCATCCGCTTGCTCGCCGAATGCGAGGGCATCTTCGCCGAAACCGCCGGTGGCGTGACCGTCGCCTGCGCCAAGAAACTCGTCGCAACCGGCAGAATCCGGTCGGACGAAAGCACCGTGCTCTGCATCACCGGCCACGGGCTCAAGACCGCCGAGGCTGTCGCGGGGCAATGCGGCAGCCCGCGCCTCATCAAACCGAGTCTGCGCGAGTTCGACAACCTGCTGGCCGCCGAGGTCGCCGCCTGAACCATCCCACTCTATGCCAAACAACATCCGTATCCCTACCCCGCTCAGGAAATTGACCGGCGAACAAGAGGTCGTGCAGGCCGACGGCAAGACCGTCGGCGAACTGCTCGGCTCGCTCGACGCCACGTACCCCGGCCTGCGCGAACGCATCTGCGACGAAAAGGGCAACGTGCGCCGCTTCGTCAACGTCTATCTCAACGATGAGGACATTCGCTTCCTCGCCGAGCAGGACACGGCCGTCCAAGACGGGGACGAGTTGAGCATCGTACCGGCCATTGCGGGCGGTTAGAACGGGCGCGGGACCGCGGGGGCGGCGACACGCGATTCTGTTTTCCGATGAAAAAGTTCCTCGCCCTCCTGTGCGTCCTGTTCGTCGCTGCCTTGACGATCGTCCGGGCCGCGGACGACCGGGACTTCACGCTGGTCAACAAGACCGGCTTTGACATTCATTCGGTGTTCGTCTCGCCGCATGGCACAGACGATTGGCAGGAGGATGTGCTCGGGCGGGCGGTGCTCGTCAACGGCGACCACGTGGACATCAAGTTCAGCCGTGGCACGGCGGCCAAACGCTGGGACCTGAAAGTCACCGACAAAGACAGCAAGGGCTACATCTGGGAGAACATCAACCTCTTGGAAGTCGCCAAGATCACCGTCGAGTACAAGAACGGCAACGCGTCCGCCACCTACGAGTGATGAAGAACCGCCTCTGGCTGATGTTCCAGCCACGTCTCGTGACGCAACCGGTCGTTTATGATCTTGGCAAGAAGTTTGCCGTAGTGACCAACATCCGGCAGGCCAGCGTCAACGAAGAGATCGGGCTCGTGTCCGTCGAACTCGAAGGCGAGCACGCCGAGATCGAGCGCGCCATCGCTTGGCTGGAAGAGATCGGCGTGAAGGTCGAACCGGTGGAGATCAATACCATCGAGGGATGATCTTCCCACCGCGTTCCGGCCTGACGAAGCTCTAGTTGAACTCCAACGGCTGCGGCGGGTCGATCTTGACCGTTGGCAGCGAAGCCGCATCCTGCTCGCTGGGGTTGACCGCGGTGGCGGGGAGCACCTTCTTTTCGGGCGCGACGGCGGGCGCCACCGGAACGTTGGTCTCGGGCACTTTGTTCGTCGCCGGGCCAGCGTCGTTGCTGACGGGGCGCACGGCGTCGTAGGGATCGTGGTCGCCGACTTCGAGCACCGTTGGCGCCTTGATCGTCACGGGTTTGACCGTGTCGAGGTCAACCGCTCCTACTGCCCGCGCCACCGGTGGCGAGTTCGGTCCGGCGGAGACGTTGCGCACCGTGCCGCCCGCCGACAGGGTACGCATCATTGCAATCATTCCGTTGGCGCTCCGTCCGCCGCCGTGGACCGGGCAGGTCTGGTGCGGCATCTCGGCGGCCGTCGCGTAGGTCGTGAACGTCGTGCGGTGCCGCTCCCCGTCCACCGTCTCGAAGCAGCGGTCGGTGGCGAGTTCACCCGAACGCTCGCAGATCTCGACCTTCTTGAGGTTGCCCGGTGCCGGGATGTCCTTGGGAGGCATTGCCTGCGCGGCGGCGTTCATCACCTTGACCCACACCGGCAACGCCACTTGGCTGCCGAACGCACCGCGGTAGATCGGGTTCGGCTTGTCGAAGCCTTCCCACACCGCGCATGTCACCTCGCTGTTGTAGCCGGCGAAAAGAGCGTCGGTGAAGTTGTACGCCGTCCCCGGCTTGCCACCAGCGGCCATCGGTCGCAAGCCGTAGCGGCTGCCGGCGGTCGCAGCGACACCGGTCTTGAGCACCTGGGCGAGTTCGTTGTGCACCTGATAGGCCGGACCCACGTCCACGATGCGCACTCGGGGACCGGGCGTCGCCTTGAAAAGCACCGTGCCGTCGGCGTCCTCGATGCGGCTCAACACGAACGGCGCGGCTGGCCGCCAGCCGCCGTTAGGGAAGCCCGTGTAGGCGAGGGCGAGTTCGGAGAGCGTGATCTCGCTGCTGCCCAAATACGTCGCTGGGAACTCGCGCAGCGGCGAGTTGATGCCGGCGCGTTTGGCGAGTGCCAGCACATCGCCGAGGCCTGTCTCGTTGCCTACACGCACGGCCGCAGCGTTCTTGCCTTCGATCAACGCGAGACCGGCGGGGATTGGGCCGTCGTAACGGTTGCCCGCGCGCTCGACGCCCCACTCGCCCAGGATACCGTTCTGGCCGCCGACCATCACCTGCCGGTTATCGAGCACTTGGTCGAGGAACAGCCGGCCGGGAAAAATCCCTTTCTGATACGCCGCCGCAAAGACGAGAGGCGTAAAAGCCGTCCCCGCCGGCCGACGGGCCTGCGCCTGGATGGCGCGGTTGTACTCGCTTTGGTGAAAGTCGCGCCCACCGACCAGCGCGATGATCGCACCGTCCGAGTTGTTGAGGGCAATGAGCGCACCCTGAAGATACTCAGGGGTGGGGATGACGCTGTGGACGTTCGTCGCCGGAGCCGCGGCGTCGGACGGGGCGTTCTGCGCGAGACGGCGTTCCTCCTCGCGGAACCGGGTGGAATACTCCGCGTAGGTCTGGTGGTTCTGGAAGGCGGCGTTGCGCTCGACCTCGTCCAACTGGTCGCGGAGCGCCGCCTCGGCCTGCTGCTGGACGCGCGCGTCGATCGTCGAGTAAATCTTGAGTCCTTCGCTGGTCGCCCGGTCCAATCCCACCTGCGCGATCACCTGCTGGCGGATCGCCTCCAGCGCGTAGGAGTCGCTACTGGCGAGCACGCGCGGCTTGACGGAGAGTTCCTCGTCGGCGGCAGCTTGGTACTGCTCGCGAGTGATGTAGCCCTCGTCCACCATGCGCCCGAGAACCACGTCGCGCGCGGCTTTGGCGGCGTGCTTGTCGTGCCAAGGGGACTTGTTGTTGGGGCTGTTGATGAGTCCAGCCAAGGTCGCCGCCTCGCCGAGGTCGAGTTCCTTGGCGTGTTTGCCGAAGTACCCCTTTGACGCCGCCTCTACCCCGTACAGACCGCTGCCAAGATAGATGCGGTTGAGGTAATACTCCATGATTTGATCCTTGGTCAGCGTCGTCTCGATGCGGCGAGCGACGTAGATTTCGAGGATCTTGCGTTGGAAGGTGCGACCGCCTAGCGGGAAGGTGTTGCGCGCCAACTGCTGGGTGATCGTGCTGCCTCCTTGCCGGATACGGCTGCCGCGCAGGTTCTGGTAGGCGGCGCGCAGGATGCCGCGCGGGTCGCTGCCGCTGTGGGTGTAAAAGCGGTTGTCCTCCGCCGAGACGACGGCATGCTGGAGGTCGACGGCGATCTGGGAGATGGTGACCTGTTCGCGCTTTTGCTCGTAGATGTAGCCGAAGGTCGCGCCGTTGCGGTCGAAGATTGTGCTGGCATTCTCCATCTTGCCGAGCGCCCCCATGTCCAGCTCGGCCGCCTTTGCCAACAGACTCAGGTGGAATGCATACGCCACCCCGGCACCCACTGCCGCCACCACCAGCATCAACGCCACCAAGGCCAGGAACCAGTGCCGACGGTAAAAGGACGGCTTGTACTTGTAGGAGTTCCGCATCGGTCGCGCACGGGGCGAAGCGCGCATCGGGCAGCCTTCCCACAAAACGCGCCCCCGCGCAAACGCCAAATTTCCTGGCCGTCCCGCCGCGAACGCGGTTGCCGGGCCGGGGACAAGTCGTAGATTAACCGAGGCGTTGTACCCATGGAAGCATTACCCGGCCACCGCGAACTGACCGATTTCATTCGCCAGCAGATCGCCGCCCACGGGCCGGTGACGTTCCGGTGGTTCATGCAGCAGGCGCTCTACCATCCGAAGCACGGCTACTACGGCTCGGGCCGGGCACGGATCGGCTACCAGGGCGACTTCTACACGAACGTCAGCGTGGGCCGCATCTTCGGCGAACTGATGGCCAAGCAGTTCGAGGAGATGTGGCTGCGGATGAACAAACCCGTATCCTTCACGATCCTGGAGGAAGGCGCCCACAACGCGCAGTTCGCCGGCGACGTGCTCTCGTGGACGCAGCGGTTCTCGCCCGAACTCCACGCCTGTCTCAAGTACTGGATCGTCGAGCCTAACCCCCGCCTTCAGCAGGAGCAGCAGGCCACCCTGAGCACTTGGCCGCGCAACAAGATTCGCTGGAGCCCGAGCCTGGATTCGTTCGAGAACGGCTCGCTCTGCGGCGTGCATTTTTCCAACGAACTGTTGGATGCCTTCCCGGTGCATCTCGTGACCTCGACGGGCGGCGCGTGGCAGGAGAACTTTGTGGACGTGGATAAATCCGGGTTCCGGTTCGTGTACGGGCCGCCGTCCAGCCTGCAACTGCGCACGGCGTTGGACCGACTGCCGCCACCCGCACTGCCGCCCGGGGTCAAGGAATACCGCACGGAGATCAACCTCGCGGCGCCCCGCTGGATCGAGGACACCTCGAAGGTGCTCGGTCAAGGCTACGTCCTCGCCGTGGACTACGGCTACCCGCGCGACGTGTACTACACGCCCGAGCGCGCCGCCGGCACGCTCGCCACCTACCAGGAACACCGGCGCGGCGACAATCCGCTCACGTCCGTCGGCGAGTGCGACCTGACGGCACACGTTGATTTCACCACCCTGGCCGAGCGCGCCGAAGCCAGCGGCCTGCGGCTAGCGGGGTTTTGTGACCAACACCATTTCCTCGTCGGCGTGGGCGAGGGCGAACTCCTCGCCATCGAACGGTCGGCCCAAGAGATGACCCCAGAGCTGCTGCACTTCATCCGCTCCTTCAAGACGCTGATGCACCCTGCCATGATGGGGATGGCATTCAAATTCATCTGCTTCGAGAAAAACGTGCCCGCTGCCGATGGTCCGCTGCTGGGTTTCAGCCGCTGCCAGGACGCGCATGCGGCCCTGGGCATCCAACCGCCTGCAGCCAATGACCACGACCCCTACGCAACCGCCTGAGCGGCAGGGGTTTGTTCGAGAACCTTGAACGCCTCGCCGGCCCCATCCGGGTCGAGCATGGCCGCCGCCTGCGCCTGACGCCCCGCCGGCAACCAGCGGCGCAAGAAATCCGCCTGTGTGCCGCACCACTCGGTTTGTAGCCCGAGTTCATCGCCCCAGCGGCGCAGGTCGGTGAAGTTCACGTCCGCCGTCAGGTCCTGCTGTCCAGGCCGGGCGAAAACCTCCGCTCCTTCGAAGCGCATCTGCCGGCAGTATGCCCGCAGCGTTCCCCGCGGCCTCCGGTGGTACAACGCCGGGAGTTCGTCGCCGTAGTCAATGGTGAGCATCCGCCCACGCCGCCAGCCGACGAGTTCTTCCCGCAGCCAGCGCCGGTAGGACAGGAACACCTCTACCCGCTGTCCTTCAGGCCAATCGCCGCGCAGCGCTTCCGGCACCGGTTCGCCCACCACTTCTCCGAGGGGCCAGCCCACGCGTAGCTCCCGCCATTCCCCACTCGCCCGCACCCACCGCGCACACGGGAACGCGTCCACGAACTCGTTGGAAAAGATCAGCGCCTCGCCCCGCGCCGCTTCCAGTGCCGCCGTCGCGGTCCGGTGCCAACGCACCCGCCCCGCCCAACGCCGCAGCCGCGCGCGTTGATCCGCTTCCAATCCTTCCGAGACCTCGACCACGTGGTAGTGCAGCCTTCGTCGCGCCCACCAGCCGAGCCGGGCAAGGACGCCCGCCGCCAGTTCGCCGCTGCCGCCGCCGAGTTCGATCAGGTGCCACGTTCGCCCCTGCCGGTGGGCCGTCGCCCAGGCCGCCACCGCCTCCGCCAGCGCCGTACTCAGGGTCGCCGCCGTCGAGAAATCCCCTTCCTTGCCTACCGTCCGCACTCGACGCGAGTAGTACCCGTGGATGGGGTCATAGAG
>CAXTQD010000283.1:0-7340 GCA_964246175.1 uncultured Chthoniobacterales bacterium | reverse complement strand
GATTGTAGGCAATGGCCTGGGAGAGTTCAACTAGGCAATGCGGAAATTTTTGCCCGTCTGCACAGTCAGAACCACAAGAATTGAATTTCTTGTAAGAAGGACTGTGCCAACATCATGTGGACCGTCAGGGTCGGGTGTACGCGGTCCCAGGCGAGGGTCATGGGATGCAGGTGGTTCAATGCGGCGTCGAAGGTTGCCCGGGTGTCCACGCACACCGCTCCGCACCGTTCCGCCATCGTCCGCACGCTATCTCCATAGCGATCCATGAGCGCGCATCGGGTCGGCGCGGTGAGGCTCGATGAAAAAGGGCGTCATCAGCACGAGCCCACCGGGCAGGAGGGAGCGCACGTGGGCGAGGCGCGCATCGAGCGTCGCCTCGTATTCGTCGGGCGGGACGTGCCACTCGATCTGGAGGGGAGAGTCGAACTGCCGCCAAACGTCGTTGATGCCGATCATCACCGCCAGCCAGTCCGGACAGTGGGCGAGCACGTCCTGATCCTAGCGCGCCCGTAGGTCGCGCACAGTGAGGCCGCTGATGCCCTGGTTGACGACGCGTACCTTCCCAGCCGGGTTGTCCGCGGTCAGCAGTGCATCCACGAGAGCGACGTAGCCCTTTTGCCCAAGGCACCGAAGAGTCCCTCGCCGGCAGGTTTAGCACGTTCGCAGTCCGCGATGAAGTCGCCGATGAAGAGAAGCTTGCTGCCGGAGGCGATGAGCATGGAAGAGTTTTCGTCGGGCAGCTAGTGATGCCAAGCGCCGTATCCCGCTTGATCCTGCTACAACCAAAAGCGGCACATGCTGTGCACGTAGTTAGCGCCAAAGACCTGCTTGGGTGATGAGAAACGCTCCCCAACAACACAAGGCATAAAGTGCCAGCATGACGAATTGCGAGCGAGCGACGCGACATGCCTTCGTTGGCGAACGGCAGTCCGCTTCACACCATTGGCCGGAAGCGGCCGACGGTTTCCTGCAGGCGCGTCGTGATCTGGCCGAGTGAACAGTGCTCCACCGTGCTGATGAGTTCTGCGAATACGTTGCCGCCGCTCTCCACCACCTCTGCCAGCGCGTCGAGCGCCTGTTCGCTGTCCGCCGCGTGCCGCCGCTCGAAGTCGCGCAACCGGTCGAGTTGACGCTGCTTGGCCTCCTTGGGCGTGCGGATCATGCTGACCTCGGGCCATTTTTCCTCGGGGTTGAAGTAGCGGTTGAGTCCGATGACGGGGCGCGTGCCGTCGTA
This sequence comes from uncultured Chthoniobacterales bacterium, assembly GCA_964246175.1. Lineage (GTDB taxonomy): Bacteria > Verrucomicrobiota > Verrucomicrobiia > Chthoniobacterales > SZAS-18 > CAHJWO01. Next base: position 6,106 of record CAXTQD010000283.1, on the reverse strand, counting down.
AATTTGGCGCTCCATCGTGTGTGCGCTCGCCTGGATTTGGCTGCGCTGGTAGCGACGTTCCACCGCCGCCCGCACGCCGCCCTGCCGATCGATCTCGCGGAACTCCTCTAAAATCGCCACTTCCACCGCGTCGCCGACCGCCTTCATCCCGGGACTGCCCGCCATGGGGTTCATCATGTGGCGGAACAGGCCGCTTTCTTCCAGCAGGATCGCCTGGCAGTGCGCGGCGAGGCGGGCGTACTCCTCGCTGGGCGTGGTGAACGGCTCGTCGGCGGCGTTGGAATGACAGGAGTTCGTCGCGTTCATGCACGCGAGGGTTAGCTCGATGGCCGTGCGCGAGAGGTTGTTCTTCCACTCGGCGGCGATGAGCGAACGGCCGCTGGTCTGCGTGTGGAGCTTGAGAATTTGTGCTCGCCGGTCCGCGCCGAACACGTCGCGCATCCCCACCGCCCAAATCTTGCGACAGACCCGCGCGAGGGCCAGGTATTCAATGTCCAGCCCGCAGTCGAGGAAGAACGACAAGCGCGGGCCGAATGTGTTCACGTCCATGCCGCGCTCCTTGAAGAGTTCGACGTACGCGAAGCCGTTGCTCAGCGTGTAAGCGGCCTGCTGCACGGGCGTCGCGCCCGCCTCGGCGATGTGGTAGCCGCTGATGGAGATGGGATACCACTTCGGCATGTGCGCCGTGGTGTATTCCACCATGTCACCCAGGAAGCGCAACGACGCTTCCACGGGGAAGATCATCTCGTTCTGCGCCTGCACTTCCTTGAGCACGTCGGCCTGGATCGTGCCGCGCAGCTTGGGAGCCACGTCCGCGCCGAAGCGCCGCTTGGCCGCGGCGACGTACATCGCCAGGATGATGGGCGCGGGACCGTTGATGGTCATGGACACCGAGACGTTCGGCTGGTCCAGGGCGAACCCGGCGTAGAGCCGCTCCATGTCGTCCACGGTGTCGAGCGCCACGCCGCCCTCACCGATCTTGCCGAAGACGCCGTCCGCGCCGCAACCCGTGCCGTAGAGCGTCGGGCCGTCGAACGCCGTGGACAGCCGCTTGCTGCGTTGGTGGCGCGAGAGGTAGTGGAAACGCTCGTTGGTGTCCTCGGTCGTGCCCAGGCCCGCGAAAAGCCGCGTGGGCTCCTCCGCGTCGCCCGAACCAACGGCTGCACCGGCGGGGGCAGGGGCGGCGATGTTCTCGATCCGGTCGGCACTGTCCTTCGCTTTGCCGTTGTCGTTCGCGTGGCCGTTGACCCCGTTGCCGTTGATCTTCGGCTCGGGGGGCAGGTACATCTCCGCGTAGGCGGCGTTGAGGAAGGGGAACTCGCCCGGCAGCCCTTCTTCAAAGAGATAGCGCGCGATGGCTCCCGGTTCGTCGAGGAACGGCAACGCGTGGCGCGGCAGCGTCAGACCCGTTGGGGTGACGGACGCCGTGACTTTTTTCTGCGCCGCCTGCCAGCGGGCGTTGATCTCGGCGGCGAATCCGTCATCGGAACGCGCCCGTGCGACCTGCGCGGTGACGAACTGACCGTAGGCATCGAGCGCGTCGGCCACCTGGCCGAGGGGAGTTTGGGAGGACATGGGGAAGGGGAAACCTGACGTGCAATCAACCACGTCCCCACCCGGCCGGCAAACGTCGCCGCCCGTTTACAACGCCCATCCCGACAACTGTGCCGCCAGCCCTGTATAGGCGCGCGTCTTCAGGTCGTAGATCTGCCGGTCGTGCGAACCGTCGCGGGTGATCGGTGCGCTCAAGGCAGAGTTCTGCGACGCGGGCGGAGCGAAGGTCGTGGCGCGCCCACTCCGCACGTCGATGAGCACGGCGCGCACGCGCAACCGCGTGGTGCGTTCCTCGTCGGGGATGAGGCTGCCGGCAATCGGCACCCACGAGACAGTCTTAGTCGGCACGTCCTCGCGCACCGACTCCAGCTTGCCCCAGTAGCAGAGCACCGCTTGGCAGCCGCTCTTCGCCGCAGCCAGACGCAGATCGCGCCCGAGCGAGCCATCCCGGTGTCGGTCATTCGCCGCGACGCCCGAGCACGGGAAGACGCGGTACGTTTTCTCCAGCGCGGCGACCATGATGCTGTCAGGGGCCGTCGCCCCGGATTGGACGACGAGCAGCGTGTCGCCCGGGCGGGCGTATGCGGCGTTCCCGGATCCGACGCCGTGGCGGAGAGCATCCTGGATGTCGCCTTCGCTGGTGCCCTGGTGGGAGCCGAGGAGGTCGAGTTCGTCGATCTCGCGCGTGGACCGACCGACCAGGGCAGGTTGGGGGTAGAGGTTGGTGTCGGAGATGGAACCTTCCTCGCAGCCGGTCAGCGCGAGGAGGACGGCCGCACCGCCGACGACGGCGACCCGCGGCCAGCGGAGCAGGGATGGTTGGTGCATGGCCCGAGCCTGCCCCAAAGTTGTCCGGCCCCGTGAATTGATAAAAACGGGCGCGTCATCGATCCGTTCGATCGGGCTGCGCCGCTAACTCCAAAATGCGCGCGTACTGCGCGGGCGTCACCGGCAGCACGGAGAGCCGCGATTGTTTGACGAGCAGTAGGTCCCTTAATGCCGCGTCGGCCTTGATCTCGGCCAGCGGCACCGCGCGCCCGAACGCCTCCCCCGCCCGCAACTCCACGGCGACCCACACGCCCTTCTGTTCATCGGGACCCGCCGTCGGGTCGGGGAACGCCGGCCGCGACACAGTCGCCTCTCCGACGACCGCTTTCTCTCCGCCGCTGTGATAGTAGAGCACGGTGTCGCCGGCCGCCATGGCGCGCAGGAAGTTGCGGGCTTGAAAATTACGCACGCCGGTCCAGTCCGTACGCTGGTCTTTCACGAACTGCGCAAACGTGTAGTCCTCCGGTTCCTGTTTGACGAGCCAGTGGTTCATGTTGAGGGGAAGCGGAGACCTTCCGGTTGCGTCGCACCAGTAAATTTTGTCTCGACAAGGCATTCGCGTTTCCGCTACTCGCTGGAGTCACTCCGAAGAGGGTCAGATGAAACGACGTATCGTGTCCATCGTTCTTTCGGTGGTTGTTTGCCTGCTTGTCGCCGCCTGCTCTCGTCCGGAGGAGGAAAAACGCGAGACGCGGTCCGCCTGGCCTGAAAACACGCCGTCCGTGGATCGTCCGTCTCCGCCACCCATCGACCCCTGGAAGGCTGCGTCCGAGTGGGCTGTGCCCATAGGTCCCGTCGGCGATGCCCAACGGTTCTTGCGCGACGCGCCCGCCTACCAATACACAAGCGATTGGGAAGACCTGAACACCCACCGAAAAGGCCACGGTGAGGGCCGGGTGGTCCGTAACGGAGCGGTTTGGATCGAAGGCGTGGGAGCTTACGGCAAGAACGGTATCATCACCGACGGCAAGATCGAGTTCGTATTCTACCGAGGGCGCTACGGCAAGGAGCCCGGCGACGCTGCCGCCACGCTCACAGACCAACTGAAAGGGGCTTCACTGCAATCTCTACTCGACCAAAGCGAGGAGCACTCCACGCTGCTCGGGCCGGACAAAGTGGACGGCGTCGAAGCGGAAGTCTACGCGCTGTCGGGCAGGCAGGGAGGTCGACTGCTGCCACCGACCTGGGCGTGGGGAGGCGGGCACTTGCGGGTGTGGGTCGCCAAGGAGGATCACCGCCCCCTGAAAGTCGAGCGGAAGGAAAACTACTCGAACCCACAAAGGCCGGGAGCGACCCAAGCGAGTATAGAAACTAGAACGTACCGCTACGACCCGAACGTCAAGGTAACGCTGCCAGGACCGTGAGGGTCTGCTTGGCCGCCTATCTCTTGAAGCTGTCGGCGTGGAACGGCGCGGCAGGCAGCCCCGCCCCGTTGTAGAGTTGTGCCCCGCCGGGTCTCTGCTCCAAGCCTAGGGAGCGTTCACGATACATTTGCGGTCCGGGCGGGTGGCGATGAGCGTGGCGGGTGGATGAAGAACGGCTTTTGCATTTGAGGGACGCGCAGTGGGCGCAAATCGAAGCGGCTTTCCCGCAGCGGCGCGGGCAGAGTGGTTTCGAGCGCAAGATCAGTAACCGACGGGCCTTTGAGGCCGTGCTTTTTCGTGCTCGTACAGGTTGCCCCCGGCGCGACCTGCCCGGCGAGTACGGCGGCCATCACAGCCTTGACATGCGCTGGCGGCGGTGGGTTAAGGCGGGGTGCCGCGACGGGCCCATGGTGGCGTGGTATCTGGAAGCGGCCAGGCAGGGCAAGCTTGACCTGAGTTTGGCGTTGGTAGACTCCACGGTCGTGCGGGCGCACCAGCACGCCGCCGGGGCACGCAACAAACGGCGGCGACCAGGCGCTCGGGCGTTCGCGTGGTGGCTTGAGCACGAAGGTCCACCCCGTGGCGGTCAGTGAACCCCAAGTGCTTGGCTTGATCTTGAGCGGTGGCCAGGAGGGCGACGCGCCCGTGGGCGAGGAGATGCTCGCCGAGGTGCTTGCCCGCCCAAAGATCAAAGCCATCGGTGCGGACCGTGCCTACGACAGCGATGCCATCCGCACGATGATCCAAGCGGCGGGTAAAGAAGCCGTGATCCCACCGCGCTCCAACCGGGTGGCACCTGCCGACTACGACAAGGAAAAGTACAAAAGCCGCAACAAAGTCGAACGGTTCTTCAACTGCCTTAAAGGCTACCGTGGAGTGGCCACCCGCTACCGACAAACTCGCCGCCATGTTCCTCGGCGGAGTGCTCGCCACCTTGCTCGCTGTCAGCCTAAAAAGTGTCGTGAACACACCCTAGCGTACAGCCATCGGGTGAGGCGCCTCCAGACTGGGAAACCACCAAGGCGCCTCCACCTTCCACCCGCGTCCCCTGAGGGCAAGAATCCCGCGTCCACACCTCCATGAAGAACGCCCACGGATCGCCAGCGCGGTCCTGCTCGGACGATGGGGGAAGTTAGTTGCCGCTCGCGGTCCCGGTGACGAGGGCGAAAAGCTCGTCCACGCCCGCATCGCGGTGGCGCGCGGCGGTGGTGGCGAGCACGCGCTGTCCACGCCGGTTGGAAGCCAGCCGGCGCTCAACCTCTGCGCTGGCGGTGCGTGCGCCGCGCAGGTCGGATTTGTTGACGACCACGAGGTCGGCGGCGTCTAACATCGCAATCTTTTGTAACTGCAAACGGCTGCCGTAGTCCGGGTTCATCACGAGGATGCGGAAATCCACCAACTCACCCGAGAACGGCAGCGCCTCCTGCCCCGTGCCGACTGTCTCGATAATGACCAGCTCGAACTCCCCGCTCCCAGCCAGGATTTCCAGGCACCGACCCGTCGATGGGCTAAGTCCGCCGGCCTGCCCGCGCGTCGCCATGGAGCGCATGAACACGCGGTCGTGCTGCGAGTAGATCATCGTCGCACGGTCGCCGAGGAGCGCGCCCGCGCCGCTGCCGCCGATGCTTGGGTCGTGCGAGAGGATCGCCATGCGCGCCGACGCCGGACGCGTGCGCAGGAAGCGCAGGACGAGTTCGTCGATGATAGTTGTCTTGCCCGCGCCGCCGGGTCCGGTGATGCCGACGACGCGGCAGTTCTTGGCTCTCGCCGGTGCGGAGGAGCCCGCTAGTGGGTCAGCCACTGGCTGCACAAACTTTTCTTCCGCCTCGGTGAGCTGCCGGGCGAGTGCGAGGTCACGGTCCACCTTGTCGGCCGCGGCGTCCGGATGGCGGCCGTAGCGTTCGCCGATCCAGCCGAGCATGTCGTGGAGGGGCGTGCCGGCGAAGAAGATGCGGTCGGTGCCCTGTTGCCCCATGATCTCGGCGTCGGCCGCCGTGATCGTGCCGCCACCACCGCCGAACAGCCCGACTCCCCGCGCGCCCGCGGCGTCCAACTGCGCGCGGACCTCCGCGAAAAATTCGACGTGCCCGCCGTTGTAACTAGATAGACCGATGGCGCGCACGTCCTCCTGCACCGCCGCGCGCACGATCTCCGCCGCCGGTCGGTGGTAGCCGAGGTAGACTATCTCCAAGCCGTGGCGAATGAGTTCGAGGTTGATGGTGTTGATGGCGCTGTCGTGCCCGTCGCAGATGGGCACGGCGGTCAGCAGACGGAGGGGGGTAGGGGTCATGTCAATAAAGAAATCATGTCCCCCACACCATCGCCACGGTGGTCGTCATGCTGCCGCCGACGTTGTACGT
>CAXTQD010000282.1:0-7358 GCA_964246175.1 uncultured Chthoniobacterales bacterium | reverse complement strand
CGGTGCTGGGCGCGGAAGGCCACCGGGCGGCCATCCGGGTGGACAACGATTACTCGGGCAACATCGCGGAGTGCTGCGTGGAGTTCGGAGCCCTGGATCGCGTGCTCTATAACTTGATCAACAACGCTTGCCGTCACACGACTTCAGGCGAGGTCAGGCTGCTGATCCACGGCCAAGCGGACGGGCACCACGCGCCGGAGAACCTGCTCTTCTGGGTCAGCAACCCGGTGGGACGCGCAGAGGAAAGATGGCTAGCCGAGCAAGGGGATCTCCGGGTGTTGTTCAAGCCGGGAGTGTCGAGCACCGGCTCGGGGTTGGGGATGTCCGTGGCGGTCGACTTCGTGGCGAACGCGTATGGGTTGGGCAGCCATGCCATCGCCTTGGAGGGAGGTTATCTCGGGGCGCAGCTCCGCCAAGGAGAGTTCCAAGCGTGGTTTCACTGGCCGGTGGCGGCAGACGTGTAAGAGGTAAGAGGCAAGGCCGCTTTGGCGGAAGATTCGACTCTTTGGCTGCACGGACCACTTCGGTTTACAGGGACCGGCCTGCCTGGCAAAACCTTCGTTGATGACGTTCGCAGCCGACGAACGCCGTGAAGCGGTAAAGGGACCGTATTTTGACACCGACAGTTAATTGCCAATCCGCGTACTGGCGGAAGAATGATGAATTACCAATCCATTCACGTTCTGGAATCAGTGTACGACTATCCTTTCACGGATCAAAAATTAGGCAGTCGGGCGTCCAGGCCGGGGTGCAGGTCACGATCATCCGGAGATCATTCTTGGTCGGATTGCTGATGCTGTGCACATCGCCCGGACGAATGACCACCGCGTCCCCCGCCCCGACCTTTTGGGTGACGCCGTTCAGCCACATGATCCCTTCGCCCGCCGTGATGTAGTAAATCTCTTCGATGACCTTATGATGATGCTTCCGGATCGTCACCCCGGCGGGAACAACGATGTCCGCGATGCTGACCTGTTTCGCGCGTGAGTTGGACGGACTGACGATCTGCCGAGCGACGGCGTGGTCGTCGGCGGTGAGCCAGGATTGTTTTTCGATATTGATGACTTCCATAGATTTCGGATCAACCGACGCGGGCGTTTCAGCCACGAGCCAGAGAGGAACCGCTAGGAGCAAAAGAAAGGAAGCAACGTGGTGGCGGGAAGAAGTGCCGCGGTTCACTGTTTGAGGACTAGCTAAACTCGGCTCGACAAGGAAGAGATTTTCTGTCAAAAGGCCAAACGAGAACTATTTAAGCCGATCCGCCGCCAAGCGAGCGAGTACCCGAGCACAAGGCTCGGGCAACCGCCTGGAAGGTTTTCTGCTCAGACCGCCCCAAGATTTTCTTGCCAAGCAGCGGTCGAGACAACAACGTAAATCGTCTGGCGCAGGGTACGCGTCGGATTGCGAGCGGGCAACGGGAGCAAGGGTCGGCCTTTTTTGCAGCAACACATGCGTCTTCCTGACTGGAACGGACCTCGGGCATCTTTGGAGTTTGACCGATGGGCTTGACCCTGGCTTCAAAACCTGTCGGCGTGCGCCCGGCCGTGCAGATCGAACGGCTGGGCAAGTGCTTCGGTTCCGTGCCGGTGCTCGACGAGGTCTCCCTGCAAGTGGCCGAGGGCGAGTTCGTCGCTTTGCTCGGCCCCTCAGGTTGCGGCAAGACCACGCTGCTGCGTCTGTTGGCGGGACTGGAAACTGCAACCGGAGGAAAGGTTTCCATCGGCGGTACCTCGGCGCAGGAGGCACGCCGCCGCCAGGAAATCGGCGTGGCCTTTCAGCGTCCGGCCCTGATCCCTTCGCGCACGGCGCTGCACAACGTCGAACTCACGTTGGAAGTTTGCCGCCGCCCCGAGGTGCTCTCGCCGCGCCGGCTGTTGCAGGAGTTCGGGCTCGGCAAGTTCCTGCACCACTATCCGCACCAGCTCTCGGGCGGGATGCAGCAGCGCGTCAACATCGCCTGCGCGTTGGTGCACCACCCGCAACTGCTGCTGCTGGACGAACCCTTCGGCGCGCTCGACGAGTTGACCCGTGAGACGATGTGCGAGTGGCTGGGCGGCATCCTGGCCAAGTCGCGGCAGACGGCGGTGCTGGTGACCCACAGCGTGGAGGAGGCGGTGACGCTCGCGGACCGGGTGGTGGTCCTATCGCCGCATCCGGGCCGCGTGCACGACATTATCCCCATCGAACTGGAGCGGCCACGGGTGGCCTGGGCCGGCGCGGAGTTTCTTGAAACCGTCGCCCGGGTGCGGCGGGCGTTGCGCGAGACGTTGCGCGGGGAGGTGCCAGCATGAGGCGCTGGCGACCGTTCCAGGCATACGCGCTGATGCTGATGACTGGGCCTCTGCTCTGGCTGGGGCTTATCCGCGTCAGCCACCTGCCCTCCATGCTCCTGCCGCCGCCGTTGCAGGTCTGGTCGATCTTCGTCCACGAAGGGGCGGCGCTCTGGTATCACCTGGGTGTCACGCTCTATGAGGCGCTCCTCGGCTACGCCGTGGCCAACGTGCTGGCCGTGGGCTTGGCGGCACTTTTCATCTACCTGCCGTGGACAGAGGAGTTCGTGTCGCCGTGGACGGTGGTGATCCGCAACGCGCCTTTCGTGACGGTGGCGAGCATCCTGGTGGTCACGTTCGGCGACACCCTGACGCCAAAGATCATCGTCGTGGTCGTGGTTTCCTTTTTCCCGCTGCTGGCTAACCTCGTCAAGGGGCTGCGCGCGGCGGACCCGGTGCTGCTGGACCGCCTGGAGACGCTCAACGCCTCCCGCTGGGAGACCTTCACCAAGGTGCGCTGGCCGGCGGCATTGCCCTACTACGTAGCGGCGCACGAGATTGCGTTCACCGGTAGCATCATCGCGGCCATCGTGGCGGAGTGGTTTTTTGCCCGCAAGGGCCTCGGCTTCCTGATCGTGCAGGCCACGGTGGACTACCGGGCGGACCGCCTCTACGCCGTCAGCATGCTTTCCTGCGGCCTCGCGCTCGCCGTGTACGGCGTATGCAAGTTGTGGGAACGATGGATCTTCCGCTGGAAGAGAGACCTGCGTTCGTGAAGCCGACCCTTGTTGTTTTATGATGACCATCGACGAGATCAAAACCGTGGAGGACATTCCGATCTACCGTGCCGGCGCGACGGATGCGGAGTCCGACCAAGCCTTCCAGAACGACCCAATGAACTTCCATCTGCGAGCCTACCGCGAGATGGGTCCGGTCTACCGCACGTGGTTCCGCAACCGCCACTACGTGGTGCTGGCAGGAGTGGAAGCGAACGATTTTATCTGGCGCAACGGCAAGCTCTGGGGTTACGCCCACGCCAATGCTCCCTTCCTCGACGAGATGGGGCCGGACCACGTCACCGCCCTGGACGGCGAGCACCACCGCCAGAAGCGCGCCATCCTGAAACCGGCTTTCGACCAAATCCCGGCCATGCGCTACCTGCCGGACTTCAACCACTGGTTTGAACACGACATCGCTGCTTCCGCCACGCGCGGACAGATCGAACTCATCAAGTTCTGGGGCGAACTCATCACCAAGATCAACAGCAAGACCGTGGCGCAGGCCGAGATCCCGGATGAACTCATCCCCGGCCTCGCCCGCTGGGAGTTTCTCATGCTGCGCGGGCTGTTCCTCGACGAGAACCGCCAGAACTACATCGCCCAGGAACACTACCGCCAACTCAAGGCGGCGGCGTACGCGGTCATGGGACGCATCGTGGACGAGCGTCTGGCCAACCCCGATCTGATCGACGACAACTTCGGCCGCACGCTCAAGGCGCGCATGAAGGTTGAGGGGAACCCGCCCGACCGCGACAACCTCATCAACGATCTCTACCTGATCCTGCTCGCCGGGACGGATAACACCTCCAACCTGATCAACTGGGCGCTGATCTTCACCTACCACACGCCCGAGTGGCTCGCGGCGTTGCGCGAGGAAGTGGACGGCTGGGACGGCAAGGACGTGATGGCCTTGGCCGGGATGCCGCGGCTGAAGGCGACGATCCTCGAAACCCAGCGCGTGCGCCCCGGCGTCTTCACGCTGACGAAGTACCCGCTGGAGTCGTTCGAGTTCGGCGGCTACCACCTCCCGGCGGGCACGCCGCTGCTGCACCCGAACACGATGACGCACTACTTGGAGGAGTTTTATCCCGAGCCGTTCCGCTTCGATCCGGGCCGCTTCGTGGAGAACGGCGCGTTCGTGCCGAAGACCAACGGCACTTTCGGCGGCGGCACGCACATCTGCCTCGGCCGCAACCACAGCATGATGCAAAGCCCGGTCGCGCTCGCGCGGGTTGTGCGCGACTACGAACTGACCTTCGTCGAAAAGCAGGACTTCGGGGTGAAGGTGGGTTACGGCGGCGGCCGGCTGGACAACGAACTCTGGGCGCGGCTGGAGCCGAGAAGCCGATGAAGACTCGGAGTGCCGGCCATGTTCGTCGGCCGTGGGTGGGTGGGACCCTGGTGGTCTCGTTGGCCCTGGGATGGGTCACGGGCTGCAAGCCACCGGCCGCCCCCTCCGCCGGCAGCCACCCATATTCACTGGTGGAGGCGGAGGCCGCCGTCGGGTCGCGCTTCGACGTGTCCAAGTACCTGACGAACGAATTTATCCCTGCGCCCGGCGCGCCCGCGCCCGCGCCCCTGGTTCCTCGGCGGTCGTTGCGCCTGGGCCTGAACTGGATCGCCAACGACCAGATCGCCCCCTGGCTGCTGGGTCGGGAAAAGGGGTTCTTCTCCGACGTAGGCGTCGACCTGCAAATCGTGGAAGGCGGTCCGGGGCGGGATCATCTCAACACGCTCTTTGCCGGGCACGTGGACGTGTACACCGGCTTTGCCGAGCCGTTGTTCCAGATGGTCACCAGCCCCACGGGCGGGCCGTTGAAGATGATCTGCGCAAATATGAAAACGTCGCCGCTGTGCTGGCTGATGCTGGACAAGGCGGTGCCGCCCGACCAGCACTCCGCGAAGAAGCTCGGCGTGGACGACCTGCGCGGACGCACCTTCGGCGTGCAGCCCGGCGGCGCTTACTACCTCGGCTACGTGCTGGGTCAGATGGGTCTGTCGGTTGACGACGTGAAGGTCGTCAACGCCGGGGCCGGGCCGGATGCACTGATCGGCGGCGCGATGGATTTTTACCAGGGATGGCTCGACAACCAGCCGCGGCTTTTGGAGCGCAATGGCTACCGCAACTGGGCGGCGTTGGATTTCGCGGATGTTGGCTACCCGGATTACGGCGACATCTCGGTGGTGACCCCGGCCTTTTACGACGCCGAGAAGGAACTGTTGCGCCGGTACGTCTACGCCCTGGATCGTTCGATGCGGTATCTCCTCGCGCACCCGGAAGAGAGCGCGGAGATCGTCGCGCACACGCCCGAGGTGTCGTCCTACCAGCTCAACGCGGCCGACGTGCTTTGGAGGATCAAACGCGACACGCCTCTTTTCCAGGGAAGCGGCGCGCAGCCCTTGTTGGCCTTGGACGCGAACGAACTGCACGACACCGCCGTGCAGATGTACCGCTTCCACTCCCTGGAACTCCCCGGCGCGTCGAAGCCATAGCGTTCTGTTTTGCCCGTCATGCGGATTGATGCTCACCACCATCTCTGGAAGTACCACCCGGTGGAATTACCGTGGATCGACGAATCTTGCCCGCAGCTCGCCCGGGATTTCACCGCCGAGGATTTCGCCCGGGTGATGGCTGCCTCCGGCGTCGAGGGGTCGGTCCTCATCCAATGCCTCCAGACGACGGCCGAGACGACCATGATGTTTGACCTCGCCCGCCGCCACGACTGGATTCGCGGCGTGGTGGGATGGTTCCCTCTCACTGCGCCGAACATCGGCGAGGTGTTGGACGCCGCCTTGGCGGACGAGTCGAAACTCTGCGGCGCCCGCGTGATCATGCAGGGAACTTCGCCGGACCAGTTTTTCGAGAATCCTGCCCTCCACGCCGGACTCGACGCCCTGGCGGCGCGTGGATTGGTCTACGACCTGTTGGTCAACGAGCCCCAACTGCCGCGCACGGTCGCGTTGGTGGACGCGCATCCCGATCTTACCTTCGTGTTGGACCACCTCGGTAAACCCGACGTGCGTGCCGCCACCCCCGCCCGGTGGCTGAAGCCCTTCCGCGAACTTGCCGGGAGGCCGAACGTGGCGGCGGCCAAGTTGTCCGGTCTGCCGATGGAAGCCGATTGGACGAACTGGACCCCGGAAGGATTGCGGCCCTATTTCGACGCGGCGCTGGAATGTTTCGGCCCGGCGCGGTTGATGTTTGCCTCCGACTGGCCGCCTTGCCTGAGTGCCACAAGCTACCAGCGTTGGATGGAGGTGGTGGATGCGTGGGTCTCCCCGTTGACCGCGTCGGAGCAAGCAGGGATCTGGAGCGGCGCGGCAACCCGCGTATATCGACTCAGATCAGCGTAGCTTCAGCATTTTCTTCGCAGGGATCGCTACTTTCATCAGCAGAGTTCCTGGCGGAGAGCGTTATTTGCGCTCTGGCATTGAGGACGGGACGAGCCTTGAAGCAAGCGCCCTTCAAGGAAGACGTGTCTTCCGACCACATGACGTACAAAACCACTGACGTGGTGTCTGAAAACCACCGAGGTTGTGTGAAAACACTCCCCTTTGCTGACGTGGGTTGGTAGGGTCGGTGATGCGTCACATCTTGGGCAGCGACCGCACGCAAAGCCTGCTGTTACCGGCGTCAGTCGAGGACTACGTGGGCGCGGACAACCCGGTGCGCGCCATCGAGGCGTTCGTGGAGGGCTTTGATCTGGCCGAGGCCGGCTTCGTGCGGGCAGAGGCGAAGCAGACCGGGCGACCCGGCTACCAGCCGGGCGACCTGCTCAAGCTCTACCTCTACGGCTACCTCAACCGCGTGCGCTCCTCGCGCCGCCTGGAGGCGGAGTGCCACCGCAACCTGGGAGTCATGTGGCTCTTGCGCGGGCGGCGGCCCGACTTCCAAGACCGTCGCCGACTTCCGGCGCGCGAACGCGCCGGCCTTCAAGGCCGCCTTCCGGCGTTTCGTGTACCTGTGCCGCCAGCTCGATCTCTTCGGCCGTGAGTTGCTGGCCATCGACGGCACGCGGCTCAAAGCCGTTAACAACACGGACCGGAACTTTACCCGCGAGAAGCTCAAGACGATGCTTGCCAACGCCGACGCGCGGCTGGCCGAGTACCTTGCCGAACTGGCCAAGGCCGACGACCAGGATGGTGGCTCATCAGCGGGTACGTCACCGGCCAAGAACCTGGCCGAGAAGATCGCCACCTTGCAGCAGCGGCGCGCGGAGTACGCGGCGATCGCCGCACGCATGGAACGCACCGGCGAGGAGCCAAGTGTCGCTCACCGATCCCGACGCACGCGCGATGGCCACCTACC
>CAXTQD010000281.1:0-7389 GCA_964246175.1 uncultured Chthoniobacterales bacterium | reverse complement strand
ATGATCCGCGCGCGTTGCCAACGCGGGTTGATCGCGCAGCCACGCGAGCGCGCTGACCAAGGCAAACAGGTCCTCGCCATCCAGATCCGTCCTTGCGCACGCTCAAGCGAGGTGGTGCGCTGTTGCCGAGCTTCCCGCTGGGTTTCTCCGGCGCGGACGAGGCGGCCGAACGAGGCGTCACGGTTTCGGCGACACAGGTCCGCTCGAACGGCCCGCAACTCGCGGAGGTTGGCCGCTTGCTTGAGGCGGGAACGCTGCGCGTTGCCATCGACAGTACGTTTGCGCTGGCGGAGGCGCGGCAGGCGCACGAACGGGCTGCCCAGGGGCACATCCAGGGCAAAATCGTGCTCACCGTCGTGTAGAGACCACGGACGGCCATGATGATCATCATCATTGGTCCCACGTGGACGGCGCGACGACCGCAGCGTGACATCGGCGCAGGAACGTCTGCCTGCCGCCGGGTTGAAGACGCATCCATTTCACCGTTGCAAGGCGCTGTCAGGATCTCCGATCAGGCTAATCTCAGGCTGATGCCGGTTCTCGCACGCGCCGAGGGTGACCCGCACCGTGTCCTTGAGCCAGGCAGGCTCTGCGGACGGCTGGCTGATCGCCGCCAGCAGAGCCAACGCCCAAAGTATTCTCGGCCGGACGGGCTGGCGTCCGGGTGGCCTGGAGGGCAAACGTGGCGGCCACTTTGCGAAAGTTCTCCAACACCTGCGAGGTGGCCGTGCCCGACCAGATCAGAGACAGGCGAAACGGCGGCACGGGGGCCCGGAGCCGCCGCATCCGGCCTGCCGGCACGGACGCGCCGACGAGCACTTCCGGCAGGATAGCCACCCCATAGCCAGCCGACACCATGCCCAGCAGGTTGGGCACTCCAGCGACGGGATGCAGGGCCGCCGGAGTGAAGTCCGCCGCCGCGCACGCCCGGTCGAGCCGTTCGAGATAGCCCGGCGTGACTTCCCGCGGGGACACCAGCACGGTGTCGCCGGCGAGCGCGTGGATGTCCATCTCGACGTGGGCCTCTGTCGGGTTGGCTCGCGGATGCCCGGGCGGCAGCACGGCCACCATCGGGCAGGCATACAGCGGTTGAGACTCGAACTGCGGGTCCTGCGGCAGGCAGCCTTCCGGGTAGATGCCCAAGTGGATGCGTCCCTCGCGCAAGGCGGCGGTCCGGTCGGCGGGTTCCAGTTCCACCAGGAAAATCTCGACCCGCGGGTACTGCGCGCGGAAGGCTTGCAGCAAAGGCGACACCACTCCTTGGGAGAGTGCCGCCACATTGGCTAAAATGAGCCTGCCCTGCTGGCCGTGAGCGGCATCCTGGGCGTGTTCCCGCGCTTCGTCGCCCGCCGTCAACAGACGGCGTGCATCCGCCAGGAAGCTGCGGCCCGCGTCGGTCAAAGTCACCTGGCTGGAGCGTCCCCGTTCGAGCAAACGCACGCCGAGAACCGTTTCCAGCGCCTGGATTTGGCGGCTGAGGGGTGGCTGGGTCAGGTGCAGCCGCGCCGCCGCCCGCGTGAAGGAAAGCTCCTCCGCCACGACGATGAAGGATTGAAGGTGGCGAAGTTCGATAGAAAGCCTCGCTAGTTCAGTAGTCGAAGTCCGCGCTCAAGCAAGCGGTAAAGCCGGCGACTGATACCGCAAATCGAGGCAAGCCACTCCAAAAGAAGTATAAGCCCCTCAACAGCAGGCTGTTCGTTATGTAGGTGGTGAACGAGAATCCAATCAGGATTCCGATCATCTGCCGGGTCGGAACCACCAACCTCCATGAACTTCAAAGGACAATCCGTCGTCATCACGGGCGCGGCCGGCGGGATCGGCAGTGCGCTGACCAAACGATTCCTCTCGCTCGGGGCCAGGGTCTTTGCCACCGACCGGAGCCAAGATGCGCTCGACGCCTTGCGGGATGACTTGCGCAACCCGGCCACTTTCTTTTCATCCGCGTTCGACATCAGCGACGAAGCCCGCTGCCAGGAGTTTGCCGCCCGGGTGCGTGACGACTGGGGGATGGTCGATGTGCTGGTCAACGCGGCGGGCTACTTCCCGCTAACGCCTTTTGACGAGCTCACCTACGCCGTGTGGCGCGAGATTCTCGCCATCAATCTTGATGGACCCTTTCTCGTCACGAGCAACCTCCTGCCGCTCATCAAACGGAGCCGCGCCGGGCGCATCGTCAACATCGGCAGCGCGAGCATCTTCGCGGGTACGCCGGAGCAGTGTCCCTACGTCACGGCCAAAGCCGGGCTGATCGGCTTCACCCGTTCGCTGGCCAACGTGGTGGGCGAACACGGCATCACGGTCAACGCCGTCACACCCGGGCTGACGGTGACGGCACCGGTCAAAAAACTCTTCCCGGCTGCCGCGCTGGCCGAGGCGGCCCAGGCCCGCGCGCTCAAGCGGGACGAACAACCCGAAGACCTAGTCGGGGCGGTCTGCTTCCTCGCTTCGGCGGACGCGGCCTTCATCACCGGGCAAATCCTCAACGTCGATGGCGGCAGCACCTTTCACTAGAAAACCTGAACAGCAAACCCACAGAAAGCTACACCCACACATGAAAATACTCGTTACCGGCAGCACCGGCAAAGTCGGCTCGGTCGTCCTCCAGGAGTTGGTCAAACGCGGCGCGGACGTGCGCGTCCTCATCCGTAAAAAGGTCGCCTCCACCGAGGACTCCTCCGGGGTGGAAGTCGCCGTTGGTGATCTGCTCGACCCCGTCTCGATGGAAAAGGCGATGGCGGGCGTGGACAAGCTCTACCTGCTCAACGCCGTCGTGCCCGATGAACTCACCCAGGGACTGATCGCCTACGGCCTGGCCAAGAAGCACAAGCTCAAGCAGGTCGTCTATCACTCGGTCTTCAAGGTGCAAGCCTTCCAGGACGTACCCCACTTCGCTTCCAAGCTCGCCATCGAGAACGCGCTCAAGGAATACGACGTGCCCTACACCATCATCCGGCCTAATTACTTTCATCAAAACGACGAGTCGCTCAAGCCGTTGCTGACGGGTCCGGGCATCTATCCGATGCCGTTGGGAACGCTCGGCATCTCGTCGGTGGACATCCGCGACATCGCGGAGGCCACCGCCATCGCGTTGACCACCGACGGCCACCTTGGCAAGACGTACAATCTCAACGGCCCCGACGTGCTCAGCGGGCCGATGGCGGCATCCATCTGGAGCCGACTGCTGGGCAAGGAGATCAAATATCCGGGCGAGAATCTGGACGGCTTCGAGGCGCAGATGCGCCAGAAAGCGCCGTCGTGGATGGCCTTCGACCTGCGCATGATGTTCCAAGGCTATCTGGAACGCGGCTTCGTGGCCGAGGAAGGCGACCTGGCCACGTTGACAGCCTTGTTGGGCCATGCGCCGCGCCGGTATGAGGATTTTGCCCGGGAGACGGCGGAGAAGTGGGAGAAGGAACTGCCCTGGCCGCTCAACAAGGTTGCTGCGGCGCTTCAGCCAGCTGGCCGCTAGCATCCGATCAAAATCGATGTTCGATCATCCGCCAAAGTTCACCCTGCTCAACCAGTTCACCCCGGAAAGTAGCGCATTGGCCTTGATCGACTAAGCGAGCCAGCAAACCCCGGTATGTCCAAGTCCATTTCCACGGTGCTCGCGGTGGGCGCGGCCGGCCCCTGCGCCGGCCTCGTCGTGCCTGAACTCGCTCAACGCGGCGTGAAGGTTCGCGGGTTGATCCGCGACCCTCGGCAAGCTGACGCGGTGCGGCGAGGCGGGGCGGCGGAAGTGGCGGTCGGCGACCTGAGCGATGCGGCCAGTGTCGATGCCGCGCTCGAGGGCGTGGACGCGGTCTTCTACATCGCACCGGCCTTTATGCCAAACGAGGCCGTAATCGGTCTGCGCATGGTGTCGGCCGCGCAGCGCGCTGGCGTGCGCCGCATCGTTTTTTCCTCGGTGATCTATCCGAGTCTCAGCGCGCTGGTCAACCATGCCGCCAAGGCTCCGGTCGAGGAGGCGATCCTGACCTCCGGCCTGGAGTTCACTTTTCTCCAGCCCGCGTTGTTTTTTCAGAATCTCGCCGGGAGTTAGCCGAGGGTCATTCAGACGGGCGTCTTCGCTGAGCCTTGGTCCACGGAAACACGCTTTGCCCGGGTCGACTATCGCGACGTGGCGGAGGCAGTCGCCATCGCGCTGACCACGGACCGGCTGCTTTTTGGGACGTACGAACTTTGCGCCGAGGGCAATCTCAACCGACACGACGTGGCCGCAGTCATGAGCACCGTGCTGGGACGGCAAATCAAGGCCGCCGTCGCGCACCGGGAACCATCCGGTCAGGCCAGCGATTCTCCCACAGAACAACCAGCGGCGGCGATGCGGCGCATGTTC
Source organism: uncultured Chthoniobacterales bacterium (assembly GCA_964246175.1). Taxonomy (GTDB): domain Bacteria; phylum Verrucomicrobiota; class Verrucomicrobiia; order Chthoniobacterales; family SZAS-18; genus CAHJWO01. Next base: position 3,050 of record CAXTQD010000281.1, on the reverse strand, counting down.
GAGTGATACGACACCCATGGGTTGCCGGGCAACCCACTCGTGCTGCGCAGCATCCTCGGCCGGGAACCGCGGACCTTGGTGTCGTTCCTGGCGGAGCTTTCACAAAACGCCGTCACTTCCAGCCACTAGATTTTATCCATGAACACTTCCTTTCCTACTGTTTCCGTCCCCGGCTTCACCAAGCAAATCGCCAACGTCGGAGGTGTCCAACTGCACTATTGGCTGGGTGGCGAACCGGGCGGTCCACCGGTGCTGCTTTGGCACGGATTTCTCAGCACCAGCCTGGAATGGCGCGGCGTGATGCCCGCCCTCGCCCAAGCTGGTTACGCGATCCTGGTGCCCGACATGCGCGGCTACGGCGACAGCGACAAGCCGCCCGGAACGGAAGGCTGCGACGCCCGCGCGCTGGCCGAAGAATTTCGCGTGCTGGTGCAACAAATCGGCTTCGGCGGCGGCAAACCGCTGATCCTCGCCGCGCACGACATGGGCGCACCGCCCGCGCTGCTCTGGGCCGCCGACCATCCGGAGGAAGTCGCAGGCCTGCTCTACATCGAAGGGCCGGTGATGCTCTCGGCGTTGCTCCAGAAGATCATCGCCTACACGCCCGAGGCCATGAGGGAAGGCTCCATGTGGTGGTGGATCCTGCCGCTGGCACCCGACGTGCCCGAGCGGCTGGTGGTCGGTCACGAGCGCGCGTTCCTGACTTGGTTCTACGACAAGGCCATGGCGCGGCGCGAAGCGATCACCGACGAGGACGTGGACGAGACGTTGCGCACCTTCGCGGGCCGCGAGGGCGTGCTGGGGGCGATGGGCGTGTACCGCGCGGCGTTTACCAGCATCAAGCAAACCGAGCCGCTGGCCGGGTTGCTGACGGGCCACAAGGTCACCGTGCCCGTCGTGGCGCTCGGGGGCGAGAAGGGCCTGGGCGACAAGGTGCTGATGATGGCCAAGCTGGTGGCCAAGGACGTGGAGGGCGAGACAGTCGCGGACTGCGGTCACTTTTTGCCCGAAGAACATCTCGAGGTCGTGGTGCGCCACATCAAAGCACTTCACGCGAAAACGGCCAAAGCGTGATACGAAAGCCCCTTCCTGAAACCCGGTATCCGGCGACCCGACGCCGTTTGCTCGGACGGGCGGGCCAGTTTCGCTCGGCGCAATTTTCCTCAGAACTTCCCTGTCGGCCCAAGCCGAACCCGCAAACACCAAACACGAAACCAGCACCATGAGCCGCTACTCCATCACTTCCCAACCCGCCACGCCGCTGCCCGCCGACGATCCACAACGCGATTCCAAGGTGGCGCGTCCCAACACGGACCAGAGCCTGCCCCACGTCGGCCTGGTGGGAGACACCTACACGGTCCTGCTTTCCGGCGAGGACACCAACGGCCGCTACTGCCTGATCGACATGCACATCCCGCCGGGCGGCGGCCCGCCCCCGCATCGGCACGACTTCGAGGAAACCTTCATGCTCTTGGAAGGCGAGATCGAGGCAACGTTCCGCGGCGAGAAATCGACGGTGCGAGCCGGGGAGACCCTGCACATCCCGGCCAACGCGCCGCATTCCTTTACCAACGCTTCTAAGGCAACCGTGAGGTTGCTGTGCCTGTGCGCGCCCGCCGGGCAGGAGGAGTTCTTCGCGCAGGTCGGCGTGCCGGTGGCCACGCGCACGACCCCGCCCCCGAAGCTCGATAAGGAGGCGCAGGCTGCGTCCAGGAAGAAGGCCGGGGAACTGATGCCCAAATACCGCACGGAGATGGTCAAACCCGGACCCATCGAAGTCATCGAGAAGCTGTTCCGATAGCCCGGAATGCCAAACGTCAAAGCGCAACACTCCTCATGAAACTACTCGTCCTCGGTGCCACGGGTGCCACCGGCAAGGAGATCGTCCGCCAGGCGCTGGCGCAGGGTCACGAGGTCACGGCGCTGGTACGCCACACCACCAAAGCCAGCTTTGCTACGCCCGTCCAGAACGTGGTGGGCAACGTGCTCGACCCCGCCAGCCTCCAGCGCGCGCTCGCCGGCCAGGAAGGGGTCGTGTGCTCGCTGGGTTCAACGGCCACGGGATCCTTCAAGGAGATGACCATGCTCTCGGAGGGCACGCGAAACCTCGTCACCACCATGCAGGCTCAGGGAGTTCGCCGATTGGTCTGCATCACCGGCGTCGGCGCGGGCGAGAGCAAGGGACACGGACCGTGGTACTACAACTGGCTGATCCAGCCGCTGCTGCTGCGCGGCGTTTACGAGGACAAGACCCGTCAGGAAACCGTGGTGCGCGGCAGCGGACTGCAATGGACGCTGGTGCGCCCGGCGCTCTTGACCAACGGAGCGGCGCGGGGCAAAGCGGCGACCCGCGCCTACACCCGACTGGACGGGGTCCGCGTCGGCAAGATCAGCCGCGCCGACGTGGCGGCCTTCTGCCTGCGCGAGTTGGTGGACGGGCGCTACCAGAGCCAGACACCGGTGATCACGTATTAGCGGTCCCGTCAGTCAACGGAGAAAATTGTACGCGAAGCGATCAGAGGTGACGCATCACCGATCCTGCCAACCCGCGTCAGCAAAGGGGGCGCTTTCACGCAACCTCGGTGGTAATAGAGCAACCGCTCAAAACCGGATGCCAGCGGCGTCGCGCAGTGCGCCCGGCGTCGTGCCGATGTGCTGCCGGAAGGTGCTCACGAAGTGGGCGGGAGAAGCAAAGCCGGTTTGCATGGCGATCCAGTCCACGCGGGCATTCGCCTGGAGCAGCAAGCTCACGGCCAGGTCAAGGCGGCGGGCGATCACGTTGGCGTGAGGCGTGCCACCTTCCGTCTGGCGGAAGGCTTTGATGAAGTGGTGCACACTCAGACCGGCGGCACGGGCGAGTTCATCCACCGCCAGCGGGGAGCAGTCGTCCGTTTGCAGCCGCTCATCCACCAAGGCATGAACCCGCCGCCGCGCCGTTGGCGATAGCCCTCCTTTGGCAAGACCACGCGGCGGCGTCGCGGCAGGCGTCGATAGCCAGCGGGCGACCTGCCGGATGATTCTCTCCAGAGCGTCATGGTCACCGTGTTCAC
>CAXTQD010000280.1:1533-7406 GCA_964246175.1 uncultured Chthoniobacterales bacterium | reverse complement strand
CGCCGACGACGAACACATAGAAGAACAACATGTTCACCGTAACATTAAAAAAAAAACCCAGCCCCAGGAACACCCACGGCAACGTCCACGTCACCCACGGGCGCCCGCCACGCCGCCACGCGCCCAGCCACAGCACGACGGCGATCCCCGTCAAACTCAGGTAGAGTGCCTCGATCTCGGCGAGACGGCCTTTTTCCATGAGGCCGATGTTCGTCAGGGTGAACACCGCCGCCAGCAGCGCCCCGCCCGGCCCGAGCCAGTCCGACAACGCGCCGACCGTGCAGAGTCCGAGCGCCAACACCGCCAGGACGCTCGGCGTGCGCGCGGCCCACTCGCTGTGTGTGTCCCCCGCGACGCGGAACGCCGCGGCGGCCAGCCAGTTGATGAGCGGGGGCTTGGAAAGGTACGGCACCCCGCCGATTTGCGGCACGATCCACTGGCCGGTTTCCAGCATCGTCTGGGCGGGCAGGAGGCGGCGGCCTTCCTCGCCCTTGATCTCCAGCGAGCCCAGCGCCGGCAGGTAGATCGCCGCCCAGGCCAGCGCGACGCACAGCAGGGCGCGGGCGCGGGTCAGCGGAAACGGGTTCACCGCGCCCAACAAGCCACGGACCCCGCAGGATGGGAAGCTTTTCGTGCGGGGGCGGGGCCAGGCGGTTTTTGGGCCTTGCGCGGCCGGGTGGATGGCCTTAAGAAACGGGGCGCGTTCCTGCGCCTGTCTTTGCCCTGTGGTGAAATGGTATCACAGAGGTCTTTGGATCCTCTTTTCATGGTTCGAATCCATGCGGGGCAGCCACCCGGAGCCAGCTCCTGTGAAGAATCCAGCCGAAGGACCGGGCGCACGCCGCGTCGTCAAAACCGGCCGCACCGAGGAAGCGATCAACGAGGCGGCGCGCGCAGGCTTCCGGCCGCTGGTGCTGCCGGTCCAACCCAGCGCGGACATCCACTACCGGGTGGCGGTCTTCCAAAACCCTGAGACCGGGGAAATCCGGACGGCCGGGGACGTACGCCGGCGGCTGGGAGGCATCCGGGTGCTGGATTTCACCAGCTACTACCCGTACCACTTCCCCAGTCCCTTCGCCGCGTACCTGCTGCCCCAGGACCTCGCGGTGGGCGAGGAGGTCTGGCTGGAAGACCTCATTGAGGACGTGGTCGCCGTGTGGGGCAACCAGGGCTACCAGCCGCGCCTGCCCGCCTGCGCGGCCGTCTGGAACGGCACCGGGTTCGACCTCCTCTTCGACCCCCAGCGCGACGCGCAACGCTGGATCGGCTGACCCGCGCCGCCATGAAGTTCGACCCGCTCACCAAGAGCCTCTACACCGACGCGGGCGAGTTCATCAAGACGCTCGGCTGCCCGCTGGCGCGGCGTTGGGAGCAACTGGCAGCCAGCGACGGAGGTCCGCACCGCCGTTGCGACGCTTGCGAACGCAGCGTCCTCGACACGGCCGGGTTCGACGACGCCGCACTGCTCGCCCTCGTGCGCGCCGACCCGGAGACGTGCCTGTCGGTCAGCGCCCGGCAGGCGAACGTCACGTTTTTCGCAGCAGCCCCAGGATCAACACCGCCCAGTACGTCGTCGCCAACGCGCAGAACAGCCCCGTGAGCAGGAAGTGGCCGACCACGAACTGCCGCCCCTTGGGCCAGTCGCTGTGCTCGTAGTAGAGGAAGTCCACGCCGATGCGCGCCGTCCAGTACAGGGCGATGAACACCGCCAGCGCCGTGGCCGCGCGCTCGCCGCGCCGCATCTCGTCGTGGAGCAGGAACGTCAGGACCCCGAAGGCCAGGATGGTCCCCACCGTGTACCCGCTGTAGACGTGCATCAGCTTGCGGTTGAAGGGGCGCAGTTTGGGCAGGTCTTCCTTCCAGCCCAGGCGCGCGGGCACCTGGACGCTCGCGCCGAGCACGCAGAAATGTCCGATGGCCGCCAGCCAGAGGGCCACGTTGAGGAGGGATTCGCAGGTTTGCATCATGGCTGGGAGGCGTATCGTTTCAGAGCGCGCCGATGGCCCGCATCATCGGCAGGATCACCCCGCGCACGAACGGCGGGTGGAACAACCCGAACGCCGGCCCCGCCACGACCAGCCACGTCCACAGCCTGCCTTGCCACCGGCCCCGCCAACGCACGAACGGCATGCCGCGGGCGTGTTCGGCCAGGAGCCCCCCGCCCTGGAGGGCGAAGTACGCCGTGGGCAGCCCGTAGCCGCCGCCCGCCGGCAGGGAGATCACCAGGTCATGGATCACCCCCGAGGCCAGGAAGAGCGTCATCACCGCCCCGCGTGCCCCGAACCGGCGTTTGAGCGCCACGAACCACAGCCCGAACACGAGGTCGCGGAACCCGGAGTTCCAGCGTTTGCCCCAGAACTCGCCCAACGATCCGGCCAAGGCCGGCGCGCGCATGAGCGGCGGCGCGTCGATGCCCTGGGTCTGCCAGAACCGCGCCACGAGGTCGAACGAACCGAAGTGCAGCACGAAGATCAGCCCCACCATGCCGACCCAACCGGTCAGCAGACCGCCGCCGCACAAACGCGCCACGCCCCACAGGAGGACCGCACCGAAAAGGGTCTTCAGCCCGGCCCGGAGCCACGCTCCCGCCGCCGGCCGGGGCGGCGGTGGGCCGGCCAGGAACGTCCGGGCGTCCATGCCCGGCCAGCCCAGGAGATAAATGGACGGTCGCCACCGGGAACGGGGCCGGACCCCGCCACGGAGCGCGTACGTCAGCGTGGACCACTTGAACCCGGCGAAGATCGCCACCGCCAATGCCCACATCCACACCCGCCCGGTCAGCCAGTGGCCCGAGGCGAGCGCCAACGCCACCAGCACGCCCATCGGCAGCCAGCCGACCAAGGCCGTCCGAGGGGTGGAGCCGGACGGTTCGGCGCGAGTTTCGTTCACAGGGTCGGAATGGTTCAGACCGTGATGCAGTCAGCCGTCACGAAGGCGGCGCGTTCGGACTCGGGCAGCGGCAGGCCGGGCGGGGTGATGGGTTCGCCGGCTTTTTCCTTGGCGGCGAGTTCGAGGTTCAACGCCAGGAGGAAGGCGAGGGGATCGGCGTCCTTGGGCATGGCGTAGGCGGCGCGGACGGCGGCGTCGAGCCGGGCGTGGGCGTCGCGGAGGGGGTTCGCGCCGGGTTCTTCAAGCGTGCGGTAGCGGGTGCGCAGGGAGTAGCCGAGTTTGGTCATGACCTCACGGCGCAAGGTGCGTAGTACCACCGCTTCGGCGGCAACTTTTTGGATTTGCTTTTTAGTCGGCGATTGAGGCCAAGGAAAGCTGTCAAAGACGGTGTCTGATGTGTAGCGGAATCGTGCTTCTAACGTGGAGCACCTCGCCTTAAACCACTCGTAGTGAGCCTCGGCTTGCAGAACTCCGTAAGAGTAGTCATCGGCGAAAGGAAAAACTACGAGAGCATTGTCGGGATGAATTTTGCTGCTCACAAATTCAAAGATTGGGCGCTTCGTCACGCGTGAGCAGGCAATGTAGCGCGGTACGCGCCCGATGGCGGCCATCGTGCCTGGCTGATAGTCCCGAAATTGCCACCACCTCTTTGCTAGGCGCGTCCAACGGGTACTCTCTTTCCCCGTCGCCACTTTTTCCCGTTCGGCGTGCGCGATAACTTCTGGCATCACGCGTTCCTCAATTCTCTTGAAAGGTGATTGGTAAGCACGTGCCTCGAAAGTATCTCTCTGAGCAAAGTCGATAATCCACCGTGTAGGCCGACCTACTTCTACCAAGTCCCGGCCGATCATGTACGGGAATGTAACCTCCTGATTGCGTGGATCGACTTTGATTATTGCGGCAGCCTCATCTGGTAAAAGTAGGAATCCTTCATTGAATGGATACTGACCGACGTAAACACCCTTCGCCTCTTTATTAGCTCTCAAAGTAATGGCCGCCGTTACGTCTGTACCAGTCTTGAGCGTTGGCCCAATGCGTTCGACCTCCTCCGTTCTCCACGGACTTTCTACCCTGTCCCCGAGCTGAGTCAGCAGCTTGCGGGGCTGCGCCGGCAAGTCGCCCTTAGCCCAGTTGACGATGGACACATGCACCGCTGCATCGCCGCTCCAAACCTCCGTGGAAACCGCCTCCGTGATAACCCCACCACGGACCACCAGATAGTCTAGGCTCGCCTCGCGGCTCTCGTTCTGGCGGATGGTGTTCGTTCCCACCGATCCGGCGCGCCCGTTCTCCGGCAGGGCGTCGTGGGCCAAGCGGAACCAGTGCGTGCAGAAGTCAGCCATCTTCGGCACGCCCGGGAAGCGTTTGTAGAGCGCCTGCGCATACTCGTAGCCGTGTTCCTTGGCTAGGAAGCGGCTGCCGAGGTACGGCGGATTGCCGACGATGGCGTCTGCCTTCGGCCAAGGGATGAACAACGAATCGCCGCAGATGATCTGCTGCTCCAAGTTGTCTAATGGCAGCGGCTTCTCGAACACGAGCAACCCGTCGGCGTCCTCGGCCTTCTTGGCCTCGGCCAGTTCCAACTCCTTCGCCAGCATGAGCGTCACGCGGGCCAGTTCCACGGCGAAGGGCACCTTGTCGATGCCGAAGAACTGCGTCAGCGCGATGGCCGACACCAGCCGGTCGGCCTTCTCGCCCTTGTCGCGCAGGCGCACGAGGAGTTCGCGTTCCAGACGCTTCATCTCCCGGTAGGCAACGTAGAGGAAGTTGCCGCTGCCGCACGCCGGGTCGAGCACGCGGTAGCGGCGCAGTTCGCCCAGGAGCGTACGGAGTTCAGCGAGGGTGTTCGCCGCCGCGATGCGCTCGCGCCACGGCCGCACAATCGTCGGCCCGACGACCTTCTGGATGTCGAACTCGCTCGTGAAATGCGCCCCGAACGCGTGGCGTTCATCCGTGTCCATGCTCTGCTGAAAGAGCGTGCCGAAAATCTCCGGCTTCACCGCGGTCCAGTTCTCCTTGGCGGCAGCTTCCAGCGCGTAGAGTTCGTTGAGCCGCAACTCTACCGGGTCGATCTCCGCGAAGAGCCCGCCGTTGAAGTAATCCACGCCCGCGAACCGCCCACCGTCCGTCTTGCCGGGCGTGTTCATGGCGCGAAACAGCCCGCCGAGCAGATCGTAGGAACTCGGCGGGTCCTTGATCGCGTCGGCGAGCACCCGGGTGACCACGAGGTCGGGCAAGAGGCCGAGGTCCTCGGAGACGAGGGCGACGAGGAGTTGCAGGACGAACCGCTGGGCGCGGGCGCGCGGGACGTGGCGTTCGACCACCAGCGTGCGGAAGACCCCGGCCATCTGCGCCGCCGCCCGGCGGGTGACCTGCACGCGGTTGTTGTCGAAGACCGGCGGGCGCGGTGTCGGCAGCAGGAACCCGAGCGAACTCCAGCGGTCGGAGAGTTCACGCAACGGAATCTTGTCGACGGGGTCGTAGAGTTGCTGGGTGAAGTCGTAAATCCAGAACTCGTCGAAGTTGCACAGGATTGCGTACGGTGGACGCTTCGGGACGATTTGCGTCCAGTAGTCGAAGAGTTGGTCGTAGTGTTTTTCGAGGTGCTCGCCGCGTCGCTTCATCTCGATGAGCACGCGGTCGGGCTAGAGCAGGTCGGCGAACTTCTTGCCGGTGGACCTGGTTGAGGCTTTGGCGGCGGGTTGGCCGGTGAGGAGTTCGAGCTGGGCGCTGCCGGGCTTCTTGGCGATGCGGAACTCCAGGGTCGCGCCGGCTTCCTGCACGCCGCCGTGGCCGAGTGCGCGGAAGAAGTGATCGAGAAAGAGTTGGGCCTCGCCTTCTTCGTCGCCCTTGAGGGAGCGTGCTTAGGCGGCGAAGGCGGCGAGCCGGGGCTTGACGGTTTCGGACGGGAGGAGGGGCAAGCGGGCAATTTAACCCGGCGCGGGGCGCGAGGGCAATGTCGGTTTGCGAGGTTCCCAGCAGCA
>CAXTQD010000280.1:0-1523 GCA_964246175.1 uncultured Chthoniobacterales bacterium | reverse complement strand
GTCTAGGGACTACCTCGGAGAGGCATTCCTACCAAGTGGGACGAAGCCTCACGGTTGGATGTCGCGCACCCGGGCTTCGCCGGCGGTGTCGTCGCTCCGCAACGCGGGCAGGAAGGAATCCGGCCACGGCTCGTCGCGCTTCGCGCGGAAGCGGTCGCGGGCGATGTTGGACATCCGCTCGCACGATGCCGCGTCGGCACTGAAGGTCCGCGGCGCGCCGCCGGGCCGACCATTCATCCAGTCGATGAGTTGGAAGAAGAAACCGTAGGAGTCGTGCAGCTTGCCGATGGGGTCGGGGGCCAGCAGGAGGCCGTGCGCCAACGCCGTCTCGCGGAACTTCAGGCCGCAGTCGCGTGCCTTCTGGATCATCCAGTCGAACGCCGCGTCGGACAGCCCGGTCGTGTAGTACCCGCCGCCCACGTCGCCGTGGACCCCGGGGAACCACACTTGTTCGAGGGTCTGGTCGCCGGCGTCGGGCTGTTTTTGCCAGAGGGTCGCCGGGAACGTGCCCCGGCGTTCGTGGGTGGCGACGGCGTGGTAGGCGTGTTTGACGATCCGGCTCAGGCTCGTGTCGTGGAAAGTGTACTTCTTGTCCACCAAGCGCCCAAACCAACTGAAAATCCCCAGCCGCGACACCGGGATGCCCAAGGAGCCCACCGTGTCCCACACGCCCACAAACTCGATGTCCGGCGTGTAGGAGTATTGCGCGCGGAAGTTCTTGGCCGCTTCCGAGTCGGGGTGCGTCGCGTCCGAGCGGCCACGGTAGAGCCGGAAGGCGGCGGGAAGTTGGCCCACGAACTCCGGCTTCAGCAGGCCGCTGTTGCGGATGAACCCGGCGAGGCTCCGCGCCGTGTACGCGCCGCGGCTGAACCCGAAGAAGAAAAGCTGGGCGCCAGCCTCGTAGTGCTCGACCAGGAAGCGGTACGCCTCGCGGATGTTCTCGTCCAGGCCCTCGCCGAACGCCCCGCCGCGGACGCGTTCGCCCACTTCCGTCCCCACCCCGGCGACGTAGTAGACGATCTGGTCGGCCCCGTCGTAGTAGTTGCTCTGGAGAATGCGGTGGAGCTTGGCGACGTTGGTGGGTGCGCCGGCCCCGTCCTCGTTGTTCCAGGTGCCGTCGCAGCAGACGATGAGTTTCTTTGGCATCAGGAACCCCTTGCTGACGAGAGTTTGGCGGGGTGTCAAGATAAAGCTTCCGCGCGGGGGACTTTTTGTGTAAGTCCTTCGCTATGAAGTACACACTCCCTCCCGGCTTCGATCTCGCGCGGGCGCTCCAACTGGCCGGCTTGGTCAACGGCGCCTACCAGCAGTTCCTCACCCCCGACGCTTGGACACTGCCGGCCGGGTTTGTCGCGCTGACGCCAACATTATCGGCAAAGGAGTATTGGAAGTTCGGCCCGCTGTCGGAAGCCATCGAGACGCACTTCGGCGTGCCGCTGCCGCCGACGCCCTTCGGCTTCACGGGCACGCTGGATGGCGACGTGTTCGTGGTAATCCGCGGCACGAAGACGCCGCTGGAATGG
>CAXTQD010000279.1:0-7441 GCA_964246175.1 uncultured Chthoniobacterales bacterium | reverse complement strand
CTTCTCCGACGTGGCCATCGCCACCCGCGAAGCGCTCGCGCGAGTGCTGCACTTCGGCGTGCCCTTCCAGGCCATCGAACAGCGCACGCCCACAGCCGGCGGCGCCGTGCGCTTCCTGACCACCAACCTCCTGCGCCTCCAAGACAACGAGGCGGGCACCATCGGTGTGCTTTGCCTGATCGAAGACGCCACGGCGGCCGTCACCCTGCGCCAGGAACTCATCAACGCCAACACCGCCAAGGATCAGTTCCTCGCCCAGCTTTCCCACGAGTTGAGGAACCCGCTGTCGCCCGTCATCACGATGGTGGCCGAGTTGGAAGCCCTCGCCGACGCGCAGCCCGCCACCCGGCAACCCCTCGAAATCATCCGTCGCAACGTCGAACTGGAAGCCCGGCTCATCGACGACCTGCTCGACGTGACGCGCATCTCCAGTGGCAAGCTGCAACTGACCACCCAGAACGTCGATGTCCACCGCACGGTGGCGCTCGCTGTGGAAATCTGCCAGGGCGAAATCGAGGCCAAGGACCTCCGCCTCGACCTCGAACTCCGCGCCCGCGAACACCACGCGGTCGCCGACCCGGCGCGGCTGCAACAGGTGTTTTGGAATCTCATCAAAAACGCGGTGAAGTTCACCCCGGCGGGTCGGCGAATCATCGTGCGCTCGGGCAACTTCACCGCCCCGGCGACCGCTGGCCGGAGCATGGCGGCCACGCATGTCCTGTTCACGAAAACCTCCGACCTCGCTGCCAACGGCGCGTCCACTCCCACCAAGACGCCAACCGTGGTGCCGGCGGGGCCAGCAGGGTTCCTGCGGATCGAGGTGACCGACGAGGGCATCGGCATCGAACCGCAGCACCTGCGGCGGATTTTCAACGCGTTCGACCAGGGGCAAAGCTCCATCACGCAGCGGTTCGGCGGGCTGGGGCTGGGACTAGCGATTTCCAAGGCCATGGTCGAGGCGCACGGTGGCACGCTGTCGGTGTCCAGCCCCGGCACGAACAAGGGGGCAACTTTCACCGTGGACCTGCACACGAGCCCTGCCCCCGCGCCGGAGAAGGCAAACGGCAAGAACGGCGACGTGCCGGCGGCAGCAGCAGCGGCAACCGTGGCGGCAACGTCCACCAACGGCACCGGGGACAAGCATGGCCGGCGCGTCCTGTTAGTCGATGACCATGAGGACACGCTCCTAGGCATGCAGCGACTCCTCAAGCGACGCGGGTACAGCGTCGTGGTGGCGCACTCGGTGGCAGAGGGCTTGGAGAAGGCGCGGAACGAGGACCGCTTTGATCTGCTCATCAGCGACCTCGGACTGCCGGACGGCTCGGGCTGCGACCTGATGAGCGCCCTGCGTGCGGGCGGTGGCCCGCCCGGCATCGCGCTCAGCGGTTACGGGATGGAGAGCGACATCAACAAGACCAAGGAAGCCGGCTTCAGCGAGCACCTTATCAAGCCCGTCGCCATCGATCGGCTGGAGGAAGCGATGCGGCGGCTGCTCGCGTGAGGGCACGTCGGTAGTTGGGTCCGTTTTACTGGTTGGCTTCTATTTCCTTGGCTTTGAGCTGCGTGTCATAGGTGGCGACGACGGTGTGCTGGGCGTCGCTGTCCGTCAGCTTGCCCTTGAGTGTGATCTGATTCTTCAGGTAGTCCACGCTGATGCTGCCTGTGTACACGTAGCCGACCTTGCCGCCCGTCATTTCCTTCAGGACGATCTTGCCCGCGTTGACATCGTGCAGTGCGCCTTGCAGGAAGTGCATGCCGTAGATGAGCGTGACCTCCGTTTGCCGGCCCATGCCTTCGCGGTGCTCCAGGATGTTCACCACCACATGGCCGTCGTCGCCGATCAGCCAGGCGCTGTCGCTGGCAAGGGCCGCCCCTGGTAGAACCAGCGCCGCGAGGAGGCTGTGAACAAGGTGCCGGACTGGCTGGCGCGTGGTGGTTGTCCGGGTGGGTTGACGTTGGAATCGGAACATAGAAGGAAGGGTGTTCGGGGAACGCACGACCAAGGAAGGTTTGCAGATCCAACCTTCCTTCACTCAGGCCAGTGCAGCAGCGGCGACTCACGCAAGGCGCGTTCCTGCCGGGCGCGCAGGCGGCGGGTGGGCGTGCGCGGGTCCCACTTGCGCGGGGCGGGCAGCATGGCGGCGAGCATCGCGGCCTCGGTAGGGTCGAGTTGGTTACATCCTTTGTGGTAATAGAACTGGCTCGCCGCCTCGATCCCGTACACGCCCCGGCCGGTCTCGACGACGTTGGCGTACAACTCGAAGATGCGTCGCTTAGACAGGAGAAGTTCCATCCATAGCGTGTAGTAGACTTCCAGTCCCTTGCGCACGTAGGAATGTCCCTGCCACAGGAACAGCGAGCGGGCGCACTGCATCGTGATGGTCGAGCTTCCCCGCGGGTCTTGTCCGGTGCGCTTGGCGCGCTCGATGGCGGCGTGCATTTCCTTCCAGTCAAAGCCGTGATGCTGGAAAAACCGCTGGTCCTCCAGAGTCCACGCCGACTTGAGAAACGTCGGCGGCAGTTCGTTCCACGAACGCCAATGGTACAACGTGCGCGGGTGGGGCTCGCCCGCCACGTGGTCCTGCAACCAACGGATTCCCATCAGCGGCGTCGCCGGTGGGTCGACGAAGCGTACGCAGCCCACCTCCACGACCGGCAGGACAAGCCCGAGCACCAGCGCGACCAGCAGCCACCGCCCGCAGCGACGCTTCCAACCGCCGCGCGGGGCGGACGGGACGGCGGCCTTCCCCTTCGCGTTCGCCACGGCCTACGAACGTCTCCGCAGATGCGCGACGACCTCGATCTCGGCCGTCTGCGGGAACATGTCCAGCGGTGTCACGGAAGAAATCTCGTATGTCACCCCCCACGCTGCCAGATCGCGCGCCAGGGTCGCCGGGTTGCACGACACGTAGACGACTTCCGCTGGCGGCCTCGCCGCGACCGCCGCGCGGGACAGTTCGGCGAGACCCTCCGCGGGCGGGTCGAGGATCAGGACGCTCGCCGCAGCGGGCAGTTGGGACAACTCGCCGGGCAGGAGTGCCGCTACGTCGCCATGCCGGTATTCTTCGTGCAGAGCGGCGTCGCGCCGGGCCACGGCCACCGCACGGGCATCCCATTCCACGCCAACCACGCGCTCGAAGCGGGTCCGCAGATTCTTGGCGAAGAACCCTGCTCCGCAGTACGCGTCTAGCAGATGAGTCGCCGCACGGTCTGGCAGAGCGGCGACGACCGACAGAAGTTCCGCCGCCGCGCCGTCGTTGGTCTGCCGGAAACCTTCCCCCGCCCCACCTGCGCCCTCCGCCCGCAAGGTGTGGTGGCCTTCCCGCCGCCGGTTCGCCGGCCGGGCGCGGAAGCGTGCGAGCGCCTCGTTGACCCCGTCGTCCGCGATGGGACAGCGGGCGATGTCCACCAGGCTCCCCCTTCCCGTGCCCGCGACGCCGTGGGCGAAGAACCCGACTGTCCCGTCGCGGACGTGCACGGTGATGCGGTTGCGGTAGCCATATTCCTGCGGCGACGCCACCGTCGGGCGCACCTCCGGCGCGTGCTCAAGCCGCCCCACCCTGCGCAACACCCCGGCAACCTGCGCACGCTTGGTGTCGCGTTGTTCGACCCCGTCGAGGTGTTGGTAGCTGCACCCACCGCAGCGACCGTAGTACGGACAGGGCGCTTGAACCCGGCGCGGCGAAGGCTCCTCCACCGCTACGAGGCGCGCTTCCAAATAGCTTCGATGTACGCGGACGATTTCGACGCGGACGCTTTCTCCAGCGGCGACGAACGGTACGAACACCACTCGTCCATCCGGCAAACGACCCACCCCGCGTCCGCCGAACGCGATTTCCTCGATCCGCAACGGCCAAGTCGTGCCGACAGCCGCCACCACGGCCTGCCCGCCTTCGTCAGCGCGGATAGTTGTAGCGGCTCTCCCAGCCCAGTTCCGGCGGGAACTCCTCGTAACCGCCGTAGATCCACGGCACGTCGTTCTTGAGCGTGGGCGTGTACTTGCCCTTGTTCAGCGGAAAGGGTGCGGTGATCATCTCGTAAAACCCCATGGAGCCGCGCATGATCGAGCGACCCACGCCGCGGACCACCCCGTAGCCCAGCGCGGCCGAGTTGCCCTCGTCATCATTGATCTTGGCCACCTGATAGATCAATTCGCTGGGGCCGAAGAGGAAATTGGACAGCCCGCGGCCGAACTTGCGCGTCGGCCCCTGGTCGGAAACGGGCGGTGCCTGGATGTCCGCGTGGACTGTGGCCACGGCCGCCGCCGCGAAGAGGAGGGAGCAGAAAAGCTTTTTCATCGGGGTGGTTCGAGCGTTGTAGCGCGTCCGACCGCGTGAAGGCAACTAGAAAGTGTGCCAAGATGACTGATACGATCCCTCACCCCGAACCGGCCGAGATTTTTCGTTGGCCGGGGTCTCTGCCCGTTCTATCTTGAGCGGTTCACCTGATTTTTCCCTGCCATGGCTACTTCCAGCTCCGTTTCCATCCACCCCGATCTCCAGAAGTCCATTGACGAGGGCAAGCTCAACGTCAGCGCTGCGCAGACCCTCTCTTCTCTCGAACCCGGCGCGTACACCCAGCACAAGAGCTGGGGCTTCGGGCGCATCGCCTCGTGGAACCTCGACGGCAACCAAGTCCTCATCGACTTTGGTCCGAAGAAGAACCACCCCATGCAGCTTCAGTACGCCGGCGACAATCTCCGCCCCGTCCCGGCCGAACATTTACTAGCCCGCAAGGCGTCCGACCTGCCCGGCACCAAGAAACTCGCCCAGGAAGACCCCGCCGCCGTCATCCGCCTCATCCTCGAACACTCCGACGGCAAGAAGGCCACGCCCACGCAGATCGCCGCGCTCTTGATCCCGGAGGTGCTCTCGGGCGAGAACGAGTTCAAACGGTGGTGGGACGCCGCCAAGAAGAAGCTCAAGGGCGACGGCCGCTTCATTATTCCGGCCAAGAAGACCGAGTTCGTGGAGATGCGCGAGGGGACCGTTGGCGCACACGAGACATTGTTGGCCAGCTTCGCCAAGGCGCGCAAGCTCAAGGATCAGCTCGCCGTGCTCGACGGGGTCTCCAAGAGCATCGAGGAGTTCAAGGCTGACCCCGCCGCGCTCACCGGCGTACTGGAGGAAGCCGGCCGTTCCGCCGCACGCAACCAGCGCCTGGACGTGGACGCGGCGTTCGAATTGCTTGTCACCCGTGACGAAATCGCCGCCGCCGCCGGACTACCGGCAAGCGTCAAAGAATCGCCCTCGCTGGTCAGCTTCATGGGCGACGAGGAATCGCGTCTAGGCGAGATCATCGGGAACCTGCCTGCGACCAAGCAGCGTTCGGCCCTCGCGCTGGTGCCCGACGCACTCGGCGAAGACCGCTGGGTCAACCGCGCCCTGTCGCTCCTGCCGCAGACCCACAACGCTCGCGTGGTCGGCGAGGTGGCGCGACTGTTCGAGAGCAAGGAGCGCGGCGACGAAATGCGCGCGTACCTCGACCGCTCGATCCGCGACTATTCAGTGACGTGCGAGATGCTGCTCTGGCTCGTCAAGGAACGCGACGACCAGAACTACCGCTCGTTCATCAACCAGCGGCTCTTCGCGGCGATCCTCTCGGCCCTGGAACGGGATTCGCTCAGCGAGATCAAGCGCTCCACCAAGCTGCGCGACCTGCTTTCCAGCGACCGCGAACTCATCGGCGAACTTCTCGCTGGCGCGAGCCCCGCGGAGATGCGCACCGCCGCCCGGGCGCTCCTGGCGACGCCGGCGCTGGAGGAGCTCGACAAGCGTTCGCTGATGGCGCGACTCATCAAGCTGCACCCCGAACTCCACATGCTGCTGACCGGCGGCGGTGAGGAGAAGCCGACGGCGTTGGTCGTCTCCTGGGCGAGCCTGGAAAAGCGCAAGCTGGAGCTTGATGACCTCGTTAACCGGCAGATCCCCAAGAATATCGAGGAAATCAAGGTTGCCCGTGAGTACGGCGACTTGCGGGAGAACTTCGAGTACAAAGCCGCCAAGGAGATGGAGCGCGTCCTGGCCCGCCGCCGGGCGGAAATGGAGCGCGACCTCGGCCGGGCGCGGGGCACGAACTTCGAGAACCCCGACCTGACGATGGTATCCATCGGCACGACGGTCACGCTCAAAGACGAGGCGGACGGCAAGCGCGAGGACTATGCCATCCTCGGTGCGTGGGACGGCAACCCGGAGAAGCACATCCTCTCCTACCTGACCGCTATTGGCCAAGCGTTGCTCGGCCACCGCGTCGGCGAGACGATCCAGTTGCCCGACGAGAGCGGCAGCAACGCACGTTCGGTCAAGATCGACACCATCGCCCCGTACGCCACCGCGCCAGCCGCTTCGTAGAACTCCGGCGAACCACGCCACGAAATGGCGACCGTTGCCTCCGGGTAGCGGGTGCGCAGGCGCAAGGTATCGTCATTAGTTCTTCGCTGGGAATAACTTTGATCATCCGGGCGTCTGGGTGGCGCGGGCTTTGCTATCGGGAGCGGGCATGACACCGCCAGTCACTAACGCCCACAAGATACACCCCGTCGCATGGACGCTGTTACTCGGGTTGGGGCTGATGCGAATGGCGGTGCATTTCGCCATCGGCAGCGGGTACGGGTTGTTCCGGGACGAGTTCTACTACCTGGCCTGTGGGGCGCGGCCGGACTGGGGTTACGTGGACCAGCCGCCGCTCGTGCCGCTATTGGCGCGGCTAGCTTCGGCGGTGTGGGGCTACACCACGATCACGGCGGGTGAACTACGCACGCTCAGCGCCCTGGCGGCGGCGGGCGTGATCGTTCTCGCCGGGTTGATGGCGCGCGAACTCGGCGGCGGACGTTTCGCGCAGGCGCTCGCGGCCCTCGCGGTGTTCTGCGGGCCGATCTTCCTGGCGATGGGCGACCTCTTCGAGACGGTAGTGTTCGACCAACTCTGCTGGGCGCTGGCGGGCTGGCTCGTCCTGCGAACATGGCGGCGGACCCCGGGTGCGGGCTGGCTGCTGGTCGGACTCGCGGCGGGTGTCGGGCTGGAAACCAAGTTCACGATGGGCCTCTTCGGCCTCGGGCTGGCGACGGCGTTGATTTTCACCGTGGCGGGTCGCCAACACCTGCGCACGCCCTGGCCCTGGTTGGGCGGGGCCATCGCGCTCGCCATCCTCGCGCCGAACCTCTGGTGGCAGCACGCGCACGACTGGCCGACGGCCGAGTTTATCCGCAACAATAACCGTTGGAACCGCGAGGGATGGACCTTGCCGTGGTTCCTGGTGTCCCAGTTGGAATATCTGAGCCCGGCCGGTTTCGCGCTCGCGATGGCCGGCCTCTGGCGCGTTTTCTCGCCGCGCGAGGACGGTGGCGGGCGAGCCTTGGGCTGGGTTTTCCTGGCTTCGCTGGCCGTGCTGCTCGCCACCCTCGGGAAGCCGTATTACCTCGGTCCGGCTTACCCCGGACTCC
>CAXTQD010000278.1:0-7481 GCA_964246175.1 uncultured Chthoniobacterales bacterium | reverse complement strand
AGCAGCGCGACGTAGATGCCCACGGCCGCGAAGAAGTCACGCCGTTCAAATCGTGTCGCGTCGAGCCCGGGGAAGAATTGCACAGGGAAGGGGGCGGCTCGGGTGGGAGAGCGCGTTTGTTCTTCTCCGAAAAACGGCGGGGGCGCAAGGTCCACCTTTGGCCGCCTGGAAGCTTGCCGCCGCCGGGAAGTCCTGCGAGGGTGCGTCCTCCCTCATGCCGCCGACTCTCCGCCGGTTCACGCGATTGGATGCGCTCGTCGCCGTTGCGCTCGGGCTGGGCCTTACGGCGGCGGGCTGGACGGACCTGCGTGCCTACCGGGTCAGTACCGGGCAACTGATGGAGACGGCCGGGTTGGTCGGCGTGCAGGGCGACGTTCGCCTCATGGACGACGAGTTCTTCCACAACAAGGCGCTGGCCGTGCAGTTGCACAACGTCGGCGGCTTGGAGATGGACGAGGGCAAGCCGCTCCGGCACGCCTACGGCCCAGACCTCACCATCGACTTCTGGGCGTCGTCGCCGACCGCGCAGTTGGATTTCCTTTTCGCCAACGATTTCCCGTCACAGGACCTCACCGTCGCCGGCAACGGCCAAGTCCTCGAACAGATCCACCTCACTCCGGGCCAGATCGAACGTAGCTACCGCATCCCGCTGCACCCAGGAGCCAACCAGTTCACGATCTCCTTCGCGGTGTACAACGGCCACGGTATTGTGTTTGAAAACGGCGAGACGCGCCCCGTGGCGGGGACTTTCCACAAGCTCGACGTACATTTCTAAAGTCTGCGGCATGTCTCCCTCCCCAGTCCCGGCCACGCCCGCTGCCCTCTTGCCACGGGCAGTCGTGCCACGTCTCGACGCCCGCGCGTTGGGCTGGATCACGGGGACGTTCCTGCTATCGCGCCTGCTGGTGATGGCCATTGCGACGCTCTCGCGCGTCGTGATGGTGTCGGGTGGCTTCCCGATGATCGGCCGGTCGTGGATCGAGCGGTTCTGTTACTGGGATGCGGGCTGGTACGTCGGCATCGCCGAACACGGCTACATGTACGACCCGCAGCAGGCTTCGTCCGTCGCGTTCTACCCGCTGCTGCCCCTCTTGCTACGCGCGGCGAAGTTCTTCGGGGCGGACGATTTCCTGGCGGGCTACGCGATCTCGCTGGCGGCGTTGTTCGCCGCGTGCGTGCTGTTGTGGCGGCTGGCGGCGCGTGAGACCCGCTCGGCGACGGTGGCGGACCGGGCGGTGTTGTTTCTGTTGTTCTGCCCGGGGTCGATGTGGTTCGGCTTCATCTACACGGAGTCGCTGTTTTTGCTGACGATGCTCGGTTGGCTGTTGTGCGCGCGGCGAGGACGCTGGCTGGCGGCGGGGCTGTGGGGATTGCTGTCGGCGCTGACTCGCACGCCGGGGCTGCTGCTGGCCGGGTTCCTTTTCGTCGAGGCCGTGCAACAATGGGTCGCCCGTCGCCCCCTACGCGCCGAGTCACCGCGCGGTCGATGGTGGCAGGTGGCGCGCTGGCCATGGAAACGGCGGGCGATCCTGGCAATGCTCGGGCCGGTGGTCGGGCAAGCGTCGTACCTGCTCTTTTTGCAAATCCGCTTCGGTGACTGGCGCGCACAGCAAAAAACGATGGCGGCAGGCTGGGGCGGTCACCCGCAGTGGCCCTGGGATGCCGTCGTCGCGCAATGGACGCACCAGGAACGCATCTTCGTGGACGTGTCCATGCCGCTGCTGGGCATCACCCTGGCGCTGGCTTTGATCGGGCTGTTTACCCTCAAGCGGGTGAGCTACGCCGCGCTGGTCTTCGCGCTGGCGATCCTGTACGTGTCCGCGACGCCGGGCGACAGCGTGACGCGCTACCTGAGCACGGCCGCGCCGGTGTACATCGTGCTGGCGCAGTTGGGGGACCGGTCGCGGTTGTTGGAGACGACGGCGCTGGTGTTCTCCGTGGCCGTGATGACGCTGCTGACGGCGTTGCGCGCGAACGGCTACCACATCATCTGAGGATGAACGTTTGCCCCGGTTGCGGCGGTCAGTTTGCGGACGCTCCGGACGGCGCGACCCACCGCTACATGGAATCCTCGCCTGGCTGTTGGGCCACGTATGGCGAAGTCCTCGCGCGGGAATACGAGCAACCGGAGTTCTTCCTCCTGCACAAGTTCACCGTGGACGCCTACGCCGTGCAGCACCCCGGCCGGCCGTCACCGCAAAGCACCCAGTCGGTGGCGGTACACCTGATCCGACTTTGCCTGATGCTGGAAGAGAGGGCGGGGGCGGAACGCGCCACGGCCGTCATGCAAAAAGCCGCTTCGGGTAAGACCGCATTTCGCTGGCTTGATCCGCCATCATCAAGGGGAAAGGTCACGGTGACCGATGTCCACCGTGCGACTTCGGCTGAGGAACACGCCGTCCTCGTGCGTGGGTGGGCAGAGTCGGCGTGGAACGCATGGTCCGCCCACCACGTGACCGTACGCGGGTGGCTGTCAGCCGTCAGCCCCGCGCCGGGATCATGCCCGTCTGGCGCGCGTAGTTGAAAATCCCGCCCGCTTCCACCACCGGGCGCACCTCGCCCAACGGCTTGAGCGCGTACACCGTGCCAGCGTGCGTGAGCGTGTCCGCGTCGAAGTTGAGCGTCACCTCGTTACCGGTCTTGAGTACCTCGCACAAGCGCGTCGCGGACTCGTACGGGAACACCTCGCCCGTCGCCACGCTGTTGCGAAAGAAGATGCGCGCGTAACTCTCCGCTACCACCGCCCGCACGCCCGCCGCGCCGAGCGCGATGGGGGCGTGCTCGCGTGAGCTTCCGCAGCCGAAGTTGCGCCCCGCCACGACGATGCCGTACGGCGTTTTTTGCTCGCCCGCGGGCACGAACCGCTCTGGGTACAGCGCATCGGGTAGTCCGACCATCGCGTAGGAGCCGAGTTGCGCGTATTCCTCCGGTACGGTGGGCAGCAGCGTCAGGTACTGCGCGGGGATGATCTGGTCGGTGTCGATGTTGTCTCCGACGACGTAGACGCGGGCGGTCAGCGGTGCGGCCATAAAAAAATAGGATTTAACGAAAATTGACCCCCGGCGTCGGTGTCGGCCGGGCGTCCGCTTCGGGCAGGCGTTCGTTGCGTCCGGCGTCGGAGGGGATCGTGATGGCCGGGGCGGTGTTGAGCGGCCCCGTCTTTTTGCCCGGGCGCGACGGCGACGCACCCGCGCCCGGCGTCGGCAATGGCCCCGTCAACTGCACGCCCGCCGCGGCCTCGGCCGCCTGGATCGTCGTGGCGTCCTCCTGCGCGATCTCGGCGGGAGTGAGTTGCACGATGTCCTCCGTACCGACGTAGCCGACCTGGTCGTCGGTCGTCTTGACCTGGCTGAAGCCGCGTCCGGGCTTGAGCATCGTCAGGCGCGCGTTTTTCTTGAGGTCCTGGTCCGACCCGCTCGCCTGCAACGGCGAGTAGCGGAAGAACCCCGTCGTGTCGGCCTTTACCTTATAGCGGTCCTTGTCTGGCACAGCCTTGATCGGCTCGGTGCTGGCGAGGTTCGCGTTGGCTGCGGGAAGCGTCGTGTCCGCCGTCGCATCACCGTTCCGGCAGCCGGCGATGAGGAGCACCAGCGGCAGGAGGAGGAGAAAACGCGGCGCCCGTTTCATTGCGTTTAAAGATACTCGCGTGGGTCGGTGATCCGGCCCGTCAACGCGCTCGCCGCCACCGTGTACGGGCTGGCGAGATACACCTTCGAGTCCTTGTGGCCCATGCGGCCGGGGAAGTTGCGGTTGGTCGCACTGATGCAGCTCAGCGGTTTGTTCATCCGCCCGAAGGTGTCCACCGGCCCGCCCAGGCACGCGGCGCAAGAGGCGTTCTCGGTCAGGAGCACGCCGGCGTCTTCGAGCCATTGCCAGACGCTTTTGCCGTCCCATTGGATCTTGTGCAGATCGTCCACGACGCCCGGGGTCGCCGGCACGCCGAAGGTGTCGATAGCCACTTTCTTGCCCTTCACGATCTCCGCGAACGCCAGGAAGTCCGACAGCTTCCCGCCCGTGCAACTCCCGACGTACGCGCGGTCGAGCGCGACATGGCCGAGCGTCTTGGCGAGCGCGCGGTTGCCCGGGTTGGGGTGCATCGCCACGGTAGGCTCCAGCGCGGCGAGGTCGAACGCCTTCTCGTAGACGAACCGCTGGTCCGCCCCGGCCTCCGCAGGCTGGTAATCGGCCTTCGTGCCGTTGGCGGCGCAGCGCGCGTCCACGAAGTCGAAGGTCTTCTGGTCCGCGGCGAAAATCCCGTTCTTGCCGCCAGCTTCGATGGCCATGTTGGCAATCGTCATGCGGTCGTCCATCGACAAGCCGCCCGCGCCCGGACCGTCCCACTGCATCGCGCGGTACGTCGCTCCGTCAAAGCCGATCTCGCCGATGACGTGCAGGATCACGTCCTTGGCCATCACGCCTTTTTGCAACGCGCCGTCGAGATGGAAGCGCATCGTCTCAGGCACCTTGATGAGCAGCTTGCCCGTGCCGAGGACGAACCCCGCGTCCGTGTTGCCGATGCCGGTCGCAAACTCCCCGAACGCCCCCGCCATGCACGTGTGCGAGTCCGTGCCGAAGAGCACCTCGCCGGGCCGCACGTGGCCCTTCTCGGGCAGCGCGGTGTGGCACACGCCTGCGAACTGGCTGCCGTACTGGCGCTTAAGCTGGCCGCGCGCCGTGTCGAACGTCCACTTCCCTTGCGGATCGTCGATCACGTCGTAAAAGTACGGAAGGTTCTGCTCACGCACGAACTCGCGCAAGAGGTCCACGTTGCGGTTGGACAAGCTGTCGGCCGTGAAGATGTAGTGGTCAGGGATGATGACGACCTTGCGTCGGTCCCAAACCTTGGCGTCGCGCCCGAACTCCCGGTGGAACACCCCGACCGTGCCCGGTCCGCACACGTCGTGGGTGAGTAGAATGTCGGCGTTGACCCAAATGTTATCGCCGGGTTGAACCCGGGCGTGGCCGCTGGCCCGGGCGAGGATGGTTTCGGTAAGGGTCATAAGGTGGCGCGGGACCGGACTATCCACGTCGGCGGCAAGCGCCGCAACGGGATTTTGCGGGCGCGCCGCACAGTCCGCCGTGTCCCGTGAACAAAAATCCACTTGCGGGAATGCCGTTCGCTCCTTAGAGGGAACAGGTGCGCGTTTTCGCTTGGTTCTGGCTCCGGGTGCGCGCGTAAGTTTTTATTTGTAAAGGATTTGTAATAATTTGTAACGGAAATGGGCATCCGGCAGCCTTATTTTCTACGGACTACCGTTTTGATCGTTGCCGTACCCACACTGACACCTGATTCCTTGCCCTTGCCATATGACACTCGGAGAACGCCTTAAAAACCTGCGCAGAGAGATCGGCCTGTCCCAAGAAGCCTTCGGAGCGCAGGGACTGATCTCCGCGCCCGGGTGGATCAAGATCGAGAACGGCCAGCGCCACGCCAGCGAGAAGCTCATCGAGCGCATCGCCAAGTGGCTGGTGGAAGAAAAGTACATGCGCGCGGGGGCGGTCAACGAACTCAAGGAAGAACTGCTCACCCTCAAGTACCTGGGCAGCCGCTCGCCGTTCGTGCGCGAGATGGCGCGCACCCACGCCAAGAAGCTGCCGAGCAGCGCGACGCTCCTGGCCGCCGAGGAGCCCGGCGCGTACAAGGCCAAGCCCAAGCGCGGCCGACCCCCCGGCACCAACTACAAGAAGCGGCAACAGCAGCGTTCGTAACCTCAGGCGAGGTCATCACTCTGGAGCGAAGGCGCTCCGGAGTGACGCTATAGTCAGCCAAGAGTTCAATGCGACTGCCCGACCTGCCGCTGGAACTCGACTTCGGGCATCACCTCAGCTGCGTTGCTGAGCCGCAGGACGAGACGGTGGCCTTCGTCCGAGCCAAGCGGAACGGGCGAGGCGGCGAGGATCGTGTCGGCCGGATCACCGGTCGTGTGGCCGGGGTAATAGAGCCAGTCTAATGCCCGGCCGTTGTCGGTGTGGAATCGGCTCGCTACCGCGGGCAACCCATCGGCTTCCAACCCGGGTTTGCCCTGCCGCCACTCAATGTCGGCGATCGAGGCGGGATAATGGCCGTCGTGCTCGTCCGCGTGGAGGCGCAGCGCGAGTCCCAGCATCTTGAGATGGGCTAGTTCACTCGCCGGCTGGCCATCTTCCCGGACCGCGGCGGGAGCCTCCGTCCGCCACGGCGCGCGCCAGAGCAGGCCGGCCGCCGCCAGGGCGAGCAGGGTCGCCAGCACCGCCGTGCCGCGCCAGGTCGTCGTCCAGGGGGAGGGGCCGCGCGCCATGTTTCGGTTTAGAACGGGCTCTGGATGAGCGCCTCGAAGTCCGCCGCCGCCGCGCGCACGAGCGCCGCCGGGCCAGTCAGCTTGATGAACACGTCGCCCTCCTTGTTTTCGAGGATCGCGCCGTAAAGCCCATATTCGGTCTGCGGCGTGGTCGGATCGCCGGGCATCCCGCTGTTGAACGTCCCGCTGTCCACGCGCACGCGAGTGATCTTGGTACCCTTGATCTCGGCGGTTTCCTCGACGGCGTCGACCTTCTTGCCTTCGCCCTGGTCGAACTGCCCGACCCAGCGCGAGACGTTGCCCTGGGTGCCACCGCCCTGGCCCGCACCGAAGGTGAAGAACACCACGTCCGCGCTCTGGCCGTCTGGCCCGTCGACGCGAAGCTGGGCCTTGCGCATGGAGCCGTTGCCGACGGCGACCCACTTCCAGGTCGGTGGGCGCTTGAAGGTAAAGGCTCCCACCGTGAACGTCGCCGGGTCGGCGGCGTGCGCGGCGACGGTCGTCATGGTGAACAACAGGCAGGCGAGGAAGAAGCGGGTGGCGTTCACAGGAAACATCATCGCACCCCCGGCCCCCCGACCGCAACCGGCTTCACCACGAAAACCGCGCGACGACCGGCCGGTGGTCGCTGGCGTTGACCGGACTGTCCCCGAGCGCCGCTGCGGTCAGCGCGGTTCGGCCGTCGTCCGTCCGGTAAAAGACGTGGTCGAAACACGTCGCCGGGTAGCGGCCCTTGGCGGGCAGGGTCAGCCGCCGGGGCAGGGGCGTGCCGTCCCAACCCCAGCGGAACCCGGCGTCCAACCACGCGCGCAGGGTCCTCTCCTCCGCGAAGTCCGTGTCGTCGAGTGAGGTGTTCATGTCACCGCCGACGACGAGGAGCCGCAGGCGGTCCGTGCGTGCCCACCGGGCGGCGGCAGCCTGCGCGTGGGCGAGGATCTGGCGGGACCCTTCCTCGCGCCGGACGAGGTTGGCGGGTGCGCCGCCGGGTTCGTCGAGGACGTTGCTTTTGAGGTGCGTGCCGTAGACGAGCAGGGTCTCGCCGGGTGCAAGGCGGTAGGCCGCCCACACGAACCCGCGACGCTGCCGTCGGCCCGCCGCGTCGGGCTGCCACGCCTCCGTGCCGGTGGCGAGGACCGGCAGGCGGCTGCACAGCGCGATCTGCTGACGGTCGGGCACGGTCCAGGGCGCACCATCGTCCAGCGG
>CAXTQD010000277.1:0-7503 GCA_964246175.1 uncultured Chthoniobacterales bacterium | reverse complement strand
CCAGCACAGAAGGCACCACCCACACCGCTGCCAAGATCAAAGCGCACCACAAGTTTTTCATGCAGGAATAAACCAGCGTGGCGTGCCGAAGTCTCTTGAGGATTTCGACACCCGTTCAGAGAAAACTTTTTCGTTGGTCGGCAGTATCCTTGTTCCGTCGAGCCAAGCCCTGACACGCGGTCGTCAGACTTGAAGCGGTAGACCCAGGTTGCGGTCCATACCAGTAGACCAACGTGGACCACTGCACTGTGTCCTACCCCTCGACCTGCTGCGCGCGGTAGGTGTGTACCACCTGCGCCTCGGACTCTTTGCGCTCGCGCGCTGCTTCCTCGTCGTCGCGGCCCGCGTATCGGGTGTAGGTTTCTTCCAAGGCACCCAGGGCAGCGTGCAAGTCCGGGCTGGGTTCGGCCACCTTGAGGGCGGCGGAGACTTCCGGGGCGGTGTCGTCGGTGATGGTGCTGCGAATGATCGGGTAGCTCATGGCGGTTTGTTTGGTAGAAAGGTAGCCCATAAACGCTGTGGCCGACGTTCGCGGATTTCCTCGGAGGCGGGACGTTTTAGCGAACCTCGCAAGGCGTCATGGACCGAGTCCAAATAGCACGGAAGCGGAACACGCCAATCTCGTCGCCCGAAGCGTACCGTGACCACATGCGCTTGGTTTGGCTGACTGATCTTCACCTCAACTTCGTCGCCCGCCCCAGACTCAAGAAGTTCATTGAAGAAGTTGCCGGCTTGAAGCCCGACGCCGTGCTGCTGGGCGGTGATGTGGGGGAGGCCGGCACGGTGGCAGGCTTCCTGGAGGCGCTCGCCCGCGCTTGGCAGGTGCCGATCTACTTCGTGCTCGGCAACCGCGACTTCTATCACGGCTCTCTCCGGCAGGTGTACGCCGAGATCGCCGCGTTGACCCAGCGCGTACCTGCCTTGACCTGCCTGAGCGGAGCGGAGCCTATCCTGCTGCCGGGCGGCACCCTGCTCGTTGGTACGGACGGATGGGGCGATGGCGGCTACGGTGATGCGGTCAGCAGCCACGTGCGCCCCAACGACTTCATGCGGATCGAGGAAGTGCAGGTCACCCCGCCCGGTGAAGAGCAGCGGGCGTTGTTGGCGGAACTAGGTAGGCGTTCGGCCACTCAGTTGCAGAAGAGCTTGTCGGCGGGCATCGGACAGGCCGGGCAGGTGATCTGCTTGACCCACGTGCCGCCCTTCCGCGAAGCCACTTGGCACGAAGGCAAGATTTCGGATGACGCTTGGTTGCCGTGGTTCGCGTGTCGGGCGACCGGCGAGGTTCTGCGCGCGATGATGGCAACTCATCCAGGCAAGCAGATGCTCGTGCTCTGCGGTCACACGCACAGCGCAGGCGAGTGCGAGGTGCTGCCGAATCTGCGGGTGCTTACCGGTGGCTCTGAGTACCACCAGCCCCGTGTACAGCGGGTGATCGACGTGGAAGACCAAGTCTGACGAAAGACTTCCTAAAGAGGACCGCAGGTCGCGGTACAGGGGGCCGGTTCCTACTGGCGGCACCTGCGTTACCCGCATCATCTTTCCGTCCTCCGACCGACCCTGTCAGAGGTTTTGCCATCCTTGGCCGGGTCACTCCGCGCGTGGGTGATCCTGATACAGGATGGGGCTACCAGCAATTACCAAGAGCTGCAATATTTATGCTGTGAAAGAATTGCCTTTCACCTTTTTGATGGTAAACCGGCGCATAAAAAAATTATCAGCGCACTTTTGTGACCATTTATGCGTCCACGTTCTGAGAAATGACGGATTAGCTGCTGCACTTTGAACCCTCAAAAAAATTAATGCCCACGAAAACCATTCCCCTTCTCGCCGCCCTCGCTGCCAGTGTGTGTCTAGGCCATTCTGCCTCGGCTTACGTAGCAACTACCGGCCTTGATCTGGCCACCAATGCTACCGGTGGCACGCCAACTGTCGGCACCGAGTACACGGTCACTGGCGGTGACTTTGCCAGTTACACTCCCACCAGCTCCAACGATCCGACGATCACCGGTAACGATTTGGCCTTCTACCGCTTCACGGCCGACACGTTCGTCAACTCGTTAAGCAACGGCACTTTCCTGGTGCTGGGCACCTACGAAATCTACTACGACCTGAACCGCGACGGCGTGATGGAAGCCAACGAACCGACCGTTTCGATGGGCAACGTCAACCTGAACGTGTCGTTGACCTCGACGACCCCGTTCCCGTTTGGCTCGATCACCGGTACCCTAACGCAAACCAGCGGTCCGTCCGTGCCCAACTTCACTGCCCTGCCTTCCCCGGCGTCGGTCAACGGCTTGTTTTTGGCCACCAATGCCAACGGCGACGCGCGCTTTGAGGCGACGCTGACCAGCGTGCCCGAACCTTCTTCTTGGACCATAGTGGGCTTGGGTACCCTTGGCGCGGGCGCTGTGGCGCTTCGTCGTCGGCGTGCGGTCTGATTTGGTCCCTTGAATGATCAAGGGTGGGTGTCAGTCGCTCCGTCAGCGCCTACCCTTGTTTTCTGATGGCCGCTAGAATTTTTCAGGGTTACAGCCCACTCCGGTGTCCTAGCCCAAACTCCATGATCTCCTTTCTACCACGTGCGCCCCTTGGCACGGTTCTCTTGGTTTGTTTGATCGGACTGGCCGCGCCCGTGTGGGCATCCACCGACCTTGACACCGCTGCGGCTGTCCAACTCGTCCAAGCACAACTGCCTCACGGCACTAGCCTGTTCCAAGCGGATGGCGAAACGTTGGGGCGGGCGGTCAGCCGCGCTATCCTCGGACATCGCGCGCAGGCTCCCACCATCCTTTCGGCCGCGTTGACAGACGGCGACGATGCAAAGGGTACGAAGAACAAGGATGCTCGCAAGCGAGCGTGCGACTTCGTGGTGCGCGTCGTCAAAGCCGCGTTGTTCGCCGCACCCGAGCAGGCCAGCGCACTCACCGACACGGCGGCAGCCCTCTATCCGAACTGCGCGGATGAGTTGACGACCCTTCTCCGCTCTCAGGATCAGCGTGTGTCGGCCTACGACTACAAGGACCGGGCAGACTATAAAGATCGCACCGACTACAAGGACCGCACCGACTACAAGGACCGGGCCGGCGCGCCTGTGGCGGGCATCAGCGATCTGGGCACGGGGTTAGACGACCCAGGCTTCGGCGTGGGTTTCGGGCCTGGATTCCCGGGTGCACCGGGCTTTGTTGGCAGTGCGCCGAGTGGTGGCTTCGCCTTGCCGCCAGTCGCACTGCCGACTCCAAATAGCCCGGCGGTGACCTCCGTAGTCAACGAGTAGGCGGTACCGGAGCGCCGCGCCTTCCTTGCCTCGGGCGAGAAGGCGACGAGCGACTACGTGTGCGCTCACCAAGACGCCGGTGCAACCGATAGCGGCGCGTGGCGTGTGGTTCCTGGCGTTGTTGTTGAAGACTATGTAGACCTCGTCTGCGTTGGCGGCGATCTCCTCGAAGCACAGGGTCAGCGCCAAGGAAGCGGGTGAGATTGCCCGGATAAAGTAGACAGCGGCTCGGGGTGGAGGCAGATGAACACCATGAGCAGCGAAGAAGTCAAAACGAAGACGGGCGCGACGCACCGGCCCTACGATGAAGCGTTCAAGAGGGCGGCGGTCGCACAGTGGGCCAGCGGCGTGCCAGCCAGACAGGTCGCCGAGGGCCTGGGCATCACGACGGAGAGTCTGCGCACGTGGCGGCGGCAACTGGGTGGGACCAACGCCACGTTGGCCACCCCGGTGGACGGCAAGCTGCCGGCCGTCGCGCCGACCAGCCAGGAGTTGCAGGCCGAGGTGCGCCGGCTGCGCGCCCAGCTCCAGAGTGTGACCAACCAGCGCGACATTTCAAAAAAGCCGTCGGGATTTTTGCCGGCCCAAACGGAAGCGTTTCGCCATGATCGAAGCGATGCAAGAGATCTATCCCGTCAGCGACCTGTGCGAGGCTCTCGACGTGTCGCGCGCGGGCTTTTACTCCTGGCGTCAACGCGTGCCGAGCGAACGGGACCGTGCCGACGAAGCCTTGGGTGCGCAGATCGACGTGCTCTTCGTGCGACATCGTTGCACCTACGGCAGCCCGCGCCTGCACCGCGCCCTGCGCCGGGCAGGCCACCCCTGCGGCCGGCACCGGGTGGCGCGGCTCATGCGGAGTCGCGGGATCGCCGGCAGAGTGCGGGGCCGCCGCCGACCGGGCACCACGGACAGCGACCACCTGCAGCCCATCGCACCCAACCGGCTCGGACAGCGCGAAGGTTCGGTGGAACGATCCAACGAAGTGTGGGCGGCGGACATCACCGATGTGCCCACCGGCGAGGGCTGGCTGTATTTGGCCGGCGTGCTCGACCTAGGCAGCCGCCGCGTGGTAGGTTGGGCGATGGGCGAGAGTTTGGAAACGAGCCTGCCGATGGATGCGCTCAACCACTACCAGCTAAAGCTGGTAGGATGGGGTGGGACTGGAAGTCCCGTGGCGGCTCAAAGCCGCTTGAAAGCCCTTCTCCCACCTACTTGCCCGTGACAATGCGAAACTGTCCCTCCCCGTCGTCATCCCATTTCTGCTCTTCGATGTAGCGTTTGATCGTCTTCTCGTCCACCGCGCCCACGGTGGCGCAGAAGTAGCCGCGTGCCCACAGGTGCTGGCCCCAGTAGCGCTTTCGCAGGCTCGGGAACTCCTCCTGCAAACGCCGTGAACTGCTGCCCTTCAGATACTGCGCCAGCTTGGCCGGGGCCAGGATGGGCGGAGCACTCACCAGCAGGTGCACGTGGTCAGGCGACACGGCTCCTCGCACGACGCTTACCTCCCGCGCCTGGCAAATCTCACGGATCAGGTCCCGGCAGCGCACGGCCACATCCCCTTTGAGCACCGGGTCACGGTATTTGGTCACCCAAATGAGATGATACTTCAGATCAGTGACACTGTGTCCGCGGTGGTGGTACTCAGCCATCCTCGGACCATCACGCCCCTCCCCACGCGCTCAAAGCTGACCGTCTAAAGACGGTGGGCTTAAACCGGGTAGCTGGAAACTAAAAAGGAATGATGAGAAGGACGGCGCGATCTGCCTGCACTCCAGGTGGGTGAACCCCCTTTCTCGGCGTTCACCCAACTCCTATGATCCGTCGTCGCTCGCAGCGCGGCTTTGTGCCGCGCTTCCATCCCGCTTTGCCCTTTGCACTCGTAGTTGCCAGCGCCTTCTCCCTAGCAGCACAAGAACCCTCCTCCGTGACACCCGGCCGCCCCGCCGACCAGCCACAGCAAGGCATCGACAGCCTCGAAGACCGCATAGTCATCACCGGTACACGCCTGCCGGTGGCCGAGGACCAAAGCCCGGCCGCCGTGACGGTGATCTCGGCCGACGAACTCGCCCAGCGCCAGACCGACCGCGTGGCCGACGCACTGCGCGCCGTGCCCGGTGTCTCCGTGTCCCAGAGCGGTGCGCCTGGCCAACTCACCAGCGTGTTTACCCGTGGCCTCAACAGCGATCAAACGCAGGTGCTCATCGACGGCATCCCCTTCAACCAGGGTCTGGCGGGTCAGTTCAACTTTGCCGACCTAACCGGCGACGGCATCGAGCGCATCGAGGTTGAGCGTGGCCCGCAGAGCACCGTGTACGGTCCGCGTGCGGCGGCGGGCACCATCCAGCTTTTCACCCGGCGCGGTGACGCGCTCGACCCGGCGCACCCCTTCTCGTTTGATGCCTCTAGCGAGGGCGGCAGCTTCGGCACGTACCGCGAGCGACTTGCCACCGCTGCCGTGCTCGGCCTGCCTCAACCAACCACTGCCACCGCGTCGAAGGACGGCAAGGATGGCAAAGACGGTGACAGCATTACGCCAGCCCCGGCTGCTGTGGGCAGCGGCCCAGGCATCTTCGACTACTCGCTGGCCTTCTCGCGCCTGGACACCGACAACCAGCGACCCAACAATGAGTACCGCAACACCGCTGTACTCGCTAACCTGGGCTTCGCGCCACGCGCCCTGACGCTGGACACGCTCGGCGGTACCGCCCCGCGTCTTGGCGTGCTGGTACTCTACTCGCTCTCGGATGCTTCCAGTCCCAACACGATCTTTGCGCCCGCTCCGTTGGACAACCTGCTCACCGAGCGCCAGCTCTACGCCCCCAACGTGGATTGGCAGCTTACCCGCTGGTGGCACCACCGCCTCGTGCTGGAGTACGACAAGGAACGCCAAGTTAACAACCCCAACGACGCCGACCCGTTCACCGGCCCGACACGCGGCACGTTCTACCGCTACCAGCTAGACTACCAGAACGACATCGAGTTCACCCGCTGGCTGACGCTGACCAGCAGCGTGTTCTACGAGAACGTGCTCGTCAGCCAGCGACGCCCCTTTGTCTCACAGGAGTTCGGACCGGCCCCCACGTACCTGTCGGACTTCACGTCCAACGCAGCCGTCTTCGGCCAGGTATCGTTGACCCCGGTCAAGAACCTGCTGCTGGTTGGCGGCGGGCGCTACGACCACTTCAACCTCTTCGGTGATCAGGGCAGCTACCGCTTTGCCGGTTCCTACCTGTTCGAGCGCACGGGCACGACGATCCGCTCCAGCGTGGCGACGGGCTTCTCTCCGCCCGATCCGCAAGACCGGGTCTTCGCGTCCAATCCCGGTGACCTGAACCCCGCGCACACCTTCGGCTACGACGCGGGCTTCGAGCAGGGCTTGTTCAAGGACCACCTGCGCTTCGGGGCGAACTACTTCCACAACGATCTGTCCAACGTGATCGGCTTCAACTCGGTGACGTTCGAGACGCTCAACCTCGGCAGCGCGCGCACGGAAGGCGTGGAAGCGTTCGCCCAGTGGGAACCCGTCGCCGGGTTGCTCTTACGCGGCACCTACACCTACCTGGACGCGGTGAACACCTCCAGCGGCCGCTACGGCAACCTGGCACGGGGCGCCCGCCTGCCGCGCCGGCCGCGCAACGAGGCGTTCGTGAGCGTCGGCTACCGCTGGCCGGGCGTGCTCTCGCACCTGTCCACCACCCTAGAGGCCAAGATCGTCAACGGGCGCGAGGATGTGACTTTCAACGCGGCCGGCAACGCGCAGAACTTCGACCTGGGCGGCTACACGAACCTGCGCTTTTTGGCCAGCTACGCGGTGACCGAGCACGTCAGCGCGTTCTTTCGGATTGAGAACGTGACGAACACGAGCTACCAGGAGGTGTACGGCTACCCTGCCCTCAAACGCGGCTTCTTCGGCGGACTGGCCGTGCATTATTGAGAAAAGCACGAGAACACCCTCGTCAACGACGGCGGCACGCTTGGCCTGACTTACCGTGCTGCAACCATGACCGGTACTCTCGTTCCAGAACTCGTCACTGTTGGGCGAACTACGTGCCCGGCTCTTGGATCACAGGTCCGCACGGCTTAGAGGACGCCCTGCGCTTCGTCGCCGCAGAAGCAGGAAAGGACGCTCGACCGCAAAGTACAGCAAGAAGCTGACGAGGACGGCGGCAACGATGAAAGGGGCTACGGCTAAACAGGCACGGCTTTTGCTTCTACTTGGAGGTCTG
>CAXTQD010000276.1:0-7511 GCA_964246175.1 uncultured Chthoniobacterales bacterium | reverse complement strand
CGCACCGTGTTCGGCGCCCTGCTGTTCCGCCGCGACGCCGAGGTCCGCGAGCGCCTCCGCGACGCGTTCGGCCATCCGGCGCTCACCCGTGTCGGCAGCGTCCACACCGGGGTCGCCCGCCGGGTTGACGCTCGGCACGCGCACGAACGCCTGGAGCAACGCCGTCGGGCTGTCGGCCGGGAAGCGTCCCTTGCTCATCGGGCGTTACCTCGCCGCGCCGACGGTCTGGCGCTCGGGTTGAGGTGCGTCGGCGGTGGACAGATACCATTCCACGAAGCGCGGAATGCCCTCGGCAATCGGCGTGGACGGCCGGTAGCCCAGCGCCCGCCGCGCCTTGGAGATGTCCGCGAAGGTCCGCGGCACATCCCCGGGCCGGCCCGGCCGGTAGTGGATCGCCGCCTTCTTGCCCAGCGCGGCCTCGATGAGGGCGATGAGTTCGGCCACGCTGGTCGTCGCGTACTCGCCGAGGTTGAACACGTCGAAGATCGGCCCCGCGTACTCCAGCGCCGCCACGACGCCCTGGATCGTGTCGTCGATGTAGGTGAAATCCCGCTGCACCGAGCCGTCGCCGTACACCTCGATGGCCTGCCCGCGGTGGATGCGCCGGGTAAACTGGTGAATCGCCAGGTCCGGCCGCAGGCGCGGGCCGTACGCGTTGAAGAACCGCAGGCACACGGCGCGCAGGCCGTGGAGGTGGGCGTAGTTGGAGCAAAGCTGCTCGGCCGCCAGCTTGGTCGCCGCATAGGGGCTGATCGTCTGGGTGAGCGGCTGATCCTCCCGGAAGGGCACCGTCGGACTCAGGCCATACACCGACGAGGAGCTGGCGAACACAAACCGCCCCACGCTCCCGGCGCGCGCGGCTTCCAGGAGGTTGAGCGTGCCGGTGATGTTCGTGTCCACGTACAGGCGTGGCTCGCTGATGGACGGCCCGACGCCCGCGCGTGCGGCGAGGTGGAAGATCGCGTCGTACCGTCCCCGGCCCACGGCGCGCGAGACCGCCCCGGCGTCGCAGACATCGACCGTGTGCAGGTCGATGCGGTCGCGGACGGCGGCGAGGTTGGCGTGCTTGAGGCGCGGGTCGTAGAAGTCGTTGAAATCGTCCAGCACCCCCACCCGGTGCCCGGCGGCCAGCAGCGCCTCGACCAGGTGCGAACCGATGAAGCCGGCGCCGCCGGTGACGAGGATTTCCATGGGGTTCAAGGCGCCGCCGGCGCTGACAAAAAGAAAAAGACCAGAGAGCGACGGCAAGCAAGCTCTGACTACCGTTGCTGCCTTCCGGCCCTGGCGGGGTTTGTCGGGCCGGCATCCATCGTCCCTGGCAGCGCCACTAGAACGCGCCCCTTGGCCGGCTGCAACCGCGTTTTGCCGAAAAATCGTATTCGGCGTGAGCAAAGGGCTTGCATGGGTCCGTCCTTTCCCGTTACTTACAAGGCGCTTTTTCCCGACGGACGGCGCGCTTTTTCACCCTGCGTCCCCGCGTTCGCGGCATTCCGGTGGGAGGAGGCCCGCCTCCACGCACCATGACCAAGGTTTTCCTCTACGCGGCCGTCGTCTTTTTGCTGCTCTCGGCCGGGCTGGGCTACGTCAACAAAAACAAGCTGGCCGACAAGCAGAGCCTGATCGCCAACGCGCAAACCGATACCACCAACGCCCGCTCCGACGCCGCCAAGGCCAAGGCTGACCAGAAGAAGGCCGAGACCGCCCGCGCGGAAGCCGAGTCGAAGGCGAACGACCTCCAAAACCAACTCGCCACCGCCGCCTCGGAAACCGCGACACTGAAGGGCCAGGTGGACACCGCCACCGCCAGCGTCCAGGCCAAGCAGCAGGAAATCGACAACCTCAACCAGAAGCTCGCCGCCGCCACCCCGCCGCCGGCTATGACGCCCGCGCCCGAGATCATGGCCGCCCTCGACAAGGCCAACCACCAATTGGCCGAACTCCAGGTCATCAAGGACGGTCTGGAAGGCCAACTCAAGAGTGCGCGCGACGCCCAGCAGGCCGCCCAGCGTCACCTCGCCGTGCGCGAAGGGCAGGAAGCCATGAATGGCCTCCAGGGCCGCGTGTTGGCGGTGGACCGCAATTGGAACTTCGTCGTGCTCAACCTCGGCGGGCGCAGCGGCGTCAACACGAACGTCCAGATGATCGTGCGCCGCGGCGGCAGCCTGGTCGGCCGGGTGCGGATCACTTCGGTCGAGCCCGCGCAGTCCATCGCCGACATCGTGCCTAACTCCGTGCCCGCGGGCGTGAGCGTGCAGGCGGGCGATACGGTGGTCTTCGCTGGCGGCAGCTAGGGCATCTGATATAATGACGACGATGAAGACGCGTTTTCTGACGGTGGCTTGCTTGGGTTTGTTGACGGCGGCCCTGGTGTCGGGCTGTCAGACCGATGACAGCGAGAAGAACCCGGACCGCTCCGACATGCTTTCGGCGAATGACCGGGTCAGCAGCGTGCCGTGGAACAAGCCGCAGGGCTGGGAACAGAAGAGCCAGCTTGGCGCGATTGCCAACGACCCGCGCATCGGCGGGCAGCAGTAGAACTCCTCGGACGGGCCGCTAGCGGCGGTCGTTCGTAACAACTGGTAGGAACGGCTCTCCGAGCGGTCCCTAAATTCTCTGGCGAAACTATCGGCGCGCCCAGTGCTTGTTGCCGGAAACAATAGGGACCCGTCGGAGACGCGTCCCTCCCGATTGTTTGAATGCCGCGGACGTGGCGGGGTCACGTTGTCGCCGCTTCCTCAGCGACGTTTTCCAGCGCGTCGAGCTTCGGCCGCGCCTCGATCCGCAGCCGTGGCAGCCGGGCCAGGAACGCCAGCGCACACAGCACGCAGCCCACGCCGCAGCCGAACACCGTCGTGCGCAGCCCCGCCCGCCCGCCGGCCAGGTGCCCGATGACGAGGTTACCCATCGGCGTCGTACCCGTGAACGCCATGGCGAAAAGGCTCATCACCCGGCCGCGCTTGTCCTCGTCCACGAGGCTCTGCACAACCGTGTTGCTCGACGCCATCAAGAGCACGCCGCCCGCGCCCACGCACGCCACGCATACGAGCGCCGGCTCCAGCGTGCGGCACAGCGCGCAGCCGATCCAGCCTGCGCCCATCGCCAACCCGCCCGCCGTGATCACCACGCCCAGGCCGCGCACGCTGACCCGCGTGCTCAGATAAATGGCTCCCGCCAAAGCGCCGACCCCGCTGGCCGACATCAGCCAACCGAACGTTCCCGCGTCCCCGCCGAACACGTCGCGCGCAAAGATCGGCATCACCACCGGCGCGGCAAATCCCGTGAACGCCGTCGCCGCCACGAGCAGGATCAGGTTGCCAATCGGCGCGAAGCCGAAGGCGTAGCCGAAGCCCTCGCGCAGTTCGATGAGCGTGCGTCCGACGCTCTTGGCCACGGCCGGTCCCGTCCGCTCGATCACACGCGGGACGACCTGCGCCAGCGAGATGATGACCGCCACGTAGGACACGGCGTCAATCGTGTAGCACCACCCCGCGCCGACGAACCGGATGAGCAGCCCGCCAATGGCCGGTCCGAGCAGCCGGGCGAGGTTGAACATGCTCGAATTGAGCGCGATGGCGTTGCCGAGGTCCTCCCGCCGGTCCACGAGCTGGATGACGAACGCCTGCCGGCACGTCATGTCGTAGGCGTTGATGATCCCTTGGAACACGTTCAGGCCGACCAGCCACCAAATCGTGATGGCACCCGTCAACGCTAGGACGGCGAGCGCGGCGGATTGCAGGAGCGCCAGCGTCTGGGTGACGAGCAAGAGCCGACGCTTATCCGTGTGGTCCACGAACACCCCGGCCAACGGCGCCAGGAAGAAGATCGGGATCTGTCCGGCGAATCCCACCAACCCGAGCAAGGGAGCCGAACTCGTCAAGTGGTACGCGAGCCACAGGGAAGCGGTGGTTGTCATCCAGGTGCCGACCAGCGAGACAATCTGCCCGTAGAAGAACAGCCGGTAGTTGCGCGAGCGTAGTGCGCGCACGAACCGCGGCGGGCCGCCGGTTTCCGGCGCGGAGGAGAAGGGAAGGGCGGCAGACATGCGGACTAGGTCGGCAGCATCGCACCGGAAGGAGGCCGCCGCCAGCGGACGCACCCCGCTTTGCCTTTTGCGCGCTTTGCGGCGACGGTGAGGGTTCGTTTCCAAGATGAAGACCGCCATCCGTTCCCTGGGAGAAGCCACGGTTCGCTCGCCGCTGCAACACGGCGGCCCGGTGGGCGTGCGCTTCGTCAGCGACCGGGACCGCGTGCTCTACGACGACCGGCTCACCGCCGTCGAGGCCGCCTCCGCCGCGAACGAACTGCCCACGTCTTTCGAGATCGCCGGGCCACGCGAACGCCTGTTCTTCGACCCCGCGCGCGTGACGGCTGGCATCGTCACTTGCGGCGGCCTTTGTCCGGGGCTCAACGATGTCATCCGTGGCATTGTGCTGGAACTCCACCACCGCTACCGTTCCCCGCGGGTCTTCGGCTTCCGCTACGGCTACGAGGGACTGATTCCACGCTACGGCCACACGCCGATGACCCTGCGCCCGGAGTCGCTCGCGCGCGTCCACGCCTTCGGCGGCTCCATCCTCGGCACCTCGCGTGGCCCGCAGGACCCGGCCGAGATGGTCGATCTGCTGGAGGAGATGAACGTGGACATGCTCTTCGTCGTCGGCGGCGACGGCTCCTTGCGCGGCGCGGCGGAACTCTGCTCGGAGATCGAACGCCGCGGCCTGCGCAAGAGCGTCGTTGGCATTCCCAAGACTATCGACAACGACATCGCCTTTCTGGACAAGAGTTTCGGCTTCGAGACGGCGTTTGCGGAAGCGGTCAAGGCGATCAACGCGGCGCACGTCGAGTCGCTCGGCGCGATCAACGGCGTCGGCTTGGTCAAGCTGATGGGACGCGACTCGGGGTTCATCACAAGCTTTGCGACACTGGCGGGCAACGTGGTGAACTACGCGCTGGTGCCGGAGGTGCCGTTCCAGCTGGACGGGGCGCGGGGGCTGTTGGAATCCCTGCGCTACCACCTCGCGCGGCACAAGCAGGCGGTCATCGTCGTAGCCGAAGGCGCGGGGCAGGACCTCCTGAATAACGACCCGCTGGCGACGGATGCTTCCGGTAACCGCAAGCTGGGCGACATCGGACTCTACCTGAAGGACCGGATCACAGCGTTCTTCGAGCAGCGGCGTATCCCGCTCAACTTGAAATATATCGACCCGAGCTACCTGATCCGCAGTGTGCCGGCGTCCGCTCAGGACAACATCTACTGCCTGCGCCTCGCGCAGAACGCCGTGCACGCCGCGATGGCCGGCAAGACGAACATGCTGGTCGGCCGCTGGCACTGCACGTACGTGCACCTGCCGCTGCACCTCGTCACGCGCGGCCGGCGGCGGCTCGACCCGCACGGAGAGTTGTGGCACACGGTGTTGGAGAACACGGGCCAGCCAGCGCAGTTGTATTAATCGTCAGGGCCGCCGCCGAGTCGAACGGCTACCGACGTGGCGTAGCGACAAAATCCCAGAGACTCGGCGAGGCGGGAAGAAGCCCGGTTCGACACGAGCGTGCGGTACTGCGGCAGCAGCCCGGCGGCGATGGCGCATCCGGCCAGATGGGCCACCGCGCTGCGGCCGAAACCATGGCTGCGGTGGCTGGGGTGCGTGACGATGGAAAGGTGCGCAATCGTGCCGCTCCACACCTCGTAGCTCGCCAGAGCCGCGATCTGTCCGCCGACAAAAACCGCGGAGCACGGACGCTCCAGACTGCTGCCGCCATGCGCCCACTCGGTCGCGTCGCAGGACTGCCGCAAGGCGTCAAGAGCGGGCGCGTCATTCAGGCCGAGCGCACATGCCAGGTGCGTCGGTGGAGGCACGGCCGGCGCGTAGGCGATGGATGCCGGACCGATGACCGCAGAAGAGATGGGTTCGAGGTTGAGGGCGAAATCATCGGGCGAACAACCCGGCGGCAACGCGGACAACAGGGTTTGCAACGTATCGGCGCGCTGCGGAGGAACCGATGCCATGATCCGGCCATCACGAAACAGGGCGAACACGCCGTGGTAATCGGCCAGTCCGGCCGTGTGGGTCACGAGACTGAAGGGCACGGCGAAAAGTTCCTCGGCCGAGCAACCGAAATCGGTCGCCCAGTGGGCGTTGGCAATAGTAAGTGCCTGCCGATGCAACATGCGTCCAGTTCAGAGATTGTTGAACAGGTCCACGAAGAACTTCAGCGACTCCGGGTTCGCCACGGCCTCACGGCTGACGGCTCGTTCCAGCGGCGCGCCGGTGAGGATGCGCTTGACGGGCACCTCCAACTTTTTGCCGTTGAGGGTGCGCGGCAGTTCGGGCGCGGCGTAGATCGCGTCGGGCACGTGCCGCGGCGATCCGCCCGCTCGCAAAGCCGCGTTGATCTTCGCGCGCAACGCGTCGTCCAGCGTCACGCCTGGCCGCGTCACCACAAAAAGTATCAGCGTCCCCTCGCGTCCCAACCCTCCCGTGTCCACCACGAGCGCGTCGTCGACCTCCGGCACGTCCTCCACCACGGCGTAGAACTCCGCCGTGCCCATGCGCACGCCGCCGCGGTTGAGCGTCGCGTCCGAACGCCCGTGGATCACGCAACGCACCCCGAGCGCGCCGATCTCGATCCAGTCGCCGTGGCTCCACACGCCGGGGAACCGCTCGTAATAACTCGCCCGCAGCCGTGCACCGTCCGGGTCGTTCCACAGGAAGACCGGCATCGACGGATAAGGCGCGGTGAGGACGAGTTCGCCGACTTGCCCGAAGCGGGGTTGGCCATCCTCGTCCCACGATTCGATGCGCGCGCCGAGCGCGAGGCATTGGAGTTCACCGGCGTACTCGGGCAGTGTCGGGCAGGACAACACGAACGCCGTGCAAACGTCCGTGCCGCCGCTCATCGAGCCGACGAGCACGTCGGGTTTGACGTTGGCGTGAATCCAACCGAACGCCTCCGGCGGCAGCGGCGCGCCCGTCGAACCGACCGTGCGCAGTGCCGCGAATTTTCCGCGTGTCGAGGGGACGTTGCCCAGCTTCATGCACGCGGTCAAGAAAGGCGCGCTCGTGCCGAAGTACGTCACGCCCTCGCGCTCCACGAAGTCCCACAGCGCGTAAAAATCCGGATGCTTCGGGCTGCCGTCGTAGAGCAGGATCGTGACGCCCGGCAGGAGCAGTCCGGAGACGAGGAGGTTCCACATCATCCAACCCGCGCTGGTGTACCACGTGAAGCGGTCGCCGGGGCGCAGGTCGAGTTGCAGGGAGAGCGTTTTCAGGTGTTCGAGCAGGACGCCGCCGTGCCCGTGAACGATGGCCTTCGGCGCGCCCGTCGTACCGGACGAGTACAGAATCCACAGCGGGTGGTCGAACGGCACCGGCGTGAACTCCAACGCCGCCGGCGGACCGGCGAGGATAGTTTCCCACTCCCCGTCGCCATCCGTGTCTAGCGGGCCGGGCACGTGGCAAACCCATCGAAGGGTCGGCAGGCCGGCGACGATCTCGCGCAGGGCCTCGCGG
>CAXTQD010000275.1:0-7575 GCA_964246175.1 uncultured Chthoniobacterales bacterium | reverse complement strand
AACCACTTGAGCATCCCGTCGCAGCGCAAAAAGAAATTGCGCCACGTCCAGAACCGCTCCGAGCGTGGCAACGAGAAATCCATTTCCTCCGTGCCGAAGGGGTACAACTCGTGGAGTTGCTTGTCGGCCGGTGGGACCCGCGTGGGCCGGAAGTGGTTGATGATCGAGAGCGGGATGAGCATCGCCCGCGACCAACTCGACATCTGGTAGATGTTGAAATACGCCCAATCCGGGAACAGCACCATCTCGGCCGGGATCGTGGGCAGGTACTTCCATGGGAAGACGCCCATCAGCGCGAGATACAACTTGCTGAACGTGTTGCAACGCGGGATTCCGCCTAGGCGCAGGATCGTCGCACGGGCCTCAGCCATCCATGGGGCCTGCGGGCTGTGGCCGGCGAGTTTAAGTGCGAAGTACGCCTTGACGCACGCGTTGATCTCGCTGGGGCCGCCGTGGTAGATGTTCCAACCGCCGTCAGGCAATTGACGCTGCCGGATGTGCTTGACGCACTTTTCCTGCAATGCTGCGTCTACCTTGCCGCGCCAGTGCATGTAGAGCACATGGTCGGAGCACAGCGTGCTGTCGACGAACAGTTCGCCCGCCCACCAGCCGTCCAGATGTTGAAGGCGCAGAAGGTTTTCCTGCGCGAGCCGCACGGTCGACCGCAGTTCGTCGTCGTCCACCCGCGTCGCGGGGCGGCGGTCGATGGCGAGGCTGCCGAGGGTTTGGGGAAGGCGGACGATCTTAGCCATTACTGGTCGTGAAAAGAAAAAGCAGCGGCCAGGGAGCGGACACTCCGCGATGCTTGGCGGCGGGTGGCCGGATGGTTGTCGATTTGGGT
Organism: uncultured Chthoniobacterales bacterium; assembly: GCA_964246175.1. Taxonomy (GTDB): domain Bacteria; phylum Verrucomicrobiota; class Verrucomicrobiia; order Chthoniobacterales; family SZAS-18; genus CAHJWO01. The sequence goes on along the minus strand of CAXTQD010000275.1, from coordinate 6,734 downwards.
TGGTTTTCGGATGATTTTAGCCTGCGTGGAACCAAATTTTTCTACCCGCCGCCTGGACGGTTCTGCCTGAGGTGCGGCGGGCGAGTCGGCTACACCGCGGTCGGGATCGAAGCGACCGGCTCAGGGAGCACGTCGGAATCGGCGAGCGGCGAGCTGTTCTTTTTTACCTGCGGACCGGTGATGTGCCCCTTACCGGCCGTAACGCCGTTGTACGCGTTGACCGTCTTGCCCCGGCCGTTGGCCTTGGGCTTGGGGGCAAAGTTGTAGACGAAGTTCTTCCAGGTGTCGTCCAGACGGCTGGAGAGCGCGCCGCTCGGCTCGAAGCCGCACTGGGTCATGCAGTTCTCGCAACGCGGGTCCTTGGCCTTGCCGCTGTGAACTTCGACCCCGAACTTCGTCCAGTCTACCTGGGTGAGCATGTCCTGGTAGCTCTTGAAGTGACCCGCGCCAGCCATGAAGTAGCACGGTCCCCGCCAGCCGGCGATGTTGCGCGTGGGGATCGCCCAGGCGGAGCATTCCAGTTCGCGGTGCCCGGCTAGGAACTCGTGGTAGATCGGCGTGCCGAGCAGCGAGTAACGCTTGCTCCACTGCGGCATGTGCTTGAACTTCTCGCGGGTGCCCTCACGGGTCAGGAAGAAGTCTTCCGGGCGCAAGTTCAGGCGCTTGACCATGTCAGCCTTGGCCGAGTCGTACTCGTAGCCGGGGCTGATGGTGTGACCGTCCACGCCGAACTCGCCCAGGAAATCAAGCAAGTCCTCAACCTCTTGCATATCGGTCTCCTTGTAGACCGTGGTGTTCGTGCACACCTGGTAGCCGAGGATCTTGGCCATGCGCATGCCGAGCACGGCCTCCTTGAAGACGCCTTCGCGCTCGACGATGAGGTCGTGGATGTACTCCAGACCGTCGAGATGGACGTTCCAGAAAAAGAACGGGTGCGGAGCCATCACCGGGGCGTCCGGGTCCTTGGGACCTTTGCGGACCTCGCCGGCTTCCTTCTCGCTCATGAGACCTTCCGCCGTCAGTTTGACGATCAGCGGCTCGACTGATGCGGGTGTGCGGCCGAACTCGCGCGCCAGGTACGCGCGCATCTTGCGGCGCATGAACATGGCGTTGGTGCAGAGGTAGACGACGCGCTCCTGGTCGTTGAGCAACGTGGTGGAGAGTGCCTCGATTTGCGGGTAGATGAGCGGTTCGCCGCCGCAGATGGACACCATCGGTGCGTTGCACTCACTGGCCGCGCCCAGGCAGTCTTCTAACGGCATCACATCCTTGAGCGAAGTCGAATACTCGCGGATGCGCCCGCAACCGGTGCAGGTCAGGTTGCAGGTGTGGAGCGGCTCCAGTTGGAGCACGGTGGCGAACTTCTGGTTGCCGCGAAGTTTATTGCCGACGATGTACTTGGCGATCTTGGCGGTCAGGGCGAACGGAAATCTCATTTGGGAAAGTGAAAGGCGCTTCGAGATTGAACGATCCGCGACGGTTTTAGTGGAGGGAGCCTCAATCCGTCAAGGATGGTCTGGGTCGGTGAAAGGCGTAGGGCAGTGTCTCGAATTGCGCCACATGGTAACAGCCGGGTCTCTTCTGTCAATGAAGTCCCTTCGACGTTGCAAGGCCGGGCGGATGGGGCAATTTCGGGCGGAGGGTGCCGGGCAAAAGGCTTTCCGGCGAGTGCCTTGCGCTATGCCGACGCATCTGCGCTCGCCTCCGGAGCGGACGGGATGGTATAAAGAAGCGGCTTTCGCCGCCTCTCTGCTGCCATGCACATCTACCACGATCCTGCCTGCGCCGGGTACGCCGCGCCAGGGCACCCCGAAGCGCCGTACCGTGTCCTGGACACGGCCGCCCTCCTGCGTGAACGCCGCCCCGATTGGCTGCCGGCAGCCCCGCAACCGACGCTTCGCGCAGGGGACGAGACGATCCTGCGGGCGCATTCGCCTGCGTTCCTGCGCCGGCTGACGGAGACGCCGGACGGGATGTTTGACCCCGACACGGCCGTGTTGCCCGGGGTCGCGGAACACGCCCGGCGCGCGGCCGGCGCAGCGATCAGCGTGGCCGAACACGCTTGGGAGAGCAGCGGCAGGGCGTTTTCGCTGATGCGCCCGCCGGGCCACCACGCCACGCAGGAGGCGATCATGGGGTTCTGCTACCTCAATTCGGTGGCGATCGCGGCCCTGCACGCGCAGGCGGCGCTCGGGGCGGCGCGGGTGGCGGTGTGGGACTTCGACGCGCACCACGGCAACGGCACGGAGGACATTCTGCGGGGCAGGGAGGGGATGTTCTACGCGAGCGTCCACCAGTATCCCGGTTATCCGGGCACGGGGACGGAAAGCTTCGACAACGTGCGCAACGACCCGGTGCCGCCCGGCTGCCCGGCCGAGAAACACCTCGCCATCTTGGAAGAAAGCTGGAACGACGTGCTGGCCTTCAAGCCGGACCTGATCCTGGTCAGCGCCGGTTTCGACGCCTACGCGGGCGACCCGCTGACCGACCTGCGGCTGCGGCCGAAGGAGTTCGCGGCGTTGGGCGACTGGTGCCGGCGTGCGCCCTGGCCGGTCGGGGCAATCCTCGAAGGCGGCTACAGCCGGGAGCTGCCGCTCTTGGTCAACACGTTCCTGGAAGCGTGGGAGGGGAAGTGAACATGCCTTCCGCGGCCTTGCCTTATGCGACCGTCACCATTGACATGGCGTGCATCACCGATGTTCTGCCATCCGTTCAATCTTGTTATTGCGAGGGGCGCTGTTAACGTCGACGTGATGGGCAAGATTACGTTGGTAGACGTGTTGGAACTCAGCGTCGCAGAGAGGATTCAACTCGTTGGAGACATCTGGGACAGCATCGCCGCCCAAACACAGCCTCTGACTCTTACCCAAGTACAACGGGATGAGCTAGACCGGCGGTTGGAGGATTATCGCCAACACCCAGAGGATGGGTCGTCTTGGGAAGAAGTCAAAAGGCGAGTCACAGGGACACGCTGATGGGGGAAGTTACCTTCCGGCTAGCAGCAGAGGCTGAACTGCGGGAAGCACATGACTGGTACGAAGAGGGGAGCCGGGGCTCGGAGCGGAGTTCATTCGGAGCGTGGATGCCTGCGTACAGAACATCCGTTGGCACCCGGAGATCTACCCGGTAGTCTACAAACAGGTCCGGCAGGGTGTGTTAAGACGGTTTCCGTACTCCTTGCTGTATTTCGTTGAGGACGACGGCGTCATCGTTCTCTCTGTCTTCCATTCAGCCGTATGACCCGAGGGTCTGGAAGCGGCGTGCGTGAAACCGAGCTTCAATCGCATTCGCACACCACCCGGAAGCCCACGTCGTTGCTCGCGTAGGTCGGCGCGTTGAAGCCGCGGGCCGTCGATTTCAGGCTGGCGAAGCGCGACTTCCAGCTTCCCCCGCGGTACACCCGCTGGCCGCCGGCCTTGACCACGCGCGGGTTCGCCCGCTCGCCGCCCTTGTAGGCGTCGTAGTCGTCCAGGCACCACTCCCACACGTTGCCCGCCATGTCCTCGACGCCGAAAGGACTCGCTCCCGCCGGGTACACGCCCACGGGCGAGGTTTCCGCGTAGCCGTCGTCCACCGTCGCGTCGGCCCAAGCGAAGGTCGTGTTGGCATCAGCGTAGTTCGCTAAATCGCCGCGGCCCGCCGCCTCGCCCCACGGAAAGGTCCGGCTGTCCAACCCCTTGGCGGCGTACTCCCACTCAGCTTCGGTCGGCAGGCGGTAGCGCCGCTTGTCACGCACGCTCAGCCATTGGCAGAACTTCGTCGCGTCCGCGTTGCTGACGTAAATGACCGGGTGGCTGTCGTCGGCCCAAGCGCCGCGCCGGGAGGCGTGCGCGAGGTTGTAGCGTTCGTACTCGGCGTTGGTGATCGGGAAGCGCGAGATGAAGAACCGGCTGAGGGTCACGCGCGTGGTCGGCTGCTCGTTGGCGGGAGCGCTGGGCGAAGCGTTGCCCATCGTGAACGTTGCCCCCGGCACGAAAAGCATCGTCGTGCCCAGGCTCGTCAGGAAGTTCGGGTAGCGGCGGCGCTCCTCCTCCGGGTCGAGCACTTCGGCCACGGGCTTGGCGTTGGCGGAAACGACCGTCCCCACCTTCGCCGTGGGGCCGGACAGGCGGATGCCTTCCGGTTTGGCGACCTTTTTGAAAGGGATGTTGACCGTGACGGGCACGACGGCGTTGGCCTTGGCACCGTTCCGGGGCGTGGCGGCGACGGGTGCGTCCGCGCCGCCGCGTGGGGAGAGTGGGATTGTGCCGGCCTCCACGCCGTCGAGGTATTCGTCGACCATGTCCTCGGCCTCGCCGGGGTCCAGGCCCATGTTCTCGGCCATATCGATAAACGTGTCACGCCGGTCGTCGGACATCGAGTCGCTGTCCAACCCGGAGAGCCCCAGCATGTGCCGGAACTGCTCGGCCGGCGTCTGCGCGCGCTGTCGGCGGGGCCGGTCGGCGCGGTCCACGCGGGCGGTGGTGTGGCCGTTGGCGGCGGACGTGGCCGGGTGGTCGGCAGCGACGGCCACGAATTCCGGCGCGGGCTCAGGTTCGGGCGGTGCGGCCGGGACAGGGGCAGGCGCGGGTTCAGGAGCGGCGACTGCCGCCGGTGCAGGGGCGGGTGGAGATGGTTCGGCCGGAGGAACGTCGGCTTCACGTTTGGCCCCGGTCTGGCGTAGGCCGGCCTCGATGGCGCGAGTGGCGTCCTCGTCGGCAAGATGGAGTCCCTTGGCCAGCTTGCGCAGATTCGCCTCCTCCTCCAGCGTGAGCACTCCGTCGCCCAGCGCGAAGTCCAGGAACTTCTGGAACTCCGTCAGCGCCCCTTCGCGCAGCCGCGCGCGCAGGGTAGCGTCGATAGACCCGCGACGCTGGGGGTTGAGGAGTTCGGCGCGGGCCTCGGCGAGGTAACGCGGCGCGTGGTCGATGCCGCCGCGCAGCAGTTGGGAGAGCGGGTTGCTGGGCTGGTTTTTGAGCGGAAGCTTCTTCTGCCACCAGACCTGGAGTTGGCGGCAGTGGTCCTCGACCTGTTCGTTCGTCGGGTCCGACCCGAAGTCCAAACACAACCGCTCGTAGAAGTTCTCCGAGTTGTAGTGGTTCCACCCGTCCCACTTGCGAGGGTCGTCTGGCAGCGGCGACGGTAGCATGGGGAGCTATTCGACCTTGATGAGGGAGATGTTCCTGGTCGCACTGGCCATCTCTTCTTCGGAGAGGCCGGTGTTGCGCTGGATCGTCGCGCGGCTGGTCTTGCCGAAAGCGTCCACGACGACCTCCAACACCTGGCTGGTGTTGTAGCGGTAGGATAGTTCGACCGGCGAACCCTTCGGCAAGAACGGCGGCAACTCGATGGCGCACACGCCCAGCGGAGTGCATTCGCTCGGCACCGTGCTCTCGCCCTCGACCACGCGCACGACCACCTTGGCCATGTTCGCCTGGGCGGTGCCGAAGTTGTTCTTAAACTCGGCCGGCACGGCGGTCATCTTCTTGATCATCGGGAAGACGTATTCTTCCAAGGAATTCTCGTTCCACAGCACGACGCCCAGGCTGTGCGAGGTGATGTTCGTCACCTGGATCAGCCCGCCCTCGCGGGTGGAAAACTGCTCGCGCGTCTCGGCCGGCACGGTCTTCTCGGCGACCCCCTTGTCTTCCTCCGTGAGGATGGAGAGCATGCCCTGGATCGCCGCGCCCACGGCCACGGCCTCGTCGGGCGAGACCTGGTCGACCAGCGGCACGTTGCTGATCTCCTGGATCATGTTGCGGATCATGGGCATCCGGGTCATGCCGCCAACCAGCAGAATCTTGTCGATGTCCGACCAGTTCATGTGCGCCTCCTGCATGACGATCTCGCAGATCGTCTTGGTCTTCTCGACGAGGTGGGCGCAGATTTTCTCGAAGTCGTCGCGGGTCAGCTCGATCTTGATGCTCTTGCCGTTGTGGCTGTGCACGATGGTCGTGCGCGGCCGGCTGGAGAGCTGGATTTTCGCGGCCAACGCGCGGCTCTGGAGTTCCTGGTAGGATTGCAGGTCGAGCAGCGGATTCTCGCCGTGCAAGCGGTCGAACTCCTCCGCGACGAGGTTGACGATGATGTCGTCCCAGTCCTTGCCGCCGAGGCGGTGGTCGCCGTTGGTCGCCAGCATCTTGATGTGCTGGTTCTCGATGCGCATGATCGTCACGTCGAACGTGCCGCCGCCCAGGTCGAAGACGAACACCGTCTGGTTGGTGTCCAGTTTGTCCAACCCGTAGGCGAGCGCCGCCGCCGTGGGCTCATTGATAATTTGCAGGACGTTGAACCCGGCCAACTGCCCGGCGTGGATCGTTGCCATGCGCTCGGAGTCGTTGAAGTACGCGGGCACCGTGATCACGGCGTCCGACACCTCGCCGCCGAGATACTTCTCCGCATCGTTTTTGAGCTTCTTGAGGATGAGCGCGCTCAGTTCCTCCGCCGAGAAAATCTTGTCGGCGAACTCCCGATGGAATTCGTCCTTGCTCTTGCCCATCTCGCGCTTGACGAAGTCCACGATTTTCTCGGGCTCGGCGACGCTGTTTTGCTTGGCGTAGGTGCCGACGACGGCGTTGGAGCCGTCGAAGAGGATGACCGAGGGCGTGATGCGTTCGCTCTCGGCGTTGGGCAGAATCTGCGGTTTGCCGTAAGAGTCGATGTGGGCGATGGCCGAGAACGTCGTGCCCAGGTCGATGCCGACGGCCTTGCGGCCGGCGGCGATGCGCTTGGTGGCGGGTGGGGCGGACATAGGA
>CAXTQD010000274.1:4045-7583 GCA_964246175.1 uncultured Chthoniobacterales bacterium | reverse complement strand
CGAGAACCCCTGTGGCAGGTCCAAGGAAGGTCTCGATTGTGCCCGAGGCGAACGCCGTCCCCAGGCCCTCGCTGCGCGGACGCTGCAACAACACGACGAGCACCAGCAGGAGAGCGACAATGACCTGTGCCGTCAGCAATAAATCAATCAGGAAGGTAGTCATAGGGGTCGAGCCGGCCACCTTCGTGCAAGGGATTCGGCTTGTAAAGCGGCGGTGTCCAACGGCGGTAGCGCCACCCGGCATGGCCTTTCTGCCCGGAGAAAACGATCCTCCGAAGCTTCTTGCCGCCGTATGCACCGCGTTGTAAACCGCAGGATGCAAACCACGCTGCTGGTGCTGCAAGCCTTTCAGGTGGCTTTCCTGTGGCTGCACGATTGGGTGCCGCTCGGACGCCTGAACGACGTGGCCGCCGTCCGCCGCCAGGATTCCTTGTCGCGGTTGGCCGTCGTGACTTTGATGCAGAGCGTCCCCTTCACCCTCAGTCTGGCTTGGAGTTGGCAGCACTTTGGAGAACCTTTCTCCCACTGGCCTCTGCGGTGGCTGTGGATCAGCTACGGCATCCTGTTCGTCGGCCAGTTGCGGGCGTGGTGGCTGCCCTATCTGTGGCAGCCCGAAGAAAAACGGGCGGTCCCCGGTATCAACAAATGTTCGGTCGCACGCACGCATGCGTTCCTGCCGCCGCGCCACGGCATCGTTCCGAACACCGCCCACATCCTGCTCCATCTTTCCACCTTGCTAACGCTGCTCGCGCTACTCAGCGTCACCTGGCAGCCGATGACCGGCTGATTTTGGTTTTCAGCGCAGGCTGGCCTGCGACAGGCGGAACTCCACCGGCCCGTTGTTGGCCGGGGCGGCGCGCTGGTTTTCCAGGTACGCGATGGCCTTGCGCGCGGACTGGCCCAGTTCCGTCGCCGCGCCGAATTCGCTCACGAGTCCTTGGAGCACGCTGATGGCTTCCGGCTTGTGCGTCTCGGCCATCGCCTGGATCGCCGACGCGCGCATCAGCGGGGAAAGCTGGCCCGCCCGCGCCCAGTCGGGCAACATCTGGAGCGCCACATCGGGATAATACCGGCCGATGCCGTAGAGCGCGTAGTGGCGCGTGCTCACGTCGCCTTTTTGCAGTTCGTCGCGCCAGTAGGTCCACTCCTGCTCGGTGGAGAGGTTGTAGTACTTCACCGCCGCGGCGTGGGCGAGGGGATCGATCATTGACTCGATCTTGAGTTGGCCCTCCTGAGCGGCGAGGAGGTTCATGCGCGCGTAGCCGGCTTCCTTGACCAGCGAGAGGGCGGCGAGGATCTCGGCCGTGTTGACCTTGTAGGCGGGCGAGGTCGTGCGCGTAGGTTGATCACCCGAGAGGACGGCGAACTTGGCGAAGAGGTTTAGCGGGGCATTCTCGGTGAGCATCAGCACGGCGCACTGCACGGATTCACGGGAATATTCCGGGCAGCGGTCCACCGCGGCGAAGAGGGCTTGCAGGTGGAGGAGCGTGTCGGGGCAAAGATTGTAAGGTTGGTCGGCGAGTGCGTTGGTCGAGCGGGTGGCGGCGGCGTTGAGCCACGCCGAGCGTGTCCCGCCCGCAGGCACCTCGACGGTCTGGCCGCGCGCGACGACCATCTGGTTGCGCAGGTCGGGCGTCTCGAAGATCGTTCCGGAGTCCACTGTTACCTTCAGGGGCGCGGTGTGCCGGTTGGCGAAGGCGACGCGCAGTTCGCTGCGTCCGTCGCCGCGGTACTCGGCCTGCAACCAGTGCCGGCCCAGCGCGTCCCCGAGCGAAACCTCCACCGCCGGAGCCTGCGGGTCGGTCGCCGGAGCGGCGGCCGTCGTTGGCTGCGGCGCGCTGGCAACCGTCGGTGCTGGGACAGCGGCAGCGTTGGCGGCGTGGTGCGACAACAGCACGAGCGCCAGCGGCAGGCCCGTGACGGCCAGCGCGCAGGCGAAGGGAACGGTCCAGCTACTCTTCTTGCTCTTCTTTGGAGGACGCATGAATCGCCAGCGTAGCAAGTCCCTTGCCCGGCGCGGCACTTGCGGCAACTTGAGGGTGTTATGAGCCGCTACCCGGACTACATCCAACGCCTCCTCCTGCACGAACGCACCCTCGACGAACCCCTGCCCAAGGAGCCCACCGACTACGAACTCGTCATCCGCTTGCGCGAGGCCGACGACGCGAAGGTCTTCGGCGGCGAACCTCTCTTGCCCGGCGCCCCCGCTGGTCTCGTGCGCGCGGGACTCTGTTACTACCACAACGCCCTTGACGACGCCCACAAGCACGCCCAGCAGGACGAGGGCGACCTCGCCGCGTACTGGCACGGGATGATCCACCGGCGAGAAGGTGACTTCGAGAACGCCCGCTACTGGATGCGCCGTGCGGGCGAACAGCCCGTCTTCCAGGAAATGCAGAGCCGCGCCAGCGACGCCGCCCCGCACATGGCGCGGCAGACCAACTGGGACCCGTCGTTGTTCATCCACCTGTGCGAGCAGTACAAGTACGGCGAACACGAGTACCGCAAGGAGATCGGCCACCTGCAAAAGGTGGAGTTCGCGGCGATGTTCGACTACGTCTGGCGGCAGTGCGTGACGACGGCACGGCCAGGGGCGAAATGACAATGGCTGGCGCGTTCCTGCGACCACTCGCAAGGCTGTTGGTGCCCTTGATGGTGCCGCCCGGTTATGCCTGGATCACATGGCAGGAAAAGCGCATCCTCGCCCAAGGTATCCCGCTCAACGCTGATCAGCTCGCCGATGCACGAACGCTCGGCGTGGTGTACCCCGAACGTGTCCGCTTGCTCGTCCTGCCCCGCCTGCCGCTGCCGCACAACTGGCTCCTCCAGAAGCTCGGCCTCTGGACCGGCACGCTCTCCCAAGAAACGGTCGGCTTGTCGGCGCGCTACGGCATCTTTTTACGTTCGCCGTACCACCGCGACCGCCAGTTGCTCGCCCATGAGTTGACCCATACCCGGCAGTACGAGCGACTGGGTGGCATCCGGCCCTTCTTGCGAAAGTATCTCCGCGAGTGCCTCACAGATGGCTACCTGTTCGCACCCATGGAGCAAGAAGCCCGCGACGCCGCGGCGGCCCTGTGATAAACTGCCCGGTGTCATCTATGAGCCCCGCCGGCGAAATCAAGTTCAAGATCGGCAACGAACGCCTCGTCAAGGTTACCGACCCGGCCAGCAAGAAGCTGCGCTCGCTCCTGGAACGCCAGGGCCGGCCGCAGGGTGCGCTCCGCGTGGCGGTGATCGGCGGGGGCTGCTCGGGACTCCAGTACAAGATGGACCTCGTGGACGGCCCGGCTAACCGCGACATCATGGTCGAGAGCGCGCAGGTGCGTGTGGTGGTCGACCCGAAGAGTGCGCTCTTTGTCAGCGGTTCGCTGCTGGACTACAGCGACGACCTGCAAAAGGGCGGCTTTAAGGTGACGAATCCCAACGCCGTCGCGCATTGTTCGTGCGGGGAGAGTTTCTCCGCGTGAGCGGGTTGGACACGTGAGATGGCCGAGGATTTTTTCGCGCGGCTCGGCGAGGAGCGCCGTCCGTGGCT
>CAXTQD010000274.1:0-4035 GCA_964246175.1 uncultured Chthoniobacterales bacterium | reverse complement strand
GGCTCGACCCGGAACGGATCAAGGAAGCGTTCCACGACCTTAGCCGCACTGAACACCCCGACCAGGCGACCTCGGCGGACGCGGACGCCGCCTTCGCCCGGCTCAACGCGGCGCAGACGACCCTGCGCGACCCCAAGTCCCGCTTGCGTCACCTGCTCGAACTCGAATATCCACATGTCCGGCTCACTGGTCCGTCGAACGTGCCAGCCGGGTTGGCTGATCGGTTCGTGGCGGTGCATGGCCTGCTGCGCGAGACGGACGCCCTTTTGACAAAGAAGGCCGCTGCGTCCTCGGCGTTGGCAAAGGCCCTCCTAGCCCGGGAAGAACTCGCCGTGCGCGAAAAGGTGGAGGCCGCGCTGGACGAACTCGCCACCCTACTCACCCAAGCAGAGGGCGAACTGCAAGGCTTCGATGCCCTCTGGACCGCCGCGCGCCCGTCCGACGCTGCCGAAACGCTGCTGGGTCTCTACCAGCGGTTCTCGTACTTGTCACGCTGGACCGAGCAACTGCGCGAACGGTTGTTCCAGCTAGGTAGTTAGGATCGGGCAGAAAGCGATGAAGATCACCAACGCTCATTACTTGATCGTGGATCTAGAGGCAACGTGCTCCGAGGACGGAGCCGTACCGCGGGACGAGATGGAGATCATCGAGATCGGCGCCGTCATGCAGGACGCGCGCACCTTCGGGATCGCGTCCGAGTTCCAGACGTTCGTGCGTCCGATCCGGCACCCGGGGCTGACCGACTTCTGCACCCGGTTGACTGGGATCACGCAAGCGGATGTGACTGCCGCGCCTTCGTTCGGGCAGGCGCTCGAAGCGATGACCCGGTGGGCAGGCGAATTTGAAGATGCACTTTTCTGCTCGTGGGGCGATTACGACCGCACCCAATTCACACGAGACTGCGAGTTTCACCGGGTCGCGTACCCGTTTCAGTCAGGTCACTTGAACCTCAAAGCTGCCTGTGCCCAAGTCCTCGGCCGCAAGAAAAAGCTCGGGGTCACCGGGGCGCTCCAACACCTGGGCATGAACTTCGAGGGGCGACATCATCGCGGGCTCGACGATGCCCGCAACATCGCGCGGATCGTGGAGCGGATGTGCCTCGGAACGTAGCGCTGGAGGCGTTCCCTACAAGCCGCCCGCGAGCGCCACACCTTGCACCCGGCGCAAGCCGACCTCGCCGACACGCAGGCCGAGGGCGCGTTCGACGACGGGCAGGAAACGGTCGCTCGCGTCGGTGAGCGCCACCTGGAGCGCGCCGGCATGTTCCTCCGGTGCGGCGAGGCCGGCTTCCGCCAACAGGTCGCGCACCGCCAGAGCGCAGTTGTCGGCGGAGTCCACCAATCGCACGCCCGGCCCCGCCTGCCGCGCGATGGCTTCCTTCAAGAGTGGGTAGTGCGTGCAGCCGAGGATCAGCGTGTCCACCTTGGCGTCCAACACCGGCCGCAGGTAGCGGGCGATGTGCTGGTCCGTCAGCGGGTCGTCCAGCAAACCCTCCTCGATCAAAGGCACGAACAGCGGGCATGCCTCGGCACGGATGAACAGGTCGGGAGCAAGCGCGAGCAGGGCGCGTTCGTAAGCCCCGCTGCTGATCGTCGCGTGGGTGCCGATCACTCCGACGCGGCCGTTCCGCGTCGCCGCTACCGCCGCCGCGGCCCCGGGCGCGATCACGCCGAGCACCGGCACCTTCAAGGCTTCCTGCAACCGCGGCACGGCCAGCGCGGTCGCGGTGTTGCACGCGACGACGATGGCCTTGGCCCCTTCGGCCAGGAGTAAGCCGGTGAGTTCGAAGCTGTACCGCTCCACCGTGGCCGCGCCCTTGTTGCCGTAGGGGATGCGGGCGTTGTCGCCGAGATAGAAAATCTCTTCTGCGGGCAGGAGCTGGCGCAGGGCGTTGACGACTGTCAGGCCGCCGACGCCGGAGTCGAAGACACCGATGGGCCGCTGGCGTTCGGACGCTTCCACGACGAACAACCGCCTAGTTATGCGGCACGGTGACCGTCGGGCCATTGCCTGCGCTCGGCGTCGGCGAGGCAGACAAGGTCTGCTCCTGCATCTGGCGCAGACGGTTAACGACGGGGTCCAGCGGCACCGACGCGCCGATGGTCGGGATGCCTCCCTGGGTCTGCACCTGGCCAGGCGTGATGCTCAGCGACGGGTGGTCGCCCTGCGTGTTGCCGTCGACCAGCATTGGCGGCGGGCCGTTGACATTGGTGGCGCTCTGGTAGTTCTGGATCGCCAGCGCGATAGCCTCGGCCTCCGCCTGCCGGTAGGCGGGCTGGGCGATGCGCGAGGCTTCGGACGGGTTGCTCACGAAGCCACCCTCAATCAGCACGCCCGGGATCGTGCAGAGCCGCAGCACGCAGAACCGTGCCCGCTTGATGCCGCGGTCCACCATCGGCAGACGGTTGAGGAGGGAAGCGTGCATCGCCGTGGCGAGCGCCATGTTCTCAGGGTCCTCGACGTTGCCCGCGCACGGCATTAGGCAGGAGGCCGTCGGGCTGTCGTCGCCCGTGGAAGGCACGAAGCGCGGGGCGAGCGTGTACGTCTCGATGCCCGTCGCCGTCTCGCTGCCGGCGTTGAAGTGGATGCACACGAAGATGCCGTCGCGGAACTGGTTGGCGAACGCCGCCCGATCCTGGAGCGGGATGAAGGTGTTGTCGTGGCGCGTCATCTCCACGCGCAGGCCGCGGCGCTGGAGGAGGTCCTTCAGGCGCAGGCTCACGTCGAGGGCGAAGTCCGCCTCGCAGCCGTACACGCTTGTCGCCCCGCGGTCGTACCCGCCGTGGCCGGCGTCGATCACCACCGTGCGGATCGCCGACGCGCCCCGGATGCGGTTGGGGCGCAGGACGGGCTCGACGAGCTTGGTCAGGTCGAGCCGGGACAGGAGCACGCTGTCACCCGAGAGGGCGAGGTCGCTACTCATGATGAACTTGACCCCGTTGATGACGAGTTCCTTCGAGCCGATGTCGCCGCGGATCGTGCAGCCCGGCGACGAGAGCATCACCATATGGCCTTCCTGCTGGTACTGGAGCCGGTAGAACTCCGCGACGTTGCGCAGCGTCAGGTAGTCGCGGTTCTCGTAGCGGACGACGTTCCAGGTCTGCGCCCGCGCCGTGCCGACGCACGCCGCCACGAGCAGCGCCAGAAACAGGAAACGTTGGAAGCGGCGGGTCATGGCAGGGCCGAGGCTGGCGGATGGCGCAAGTTTTGGCAAGGCAGGAATAAAGATGTCCGTGAGAGCAGCCCGTGGGCCAAAACGTTCATCCTTTCTTGCGCTCACACCGCCGTTTCGGTTTCGGATGGGCGTTTGGCTGGTGTGGGGTGGAGCGCCGCGTCGGCGTTGCGCTCAGTAAAATAGCGCACCGACCACTCGCTCGGGAAGAGCACGACGGGTTGGCCGTCGGTGTCCTCGGCCAACGCCGCGCCGGTGGGCAGTTTGAGTTCGGCGAGTTTGTCAGGGGCGAAGTCCGCGTCGAGCCAGCGCACCCGATCCCAGGCGGCGGTTTCGAGGCGGGACTCGGCCCCGTACTCGCTCTGGAGCCGATACTGGACAACCTCGAACTGCAACGGGCCGACCGCCGCCAACAGCGGCACCTTGATGACCGAATCGCGCAGGTGGAAGACCTGGATGACCCCTTCCTGCAAAAGCTGGTCCAGCCCCTGCCGGAACTGCTTGTACTTGGCTGTCTGCGGGTTGCGCAGGTACGCGAAGCACTCCGGCGCGAACCGGGGAATTTCATCGTAGATGAACTCGTCCTGGTCGCTGAGCGTGTCGCCGATGCCAAACGCGTCGTGCCCGACTAGCCCCACGATGTCACCAGGGAATGCCTCGTCCACGATCTCGCGTTCCTGGGCAAAGAGCTTCTGGGGCGAGGACAGGCGCACTTTCTTGCCTGTGCGCAGGTGGGTGACGGTCATGTCACGCTCGAATTTGCCCGAGCACACCCGCACGAACGCGATGCGGTCGCGGTGGCGTGGGTCCATGTTGGCCTGAATCTTGAAGACGAAACCCGAGAACGTCGGCGCCGCTGGCGG
>CAXTQD010000273.1:0-7623 GCA_964246175.1 uncultured Chthoniobacterales bacterium | reverse complement strand
GACCAAATCCAAGGCCGCCAAGCCCGAGTCTCGCCCGGCCGCCAAAGCCGCTGCGCCCAAGGGGAGTAGCTCCGTCAAGGCATCCGCCACAGCGAAGGCTATCGTCCATCACGTCGCCGCACCTGCGCCGAAGGTCATCGCCGAGGCCCACGACACGCAGGAGAAAATCCGCGAACTCATCAAGCTCGCCAAGGAGCAGGGTTATCTTACCTGGGACGACCTCAACGAGGCGCTGCCTGACGGCGTCAACGACCCCGACCTGATCGAGTCCATCCAGACGCGCCTGCGTTCGCTGGAGATCGACATCATCGAGGCCAGCGACGTTGACAGTTACAAGGACCTCAAGAAGGACCAGGATGCCGACGCCGAGGGAGAGGGCGACGAGGACGACGACAAGGAGGAGAAGGACGACGAGAAGGGCGAGACCAACGGCCGTCTCGACATCCTCGACGACCCCGTCCGCATGTACCTCAAGCAGATGGGCCAAGTCCCGCTGCTCACCCGCGAGCAGGAGGTCGAGATTTCCAAGCGCATCGAAGACGCCGAAGCCCGCGTGCAGAAGCATCTGAACCGCTTCGGGTTCATCGCGCGCGCCCACCTGGAACTCTCCCAGAAGCTCATTGAAAACCGCGAGCGGTTTGACCGCGTGATCCTCGACAAGAAGATCGACAGCCGCGAACGCTACCTCAAGAATCTGCCCAAGCTCAGCGAGCAGGTCGAACAGCACCGCGACGAGTTGGAGCGTTTGTACCTCGTGCAAGCCGCCGGCAACGGCAAGGCCGAGGAAAGCCGCAAGGAATTTAACCGCCAGCACGAGGCCATCCAGAAGCTTTACCCGAAGTTCTACTTCAAGCAGAAGGTCACCGAGGAGTTCGTAGCCTTGGCGGACAACAACTTCAAAGTGTTGACGCAGCTCCAAGCTCATCAGGGTCAGACGCCGGCGGGCGGGTCGCACCGGATCGACTACGGCGCGAAGCTCAAGGAGTTGGAGCACCAGTTCTGGCTGACCCCGGACGACTTCATCAAGGAATACCACGAACTCAAGGGCTGGCTGCGCAAGGCGCGCAAAGCCAAGGACGAGATGGTGGAAGCCAACCTGCGTCTGGTCATTTCCATTGCCAAGAAGTACACGAACCGCGGCCTGTCGTTCCTCGACTTGATCCAGGAAGGCAACATGGGCCTGATGAAGGCGGTGGAAAAGTTCGAGTACCGCCGGGGCTACAAGTTTTCGACCTACGCGACGTGGTGGATTCGGCAGGCGATCACCCGGTCCATCGCGGACCAGGCGCGCACGATCCGCATCCCGGTCCACATGATCGAGACGATCAACAAGCTGATGCGCGTGCAAAAGCAGTTGGTCCAAGAGTACGGCCGCGAACCGACCCCGGAAGAGGTAGCGGAGGAAGTCCATCTCCCCGTCGAGCGCGTGCGCCAGGTGCTCAAGATGGCGCAGCAGCCGATCTCGCTCCAAGCCCCGGTGGGTGACAGCGAGGACACAAACTTCGGCGACTTCATCGAGGACAAGGGCGCGGATAACCCGTCCGACATGACGGCCATTGTCCTGCTCAAGGGCAAGATCAAGGACGTGCTCGAAACGCTCACCGAGCGCGAGCGTCAGGTGCTTGAACAACGCTTCGGCCTGATCGATGGCTACAGCCGCACACTCGAAGAAGTGGGCCGGCAGTTCAAGGTGACGCGCGAGCGCATCCGCCAGATCGAGGCGAAGGCGCTCCGCAAGATGCGCCACCCGACACGCATCCGGCAGTTGGAAGGCTTCTTGGAAGCGACGGAGAGTTAAATCCCGTCGCGCCGGCGGTGTTCGTTCCAAGAGCTTGCCGACTCGTAACTGCCAGTGTTAGAACGGCGGACGTGTTTCCTGCCTGCCTTCCGCTCGCCGACCCGTCGGGCGACCTGACCACGTTCAACGTCGGCCGGTTCGGCGAGGCGGTGGCGGTCGGCGTCGGCTTTTATTTGCTGCTTTTCGGGACCGGCAAATTCTTCAAACACCGTGTCGGCACCCGGCTGGGAATCGTCTACCAGCTTTTCAGCGCGGTCTTCGCTGTCTACTTGGCGAACGCCCTCCTGCGGGTCGGGCTCCCGTTCGCGCGCGAACTCGGCGCGACGGCGTCGGTCCTCGGCGTCGGCGTGCTCATCCGGCTGCTCGACCAGTACTTCTGGCGCTGGTACTTCGAGGGCCGCCGCAAGGTGCCCGTGCCGAAGTTCATCCGCGAGGTGACGGGTCTGCTCCTGTTTGTCGTCACGATTCTTTTGATCGTGCAGTTCGGCTACGGCAAACCGGTGCCCGGGCTACTCGCCGCCTCCGGGGTAGTCGGGATCGTCCTCGGTTTTGCGTTGCAGGATTCGTTAGGTAACATCATCGCGGGCTTCGCGTTACAGTTTGGCCGACCCTTCAGCGTCGGCGACTGGCTGCACATCGACAACCACCACGCCCAGGCCGTCGAGATCAACTGGCGCTCGACGCGCTTCGTCACCAACGACTCGATCCAGCTCGACGTACCCAACCAACAGATCGTCCACCAGACCATCCTCAACTACCACGGGGGTGGTCCGGTCCACGCGATGCGGCTGGAAATCTGCCTTGACTACGACGCCCCGCCCAACCGGGTCAAGGACGTGCTCGCCCACGCTGCCGCTTCGGCTGGCGGAGTGCTGGCCGAGCCGTTTCCCACCGTGTTCCTGAAACACTTCGGCGACAGCGGCATCATTTACGAAGTCCGCTTTTGGTTCAGCGACCATCGCCTCTACAACAACATTGCCGATGCCGTCCGTACGAATGTCTGGTATGCCTTGCGTCGCCAGCGCATCAAGATCCCCTACCCGATCCGTACCCTCCACCTCGAACGCACTCGACCCGCCGAAGCCGTGTCCCACGACACGCGCGAACTGCTCCAGACCCAGGCGCTTTTTCGTGGGATGCGCGCCGATCACCTCGCCACGTTGGTCGAGCGTTCGCCGGTTCACCACTACGGGCGCGGCGAAACGATCATCCGCGAAAAGGCCGAAGGCGCATCGATGTTCGTGCTGGTGACCGGCGAAGCAGCCGTCACCGTCTTGGTGGACGGCCAGCCGGCGCGCGTGGCAACCCTGCGGGACGGCGACTGCTTCGGCGAGATGTCGCTGCTCACAGGCGAGAAGCGCAGCGCGAGCGTCTCGGCCGTCGAGGATTGCGAGGTGATGGAAGTAACCAAGCGCACGTTCGGAGAAATCATCGCCGGCGACCCCGATCTGCTCCAGCGTCTGAGCGAACTGCTCGCCCAGCGTCAACTCGCCACCGAGGGGATCGTCGCGGCGCGCGCCCAGCAGTCGGCGTTGCTCATCGCCAAGCAGCAGGAATACCAGGCCGGGTTCCTGTCCAAGCTGCGTTCGTTCTTCGAACTTTGAGGGGCCATGTCTTCACGGCGTACGCCAGATCGGCCGGTCGAGCCAGAACGGCGACGCCACGCCATGGCGGTACGCGTCGAGTGAAGCTGGCGAGGAGTTCACGCGCAGGTTGCTGTAGAGCAGCGTCGTGCCGTTTTGCCAGCGTTCGTGCCAATACACGGCGGCATGCAGCCGTGGGAAGTTTTGTCCGAGGCGCTCGAAACCATCGGTGATCCACTCCTCCTTGCTGCCCTTGCTAGGAAATTCCCCGACCCCCCACTCCGCCAGCATGATCGGTTTAGTCGAATCGACCGCGGCCAACTCGGCATATGGCTTGTCGATCATGTCGTCGAAGTCGTCCCAATGACCTTCAGGAAAAAGCAGGCCGTACACGCTCAGCCCGAGCCAATCGACGTAGTCTGAACCAGGGTAATATTGCGCGATGCCGTTCGCGTCGGAATATGGGTCGCCGAAGTTGTTGACCTGGAACACCCAACGCACGTTGGTCGCGCCGCGCGCCCGCACCCGGTCCACGATGTACCGGTACGCGCGCTTGAAGTACTCCGGCCCGGTGTAGCGTGTGGGCACGGTGCCCGCGATAGGGCGCGTCCCCCCGTAGTAAGCCCCGCTCCATGGGAACCATGTCCCGTTCATCTCGTTGCACAGCGAGACCAGCAGCGGACTACCCACCGCCTTCGCCGCATCCGCCCACCCGTCGATGTACGCATCCCAGTGCCCGGCCAAAATCCGGTCCAGACTGAACCGGTCCGGCCCGTGCAGCATGATGAGGTCCTCACGGTAGGGCCGGTCCCACGGCGACCAGAAGATCAGTGGGACCGAGTCATGCGCGGTGACGACCTGCGCGGCGGCGGTCGGGAAGTTCTGTTCTCCCCAGTAGCTCGAAAAAGCGATGATCGCTTGGTGCTTCCCGACGAGTTCATCAAATTCCTCGATCCCTTCGAGCGTGACGGCGTCCTCCTGTTCGCCGAAGTCGATGTATGCACCGGTGTAGGCGCCGTGCGCGGGCACTTGCAGCGTACGCGCGGCGGAAACGTGCTCGGCGACGGGCTCCGGCGGTTTATCCGGCCGGCCGCACGACGCGCCGAACAGCAGGCAGCCTGCCAAGACAAACGGAACGAAAGCCCTTCTCACGCTTACGCCCGCGATGGCACGGTGGCCGCTGCCGTCCGTTCTAGCTTGCCCCAACCAACGAGCACTCCGCGAAAAGCGTTGACGATGGATTTCCACACCACCCAACTCAGCAGCGGCCGGTAGACCAGGCGCATGGGGATCATGATCCAGCTCTTGCGCAGCGGTTCTCCCTCCAGCACGCAGGCCAGGATGGCGAGGAGTTGGTCCAGCACCAAGAAAACGAGGAAGTACGGCAGTACCGCCCGACCGTCGCCCAAGAGGATCGAAGCCAGCAGCAGCAGGTCCACCAGCGGGGTCAGCGCCACCAAGATAATTTGAAAAAACCAGATGCTCGGTAGGCTGAAGAACCCGAGCGCGCGGAAGCGCGGGTTGAAGAGCATGTCACGGTGTTTCCAGAGGCATTGCATCGTGCCGAAACACCAGCGGAAGCGTTGCTTGGCGAGCGCGCGGATCGTCTCGGGCGCTTCGGTCCACGCGACCGCCCCGGCCATGTAGCGCACACGGTAACCGCGGCGGTGGAGCGCGAGCGTCAGGTCGGTGTCTTCCGCGAGGGTGTCGGGCTGGAACCCGCCCACCTCGCGCAGCGCCTGCCGACTCACGGCGCTGACCGCCCCGGGGGCCACGGTGATGCAGTTCCACGCGTCGTAGGCGCGGCGGTCGAGGTTGAATCCGCAGATGTATTCGAGCGACTGGCAGCGCGCGATGAAGCTGCGCACGTTGCCGACGCGCGCGTGGCCCGAGACGGCACCCACCTGCGGATCGGTGAACGGCGTGACCAACCCGCGCAAGGTGTCGCGCTGGAAGAGCGTGTCCGCGTCCAAAAAGACGAGCAGGTCGTGGCTCGCCAGATCGACGCCGCGGCGCAGCGCCTCGCTCTTGCCGGCGTTGGCCTGTTCGATCAGGCGCAAGGAGGGATGCTGGGTGACAAGTCCCTGCACGACCTCGCCGGTACGGTCCTTGGAACCGTCGTTGATGACGATGACTTCGACTTCACCCGGGTAGTCGGTGTCCAGCACAGAGCGCAGCGTCGCGGCGATCACCTTCTCCTCGTTGTAGGCCGCAATGATGACGCTCAATGGCACCGTGAGCCGGCCATCCTCGACCACATCCGGCGCGCGGCGCGTCAACGCGAGGGCGATTACCAGGAGCGTGCGCAACACGATCAGGACCGTCGCCACGATCATGAACGCCCACAGGAAGCCGAACGCCACGTGCAACGAGCGAAATCCAATGTTGCTGGCAATGCGCGCCAGCGAGTGGTCCTTGGCCGTCAACGGCGGGTTGACCGAGTCGCGCGTGGTGCCGAGAAGCGTGCTGATGGACACGATCTGGTCACCCCGTGCGTGCAGGTAGTCGATGATCCTCGGCAGCGCCTCGACGGTCTGCGAACGGTCGCCGCCCGCGTCGTGCATGAGGATGATGCTGCCGTTGCGCCGCTGCTGCTTGACGCGCTGGAAGATCACGTCCGCGCCCGGCAGCGTGTAGTCCTCCGTGTCGATGCTTTCCATCACGGGCAGATAGTCCAGGTCCTGGGCGATGAGCAGCGGGGTGATCTCGGAGATGACGTTCGGCCGAGAGTCCGCCTCGTACGGCGGGCGGAAGAGCGTCGTCGAGCGGCCGGTGATCGTCTGGAGCAGGCGCTGGGTGGCGTTGAGTTCGATGCGCACGCGCTCGTCGTCCACCAGCGACAGGTTGACGTGCGTGTAGGTGTGGCTGCCGATTTCGTGGCCTTCCGCCACCACGCGCCGCACGATGCCGGGATAGTTCTCGGCCTGCTGGCCGAGGATGAAGAAGGTCGCGGGCACGCCTTTGGCCTTGAGGATATCGAGGATTTTGGGTGTCCACGTCGGGTCCGGGCCGTCGTCAAAGGTCAGCGCCACCTGGTGCTCGCCGCCCGCGCCCTGGTGGTAGAGCGTCGGGTACTCGGGGAACTTGTCGTACGTCGTCGCGCACAGGCCGGTCGCCTCGTCGAGATTGATGGTGCGCCGGCCGTCCTCGGGCGAAATGTCCGCCGTGATAATCTCGCCCTCGCCGATGTTGGTGATGGCGCTGCCGACCTTCAGTTCGAGCAAGGGCGCGAGGTCCGCCTTCGTCAACTGCGACAGGCCAATCAGGTCGAGCGCCGTCCAGAGCTGCGGGTCCTCGGTGCCGAGGCGGCTGATGGCCAGGTTGTTGAAGCCTTTCGCATGCGCCGCGCGGGCCTGGTTGAGGAACGACACGGCGTCGAGGAACCACACTTCGTGGTTCGTGCCGGCGAGCGTGTAGTCGAAGGATGGGTTGTACTCCGGCGCGCCGCTCTGCGAGTTGCCTTCCCCGGCGTACGCGGCGCGGCTCATGGCGTCAGCGAAGCTGATCGTGTCCGCGCGCCGCCAGCCGGTACGCGGATTGGGCACCGTGTCCTGCGCCCAGTCGTAGCCGTAGTTACCCAGGGAAATCACCCACTGCTCCGAATCGCCGTAGCTACCGATGGCCGACAGCCAGCCCTCGTACCAATCCTGCGCCGCCACGGGTCCCGGCGCGTCTTCCTCCGACACCTGGTCGTGCAAGGACGCCACGAAGAAATCGACCACGTCGGCGAGCGACTCGATGTCGTACGCCTGCCGTTCCTCGCCGACGGGCACCTGGAGCCAGAGTTGCAGCCCGGCCTCGTGCAGCGCGTCGGCGATGCGGGTGAGAAACTTCGTGAGATCGTCCTCGTACGCAGCGTCGATGCCTTCCCAGTCGATGAGCACGCCGCCGGCGCGGATATCGCCTAGGCGACGCTTGAGGTTTTCGACAAATTTGTTCTGCGTCTCGACGGAGCCGTGCGCGAGGTTTTCGATGGCCTCTGGCTTTCGCCCCTCGCCGGCGAAATTGGTCATCAACGGCAGGAGGACGACGGGCTTGCCGACCAAGGCACGCAGCAGCGGCACGTCGTTCTCGCCCGCGAACTCGCCGTCCGACGCCGTCACGCTGAACCACTCCGGACAAACGTGCGTGAGCTTGTCCAAGTGCGCGTTGAGCAAGTCGAAGCTGTTCGGGTCCCAGCCCACCGTGAACCCGAGCCGGATCTGGCCGGCCGCCCGTGCCGGACGCGGGGTGCGCGCCGGC
>CAXTQD010000272.1:0-7646 GCA_964246175.1 uncultured Chthoniobacterales bacterium | reverse complement strand
CTTGGTGGCACACCTGCTTCCACCCACCTGACTCCACCTGACGAAGCATTGCTAGCGCATGGAGCATTGAAGCGAAACGCATTTTTCCTATGCGTGCTAACCCAGCCTCTGCTGCACGAGCATGGAGTGGGAGGAAAATATGCGGTCAATTTCTGGAGCAGCTAGAATACCTCTTGGAGCGATTGGAAGGAGAGCGCTTGAGTCAGCGGTTCAACAGTTTCCTATCGGAAGACCGGCTTCCGACGAACGAAAAACTGAAGCAATGGCATCGGAAGGCGCTCAATCGAACTAGGGTCAGGCGTCACCGCAATCCGTAGCAACCGGTTCGAAGGTAGAAAACATTACGTCAAAAGGGACGGGCCTGAGGGGGAAGGGCCGGTTTTTATTACAGGCATCCTAATTCTCAGACGACGGCCATTTATCTGGCTAATTCCCGAGGCAAATTGGTTTTGTCATTGAGGATCGTCGGCGCGCCAACGTGCGCTGGATCGCTCAGGCATAACCCATATTGCGCATGAAACAAACGATTGAGAAGCCCCGCCGGTTCACGCTTGGGGCAAGAGGCAACCGACGAAACCTTGTGGAAGCTCGGCAGGGGAATCCCAGAAACGGTCCCCGCTGCCGACTACGAACCCTCGCCTTATCACGACGCTGGCGTTGTCACGCGCTACGCTGGGGCGGTCACCGTTGCGACAGCGCTTGCCACTTTGATGGCCCATCACGTCATCGAGGTGAACATGCGTATTTACAGTAGTGACGGCGTCTGCCATTCAGAACAGCCCGTCGAGTCCCCAAAGCGCGATGACGCTGCAGGCCGCAAGAGGGCAGCACAAACGATTGCCGCGTACCTGATGAAGGATGCGGGTGAACACTCATGTTCAAGGAGGCAAGGACCAGACGCAGTCCGTTACGGCGCGTCTCTCCAAGTTCAATCATCGAATGAACATGCTAGAGACTATGTGGTTTTTTCGGCGAGACGGTGGGGAATTTACCGGATTTATCAGTCGAAAACCGCTCTTAACTTGGATTGCGCGTAGATAGGCACCTGAGCTGCTCGGTTATCAGTTCAGTTGTGCCATGCTGAAAATTCGCTCACCAGATTGCGTCCAAAGCCGCGCTCCGAGCCTGATCCCTTGCTGGCGAACCACACTGGTACTCGCCGGAGCCGTTCTGCTGCTGGGACTGGCAGGCGTGACATTCTGGTATCAGGACATCCGTTACTCTTTGCCAACCCACCGTCCGGCGGGTTGGAAGGAAGTCAGCCGCGGACACACCGTGGTACTGCCGTCGCGTTTTGCCGCGACGCGCGACGGCAGGCCACTACTGCTGCACTTCTTCAATCCCGATTGCCCATGCTCGCGGTTCAACGCCGAACACGTTCGCGCCTTGCGCCAACGCTTCGGTGACCGCGTGCACTTTGTGGCGATCGCACAAGTCGTCGATGGTCAGAGCCGCACCGAGCAAAACCGGAGTTTGGACGCCATTGGTCATCTGTTCGGCTCGGACCTGGAGGCCACCGTAGACGAAGACGGCAGTATCGCATCGGCCTGCGGAGTGTATTCTACGCCCCAGGCTGTTATCGTTTCCGGTGGATCTAACCGCACGCTGCTTTTCCGTGGCAACTATAACACGGCGCGCTACTGCACGGCTCCGGAAACCGAATTTGTCCGGCTGGCGCTGGAAGCCTTGGTGGACGGCCGCTCAATCCCTCTCCCAACCCGCGAGGTCATGGTGGCCTACGGCTGCGAACTGCCAACCAACACGGTGGCGGTTCGCGCACCTACATCCATCCAACCTGTCGCCAAGCGATGAACTTCTCCCTGCATACCAGCTTACCCGAACTGCACAGTGGGGTGGAAGCCGGTGTTGACTACCCAGCCGGCGGCGAGATCCTCTCCCCGGCGCAGCGTGCAGAGGTCATGCAGCCCATCTATGAGCGTGGCGACCGCCTAGTGACGCGCTTCGTACTGTTGCATGCACTCATCGCCACTGGCCTCGCTACGTTCTACCAGACGTGGCTGGCCACCGGCGTCATCACGGCTTGCGCTGTGGCGATGTTCATGCTGGCGGTGACCTTGCTGCCGCGCTCCTTTATCACGCGCTGCATCGCGGGTATTTCATTACAGATGTTCGTCGCCCTGCACATCTACCAGATGCATGGCCTGGGTGAGATGCACTTTTTTTTCTTCACGGCATTCACCATGCTGATCGTCTACCAGGATTGGAAGTGTATGTGGCCGGGAGCTTTGGGTCTCATCGCGCAGCACACGGGCTTCGCTCTGCTGCACAACGCGGGCGCGCCGGCGGGGACCTATTTCTTCGAGCCCGGATACGTTGGCTTCACGCGGCTGGCAATGCACTTTGCCATCGCGTTAAGTCAAGTGGGGATTTGCGGATATTGGGCATTCCTGCTGCACGAGCAAACCCTCGCCAGTGCCGTGCGGAACATTAGTCTGCGAGAACTTGGCAGCGAGATCCGCCGCAGCGAGCGCAAGTTCCGCGCCCTGATCGAACACGCTCCTGACATTATCACCGTCGCCGACGCCAAAGGCGTTATCCGCTACGAAAGCCCAGCCGTGGAGCGAGTGCTCGGCTACCGTTCCGACGAACTCCTCGGGCAATCAATTTTCGAACATGTGCATCCGGACGACCGGGCTGGAATAACGGCGGCCTTCACGGAACGTCTCGCCGCTGGGGAGGGCGGCGGGACACCCAGCGAGTTTCGCTACCGGCACCAGGATGGCTCCTGGCGCACTCTGCAAGCGGTCGGTTCAGCCGTGGACAGCGCGGCGGGAGGCATGGTCATCAATTCGCGCGACGTGACGGAACGCCGTCAAGCCGAAGAAGCCATGCGTCTAGCGAAAGAAGAGGCCGAACGGGCGAACAACGCCAAGAGCGAGTTCCTCTCGCGCATGAGCCACGAGCTGCGCACCCCGCTCAACGCCATCCTCGGCTTCGGCCAATTGTTGGAGATCAGCGAACTAGAGGCGAGCACGCTGGAAAGTGTCCGGCACATCCTGCGTGGCGGTCGCCATTTGCTCAACCTCATCGACGAAGTGCTGGCCATCTCGCGCATCGAGGCCGGTCGCCTGACGTTTTCGCTCGAACCGGTCGGCGTCGTCGTGGTCGTGCAGGAGTGTCTGAGCCTCGTTAGCCATCAGGCGGCGGAGCGCGAAGTGCGCTGCGTCAACCATTGCACGGCGGCCGAGGCCACCGGCTTGCACCTCCAGGCCGACCACCAGCGGCTGCGGCAAGTGTTGCTCAACTTCCTCTCCAACGCCGTGAAGTACAATCGCAGCGGTGGAACGGTAACCATTTCCTGTCAAGAGTTGCCCGAGTGTAAGTCAGACGATAAGCATCCAGAGGAGTACATCCCGGGCTTGGCCGCAACACGACGTTTGCGCCTGCAAGTCGCCGACACCGGCTACGGACTGGAACCCGACGAGATCAAGCGGCTCTTTGTTCCTTTCGACCGTATCGGCGCGGAGTACAGTCACACCGAAGGTACTGGTCTCGGGCTGGCATTAAGCAAAGGACTTGTGGAAGCGATGGGGGGAAGCATCGGAGTGAACAGCGTCCCGAACGAGGGAAGCGTTTTCTGGTTAGAACTGCCCTTAGCAGAGGAGCCGCTCGCGCATGCGAGAGCGCAGATCACCACCGTTGGCTTGCTTGGTATGAGCGAATGCTCCCGCGGTTCGGTGCTCTATGTGGAAGACAACCTTCCCAACCTGCGTCTTGTCGAGATAATCTTCAAGGCACGACCTGGCTTGGAATTGCTCAGCGCGCAACAAGGTCTGCTCGGCTTAGAGATCGCGCGCAGTCGAAAACCCGACTTGATCTTGCTCGATCTCCACTTGCCCGATCTGCCGGGCTGGGAGGTACTCGCACGACTGAAAGCAAGCGAGCCCACGCGCGACATTCCCGTAGTGGTAATCAGCGCTGATGCGACATCCAAGCAAGTGAAGCGGTTGATGGCGCTAGGAGCGAAAGACTACCTTACCAAACCTATTGATGTGCCCCAACTCATCGAGACGCTTGATCGGCATGTACCCGCTTGCCAGTTGAGTTGACACGGCAACGATGTGAATTCGCAGAGCGGTGGCGCGTCCCACGATGTTCTTCCATCAAGCGGATGCTTACCCGGCCCAAACCGCGAGTTGTTCTCACCTTCGGACTAAGCAGCGTCTCCTTTGCGGCATTTCCGCTCCACGGTCTAGGGGTTTTCTTGAGTCATGTCCCTAATGCACGGATTGATAAAGCAGATTGGGGGCTCTCTCATACCGTAAGCAGACGCCGCCCCGTACCGATGAGGATCGTGTGCAGATTGTAAAAGAGATTCTACAAGGGCGTTGTGCAGGAAGCTCACGCCGACCAGACTGGTGGCGCTTGGATGCCAGTCCAAGGCTACGTTCCCGCTGGACGCCGACCAGCTTTTGTAGGTGTATCGCGACCCTAGCGAGCATGGCGGTACAGGCAGAGGGAATTGGCTGCCTTTACCTAGCCATGACGCAGTAATTACCATCAATCGCTGACATCTCGATGGATGGGCTTTCTTCGTATCCGGTCAAAGCAGCGCAATGCTATTGGCGAACCCATTCTCATCAATGAGAAATTTCCCTTTCGCATACTGCAGATTTCTGGTCAACCACGGCAAGATGTGCAAAACGCCGGCGCATATCGAGGGAAAAGCACCGGACGGTATTGCCTGTGCTCTTATGGCAGACTGTCTCATGGCTTCTGCCGCTCAGTATTCTGCTCTGCCCTGCATCGACTTTCGTCTGTTTAGAAGAGCCGGTGCGACCCTCGTGGAAACGATGGTCGGCGTCGTCATCGCGGCGTTTGGCTTAATCGGCCTGTACGTGGCCAACGGCCAATGTCTGAGCACGGCCCGCGCCCACCGGGAGATTCTCACCGCGGAGCACTGCCTGGAACAGCGCGTCGAACAGTGCCGCGCCGCCGCCTGGACGCAGCTCACGACAGCCAGCGGCGTCCAGGCCTTGTTGACCATCGCCCCCGTTAACGACGGCGCGCTCAACAACCACGCCGAAAAGATCACGGTCTCCGCCAACCCGGCGGTGGTCCCACCCGTCAGCCCAATCATCGTTACGCGTGACCCGGGCGGCAACACGGCCGTGGCTTCTCAACCGCCACCCGGTTTTTACCTGCAAAACTCCGCTTCCGTGCGGATCGACTTCCAAGAGACCTGGACCTCGGCTCAAGCCGGCAGGCTCCGCTCGCGCGAGACTTCTACGGTGGTGGCTTCCGGAGGGCTGCTGCTCCCATGATCCCGACGGCACGAACCAGGATGCATTCCTCGGGGTTTACGCTGGTGGAGTTGTTGGTCAGCCTAGCGATCAGCGCCGTCGTGCTCACGCAGATTCTCGTGGTGACCTTTTCGCTGGAGCGCAGCTTCGCGGCGGCGGACTACCGCATGAACGCACAGGACGACCAACTGCGCGTGCTGGACTACCTGACGCGCGACCTGCACATGGCCTCCACCGTCTCGGTGCAAAACAGCGGGACTGCCATCACGCTCACCCTGCCGAATACGACTGCTAGCGCGCTCAACCTCAACCTTGGCACACTGCTCAACGCGCTGGTGCTCAGCGCGAGTGCACCGTCTAACGCCAACACAGTTTCCTACTACCTGCTGGGCGGTCAGCTGATCCGGAACACCGGCAGCGCGCAAACCGTGCTGGCCAACACGGTGGCGGACCTGGCATTCACCCAGCAGGGAAGCAGCATGACCGTCGACATCCTTTTCACCCCGCAGTACTCCAACTCGCCGACCCTCGCGGCGCAGCAAAACACCCGCGCCAGCAGCTGCGTGTACCTGCGCAATCTTGCCACGGCAAATTAATTTTTGTCCCCCGCCTCTCCCATGAAAGCCTCCTTTTATCCATGCCGCGGACGGTTTTCCGACTCCGCAAGCGGCAGCACTCTGGTTATCGCGCTGCTGACCGTGACCGTGATCTCGTTCATCGCCGCCAACACGCTCCTGAGCATCAGTTCGCGGTACAATTCCGCCTACCGCTCCGCGAGCTGGAACGAGGCGCTCGTCACGGCCGAGGCGGGCATCAATGCGGTCTCCGCAGACATCGCGCACCTCGTGCCCAACATGGTCCCGGGCGTCAACAGTCTGGGCGACGGTTATTCGCAGCCGTCTCTTAGCCTGATCAACACCAGCAACCTCAACAACCTCCAAATCAGCCCTGTCGGAGTGATCACCGTCGCCAACGCGCAGGTCAATCCTGTCGGTGGAATCACCAACGGGAACCTTTTAAGCATCCAGGCGTTGTCCCTTCACCATGGCGGTGAGGGTAGCACGGAACAACAAGCAACCGTATCGGTGGACGCGATTTCCCTGAGCAAACTGCTCAACCCCAACGACGGAGCGCCCATCACGCTGAGTTCCGCCATGAATACCGCCCTGGGTTCCATCAACAACCTGTCCAATGGAAACGGCATCAACCTGCTGCACTTAGTTTCGACGGGCACCGTGTACCTGAGCGGCGGCCACGTGGCCGGCCCGTCGCGCCAGGACAACGACCTCTGGCGCGTGTCGCTGTTCAACAACTCGGGCACCCACGCCGCCGTCGCTCAGCCCCAAGTCTCCCGGCAGATCGAGATGTACCTGCGCCCGGTCTACGCCTTTGACTCCGCTGTCGCCAGCAAAGACTCGCTGCAGGCAGCCAACAAGCTTTCGCTTTTCGACAGCTTTAATTCCGCGCTGCCGACCGCCTCCACCGGCAGCCAGTATGATTCGCTTAAGCGCAGGTCCAACGCCACCCTGCGTGCCGACGGCGCGGTCGTCACGCTGGGCGGCAAGGTCTACGGGAACGTCAACACTAACGGCGGCAGCGTCCCTCAAGACAGCCACGTGACCGGCACGGTCAACAACGCGTCGTACTGTCCATTGCCCGTCGTCGCTGCGCCGACCTGGAGCGGCAGTACCTCGGGCTCATCCTCCGTCACGGGGTCGACGGTCTTGTCGGCGGGTATCTCGACGTTTCCCGCGCAATACTGTTTCAACAAGATCACGGGCAGCCTGCACATCACCAGCGGGCTCCTGGGGCTAGGCACCAACGTGGAGATTTTCGTGGACGGCGACGTGACCGGCAGCATTGAGATCGATCCGAACATCACCGCCAAGCTGTACGTTTCCGGGTCGATCACCGTCAACGCGTCGCAGCTCAAAAACGACACGGGCGTCGCCGCCAACCTGCAAATCTACGGCGTGTCCTCGTCCATCGGCGGCACTCCGCAGATTTCCATCAACCTCGACACGGCTTTCTGCGCGGCGATTTACGCGCCTTTGCATGGCATCACTTTCAGCGGCTCCGGCGACGTTTCCGGTGCGGCCGTAGGAGCCACTTTTCGCGCGACTGATGCGCTGCGCTTTCACTACGACGAGTCCCTGGCCTACTCCGCAGGTCCCCTGGTGCGCTACCAGGCCGCCAGTTGGAGGGAAATTCTGCTCCCTGCCAACTGAGATGCCGACCGAAGCGACCCCCCGCCGCAAACCCGGCGCACCCCGCGCCGCGAGGGCGCTCCCCTTGCCGCCGCCCGACCCAGCGCCGGAAGATCGTTCCCTGACACCGGTCGTGGTGGACGCCGCCCCTCCATCCCGTCGCCCGGGGTCGAAG
>CAXTQD010000271.1:0-7649 GCA_964246175.1 uncultured Chthoniobacterales bacterium | reverse complement strand
CCGTGCGGGCGCACGCCACCACATCGTCCGGCACCGCCGCCACGCCGGTGAAGGTCGCGCCGCCCGCCCCGCGTCCGGTGGTGGACTTGATCTCTACCCGGTCGTCCACGCGCGCTCCGCAGACCTCCGCGGCCGAGCCTTCGACCCCGTTGGCTGCCCTTACCCCTGCCGTCCCGGCTCCGGTCGCTCCCGCGCCGGTGTCCGAGGCTTCCGTGAGCACCACTCCGTCCGGCGAGAAGGTGCTGCACATCAAGCCGCCCATCGTCGTGCGCGAACTCGCCGGCCACCTTGGGTTAAAACCCTTCCAGCTCAACAAGGACCTGATCGAGATGAACATCTTCCCGTCCGCCAACCAGGTGTTGGAGCAGGACGTGGTGATGGCGCTGTGCAAGAAGCACGGCTACACCCTGGAAGTCGAGCGCCGCGAAAAGGGCGCGGGCGTCCACAAGGTGGAAGTAATCGTCGAGGCTCCTAAGCCGAAGCAGATCGTCAACCCGGAGGAGGAACTAAAGCCCCGCGCGCCGATCATCACCTTTATGGGTCACGTCGACCACGGCAAAACGTCGCTCATGGACGCCATCCGCAAGACGCGCGTGGCTAAGGGCGAGGCCGGCGGCATCACCCAGCACATCGGCGCGTACTCGGTCACGCACAACGGTCACAAGATCACGTTCCTCGACACGCCCGGCCACGCCGCCTTCACGGCGATGCGGGCGCGCGGCGCGCACGTCACCGACATTGCGGTGATCGTCATCGCGGCCGACGATGGCATCATGCCGCAGACGCAGGAAGCCATCAACCACGCCAAGGCCGCCAAGGTGGCGATCATGGTCGCCATCAACAAGATCGACCTGCCCGGCGCCAACATCGACCGCGTCAAGACCCAGCTCCAGGCGCAGAACCTCACGCCCGACGATTGGGGCGGCGATGTCCCTTGTTGCCCGGTCTCCGCGACTAAGGGCACGGGCATCGATCACCTGCTCGAACTCATGACGCTCCAGGCCGAGATCATGGAGTTGAAGGCTTCCCCGACCGCGGACCCGCGCGGCACGGTCATCGAGGCGCAACTCGAAGCCGGCCGCGGCCCGACGGCGACAGTCATCGTCCAGAGCGGCACGCTCAAGAGCGGTGACGCCTTCATCTGCGGCAATTTCTCGGGCAAGGTCAAGGCGCTCGTCGACGATCTCGGCAAGCCCATCAAGCAGGCTGGGCCGTCCACGCCGTGCCGGGTCGTCGGGTTCTCGGGGCTGCCCGGGGCGGGCGACGAGTTCCTGGTGATGGACAACGAGCGCGACGCCAAGACGCTCAGCGAGGAGCGCATCGCCACTGACCGCAACAAGAAGATGGCGGCTCCGCAGCGCGCGACGCTGGAGAGTCTCTTCCAACGTGCGGGCGAAGGTCCCAAGATGCTGCGTCTCGTCGTCAAGGCGGACGTGCAGGGTTCCCTGGAGGCCATCAAGCTCTCGCTCGACCAGATCGACAGCAAGAAGGCGGACGTGGAGTTCGTCCACACCGCCGTCGGCCCGATCTCGGAGAGCGATGTGCAACTCGCCAGCGCGTCGAATGCCGTCATCATCGGCTTCAACACGAAGCTGGAGAACGTCGCCCTGACGGCTGCCAAGCGTGAGGGCGTGGAGGTGAAGCTGTACTCCATCATCTACGAATTGATCGACCAAGTGAAGGAGTCGATGGCCGGCCTGCTCGACCCAGAATCACGCGAGACGATCATCGGGCATGCGGAGGTCAAGCAGGTGTTCGAGTTGAGCAAGGGCAATGTGGCAGG
Source organism: uncultured Chthoniobacterales bacterium (assembly GCA_964246175.1). GTDB lineage: Bacteria > Verrucomicrobiota > Verrucomicrobiia > Chthoniobacterales > SZAS-18 > CAHJWO01. The sequence goes on along the minus strand of CAXTQD010000271.1, from coordinate 5,866 downwards.
CTGCATCGTCAACGACGGCCGTATCTCGCGCACCGCGCGGGCTCGCGTGCTGCGCCGCCGCCAAGCGGTGTACGACGGCGGCTTGGCGACGCTGCGGCGTTTCCAGGACGACGTGAAGGAGGTGCGCTCCGGCCTGGAGTGCGGCATCAAGCTCGGCGATTACAGCGACTACCAGGTCGAGGACATCATCGAGTGCTACACCCTGGAGAAGGTCGCGCAGAAGCTGTGAGCGCCGGTGAAGCCGGAGCCTTTGGGGGCTTCCGCGCCGCACTATGGGCGAGCCGGCCCTGGCAAAACACTGGGGCCGGGGTGGGCGCTCGGGCGTCGCACTCTCTTCTTTCTCTACCAAGCCTGTTCTCCCTCTACCGGAGCGTTGCCGAAGTTCATGCGACCTTTGCCCCGTAGCGCGCTCGCCGTCTTTTTGCTGTTCGCCTGCCTGCTGCCGGGCGTTCGGGGCCAGACGACACCGGCGCGGAACGTGGAATTGGACGTGCGCTTTTCTACGGCCGAAAGCAAGTTCGTGCTTTATTTCGACGTAGGTTCCGGGATCGGGAACGACTACGCGATCGAGTCGCTCGCTGCCAGTCCGAAGGTTCAGCACTTGGTGTTCCCGATCAATCAAGGAACGCTGCGGGCGATGCGGATCGACCCGTCGAAATGTGAGGGAACGGTCGTCATCTCCGACTTGAAGATTGTCACCCCGCGCGACGGCACCAGCTTGAAGCTGGACATAAGCCATGTGCAGCGTGGCAACCAGATCGCCAGACAAACACTCCTGCCCGTGTCCGGCTACCTGGAAATCACCACGGAACCCGGCGCACACGACCCGCAGTGCTACCTCACCCTGGACGAGTCGCTGCCTTGCGGGCCGCCGCCGGGCCCGGCGTGGCTGAACGAGGCACGAGTTTACGTCTCGGCGGGCTTGTGGTGGGGCTGGATCGGCTGACTCGCTGTCGGCGGGGTGTGGGTGGCTGCGGACCGTTGGATGGCTCCCAGGTGGCGGTCATGGCAGGCGGTGCACCCGTGGCTGGCGCGGACCGTTCATCTTTGCGTTTGGCTGCTCGGAGCGGCCGTGGCGGCGTGTGCCTGGGCGGAAAGCCTGCACTGGGGCCGGATCGTGTCGGGGCTGGACTCGGAGACCTCGTGGGTAACCGTCATGACCTACGCCATCGCCCGTCGGTGGCAGTTCGGGAAGGAGATGATCCTGACGTACGGCCCGGCCATGCCGCTGCTGATTTCGTCGTTCTCGGGCATCATCAACACGGCGGTCGTGGCGAGTGAGATGCTCTTCAAGGCATGGCTCTGCGTCCTGTTGATCTGGCTTGGGGATGCGGCTGCCGCTCGGGCGGCGGCTCGTGTCCTGGGCGGCGGCGTTTTTGCTCTTCGTCACGGTCGGTAACTCGTTCCTCTATTCCTTCTTCCATAGTGACCGCAGGCCTGTTGTTCGCCCGGTGGCAGGGGCACGAACGCTGGCTGTTGCCGCCCACGATGCTCTACCTAGCCACTGTCGCGCTGATCAAGGTCAACTTCCTGATGTACGTCTTGGCCACGCTCGGCGTGGTGGCAGTCGACCAGGGCGTCCGGCGTCGCTACCTGGCTGCCGTGATGCCGGGGGTCTTGTTCGTGGGCTGCTTCGTGCTCGGGTGGGGTCTCCTGGGGCAGAACCCCGTCAACTTGCCCGGGTTTCTACGCGGGATGCTGGAGTTGGTCGGGGGATTTACCCAGGCCATGAGCATCCCACCCAATCCGATCGTCCTGTCGCTGGGCCTGAGTGCAGCCGCGTTTTCGTTGGTACAACTGCTTTGCCTCCTGCTGCCCGAGGGGAACGCGTGGCTGCGTGGAAGGTCTCTGCCCCTGGTGGAATTGATAGGAGTCGGACTGCTTTTGTCCTGGAAGGCGAGCTTCGTCCGAGCGGATGGTCATGCGACGGACTTCCTTTGCTACGCAGTAGTCAGCGCCGTGACGGCAACAGCGTTCGTACCGCTGGCCAAAAGCTACCAGCGTCGGTTGGAGATCGCCTGCGCGGCCGTCACGCTGCTGCTAGGGGCGGCCGGTCTCCAGCGCCAGATGCCCGACTTGGCCGATACGATACGCAAAGTGGCCTTCGTATCGCCAGCGGATGCCTGGAACAAAGTGTCTCATCCCCGCGCCATCGCCGACGCCCTTCAACAGGAGAACCGCGCCAACCGTGTTCTTCACGCTTTCCCGTGGACCCGACAGATCGTCGGGAACAGCTCGATCGACATCTTCTGGGGCGCCCAGAGCTTGTTGTTGCTCAACGGCCTGAACTACCGACCGCGGCCCAGCTTCGTCAGCTACTCGACGCCCTGGAAGCAATCGACCACCGGCTGCTTACCAACCAGAACGCTCCCTTGCTCTACTGGATGCTCAAGTACTATGAGCCGGTCCTGTCCGAGCAAGGCTACACGCTGCTTCGGCGCAAGGCCGTGCCCGACTACGCAGACACCCCCGCGCGCTTCCCCGTGCTGCGCGAGAGTGACGCCCTCCTGGGAGAGGATCTGCCGCTGCCGCCTGGCGTCCCCGTTTGGTGCGAAGTGGAGCTACGGGAAACGCCGGCCGGCAAGCTGCGCGGCTTTTTCTACCAGGAACTCCAACTCTGGATCGAAGTGAGCCAACAGGAGAAAGTGTCGCGTTTTCGCTTGGTCCCCAAGCTGTGTCCGGCCGGTTTTTTGCTTTCGCCGCTGCTGACGACGGGCGACGAAGCGCTGCAATGGCTGAACGGCCAACCGTACAAGCCCGTGACTTCCGTGCGCTTTGTCCTTGAGCATCCCGACGGCAGTTCTTTTCAGCCCAGCTTCCACTACCGGTTCTGTCGCGTGCCGCTGGACGCCATGAGCGCCGAACCTGCGGCCCCGGCCACACCCTAGAGGCAACCTGGCAGCCATTCACATCAAACATCCGCCGCACGCCGCCGGCCTTGGCTGACGGCCGGCAGCCACCCATGTTGAACGGTAGCAATCCGGTGCAGTCGACATTAAGCTTTGCCTCCACCGTCCTACCTGCGCGGACCTTTGTGGACCGCCGCAGCAATCTTCTTATGAAAAACCGACCCGCCCGCGTCAAGGAACTGCTCCTGCGCGAACTCGGCGCGATCATCTCGCGCGACTTCACCTTTGCGGCCAAGCTCGTGACCGTCCACGGCGTGGACCTGTCGGCGGACTTCAAGCACTGCCACGTCCACGTCGGCGTGCTCGGCACCGAGAAGGAACAGCGCGCCGCCATCGGCAAGCTGCAAGAAAACCGCCCGGTCATCCAGCACGAACTCTCCCGCCGCGTCGTCCTCAAGTACACGCCGCAACTCCACTTCCACCTCGACGAGACCGTGGAACGCGGCACGAAGATCATGGAGATCATGCGCCAGATCGACGAGATCGCCCCGGCAGACGCCGATAACGACGGTCCGATGGACGATGAGGAACCGGTCGGCAACACCGAGGAACTCGCCCGCCTGGAGGAAGCCGAGGACGCGCAGGACCTGCCTGCCGAGTCGCGCCCTCGCCGCGCAGCGATGGAAGCTGATCCCACTAAGCCCCGTGGCCGACGCGCGGAGGACGCCGCCCTTCTCAAGCGGGAAGGCCGCGACCATGACCACGAATAACGCCCCCCTCGCGCAGATCGCCGATGCTCTGCGCGCACACCAGCGGTTCGTCATCGTCAGCCACCTGCGGCCCGACGGCGACGCGCTTGGCTGCACGATTGCCCTCGGCCTGAGCCTGCGCGCGCTCGGCAAGGACGTGACGCTCTGGAACGAGGACGGCATGCTCGACAAGCTGCGCTTCCTGCCCGGCAGCGAACTCGTCAGCCGCCCGTCGGCCCATACGCAAGACTTCGATGCCCTCGTGGCGCTCGACACCGCCGCGCATGCGCGTCTGGGTACACCGCTGCGTTCCATCGGCAAGACGGCGTTGACGATCAACGTGGACCACCACGTCAGCAATCCCGGCTACGGTGACCTCGCGCACATCGACGCCGACGCGCCCGCGACCGGACAAATTTTGTACGAACTGCTGTCCGCGCACGATTTCCCCCTCGACCGCGATATCGCCACCAACCTCTTCGTGGCCATCTCCACGGACACCGGTTCATTTCAGTACCCGCAGACAAGCGCGCGCACGTACGAGATCGGCGCGGCCCTGATCCGCCTCGGCGTACCGGTGGGCGCGATCTCGCAGCTTCTCTACGACAGCTATCCCCTGCGCCGCCTAGAACTCCTGCGTTCCCTGCTCAACTCCCTCAAGCTCACCGCCGAGTGCCGCGTCGCCAGCTTCGCGCTCTCCCAGCACACGGCCCGCTCGCTCGGCGTGCTGCCCGAGGACAACGAGGGCCTCATCGACCACCTGCGCGGCATCGACACGGTGCTCGTCGCGGCGTTTTTCGAGGAACTCGACGGCGGACTGGTGCGCATCAGCCTGCGCTCCAAAACTCCCGCGCTCGACGTGAGCGCGGTCTGCGGCAAATACGGCGGCGGGGGGCACAAGCTGGCGGCCGGCGCGCGGATGCGCGGTGAATTGGCCGAGGTGGAAGCGCGCGTGCTCGCACACCTGCACGAAGTCGTGGTGGCAGGCGGTTTTCCTATCACCAAGCCCTGACGCTCAAGGCTTGCGCGACGCCGCCTGAACCTGGTGCGCCCCGACGATAGCCGCGATCAGGCCAGGGAAGCGCCGGTTGATCTCGGCGCAGCGCGATGTGTTGCGCATCTCAACCCCCTGCCGCTCGCTGCGGATCAAACCCGCCTCGCGCAACGCCCGGAAGTGTTGGGAAAGCGTGGACTTCGGGACCGGTTTCTGGCTGACCTGAAGGAAGTTCGAGCAGTTACGCGGGCGGCCCGAACCCGCGACTTCCATGAAGATCGCGGCCCGCACAGGGTCGGAGAGTGCGTGGAGAATCGCCTCGACGGTGATGTCGTCGGCCGAGGGATGAACGAGGGGCTTCACGCAAGCAGAACATAGCCGCGCTTGACAGCCTGTTCAATAGTTCTTAACATCGGAACAACCGAATTAAAGAACAAGCCATTCCAACCATCCAGCCATGAGCAAACTCACCAACAAAGTCGCCATCGTCACCGGGGCTTCCAAAGGCATCGGAGCCGCCATCGCCAAAGCCCTCGCCGCCTCCGGAGCCTCGGTGGTCGTCAATTATGCTTCCAGCAAGGAGGGCGCGGACGCCGTGGTCGACGCCATCGCCAAAGCGGGCGGCCGGGCCGTCGCCGTAGGCGGCGACGTGTCCAAGGCGGCGGAGGCGCAAGGCATCGTCGACGCCGCGGTCCAGCACTTCGGCAAGCTGGACATCCTGGTCAACAACTCCGGGGTGTACGAGTTTAGCCCCATCGAAGCCGTTACCGAGGAGCATTTTCACCGCATCTTTAACATCAACGTGCTCGGTCTCCTGCTCGTCACGCAAGCGGCCGTCAAGCACTTGGGCGAGGGCGGCAGCATCATCAACATCGGCTCGCTAGCCAGCCGCATCACCCCGCCGCAGAGCGCGGTGTACAGCGGCACCAAGGGCGCGGTCGATGCCATCACTGGCGTGCTCGCACGGGAACTCGGCCCGAAGAAAATTCGCGTCAACGCGCTCAACCCGGGCATGGTGGAGACCGAGGGTACCCACGCGGCGGGCTTCATCGGCACAGACTTCCAGAAGAAAGCCGTCGAGGACACGCCGCTGGGACGGCTGGGCCAGCCCGGAGACATCGCTTCCATTGCGGTGTTCCTTGCCTCCGACGACTCCGCGTGGCTGACCGGCGACCAACTCCTCGCCGCTGGCGGCGTGCGTTGAGCCGCTCACGCTCCGGCGTGGCCAGCGGAACACTCACGGCCGCAGCCCCTCCTCTCCCACGGCACACCCG
>CAXTQD010000270.1:0-7652 GCA_964246175.1 uncultured Chthoniobacterales bacterium | reverse complement strand
TCACAAGCTTGGCCCCCTGCTGGATGAGCTGGTTGGTGCCCTGGGAACTGGGCTTGTCGATCTGTCCGGGCACGGCGAAGACCGGGCGACCCTGTTCGAGGGCTTGGCCGGCGCTGATGAGCGCGCCGCTTTTCAGGCTGGCTTCCACGACCAGCAGCCCGAGACTGCAACCGCTGATGATGCGGTTCCGCATGGGAAAGGTCTGCTTGTCGGGGTTCACTCCCATCGCGAACTCGGACACCACCGCGCCCGACCCCGCCGCGATGCGTTCGGCGAGGCCGTAGTTCTCCGGCGGATAAATCTGGCTCAGCCCGCAGCCGAGTACCGCGACCGTACGACCCTTGGCGGCGAGAGCGCCTTCGTGCGCGGCCGTGTCGATGCCGCGCGCCAAGCCGCTGAACACTGTCAGGCCGGCGGCAGCGAGTTGGTAGGAGAGCTTCTTGGAGGTTTCCGTGCCGTAGAAGGTCGGCTTGCGCGAACCGACGACGCCGACCCCACGGGCGTCGCGCGGGGTTAGTTCGCCCCACGCGTAGAGGACGATGGGTGGGTCGTAGATCGAGCGCAAGGCAGACGGGTAGAGTTCGGACTGCGCGGTGAGCACCTGCACGCCGGCGTCGCGGACCCGGGCGAGTTCACCGGGAAGGTCAATTTCCTGTTCCCAGCCAGCGATAGTCCGGGCGGTCTCCGGGCCGATGCCTTCGACGGCGGCCAGACGGTCGGCCGGGGTGCGCAGGACCGTCTGCGGATCGCCGAACGCGTCCAAAAGCCGCCGCAGCCGCACAGGTCCCACTCGCGGGACCATGTCGATGACGATGCAAGCCTCGGTGTAGGTCACGGTGACGGCCCGACTTCTAACGGGCGCGCCGCCGGGCCGCAAGCACAACCGCTACCCGCTTTCGGGTTCCTCGTAGAGGCGCTCGACGACGCGGCGGATCGCCTCCGTGCTGACTCGGCCTGGGGCGGACAAAAACGCCTCTCCAAGCCGCGGCACCAACACGAAGCGCACCATCCCGGCCTCGAACTTCTTGTCTCGGGCGAGGCTCGCCATGATCTGCTCGACCGGAAGGTCCGCCGACAGCCGCGTGGGCAAGCCGAAATGCCGCAGCAGCCTGACCAACCGCGCGAAATCCGCCGGGTCCAAGCCAGCCACTTCTATCGACAACCGCCCGGCCGCCACCATGCCAACGGCGATGGCTTCCCCGTGCAGGAAGCGACCATAACCCGCCGCCTGTTCGACCGCGTGACCGACGGTGTGGCCGAAATTGAGCAGCGCCCGCACTCCCAGGCGCTCGAACTCGTCGGCTGCCACGATCTCGGCCTTGATTTCGAGGTTGCGGCGGATGATGCCCGGCAGCGCGTCGCGCGATGCCTTCCGCTCGAAGCCAGAAAGCGCGTCGAAAAGCGCACGGTCGCGGATGGCGGCGTGCTTGATGATTTCCGCAAAGCCTTCGTTGAACTCCCGCTCCGGCAGAGTGTCGAGGGTGCCGGTGTCCGCCACGACCACCGCCGGCGGGTGGAACGCTCCCAGGAGGTTCTTGCCCGCCGGGACGTTAACGCCGGTCTTGCCGCCGACGGCGCTGTCCACCTGGGAGATGATCGTCGTCGGGATTTGCACGACCGGCACTCCGCGCTGGTAGATCGCCGCCACGAAGCCGGCCAGGTCGCCGACGACCCCGCCGCCCAGCGCGACGACAAAGCCCTGCCGATCTAACCTTGCTTCGACCAGGGCTTCGGCGACCCGTCCAGCCTGGACCAGCGACTTGGAGGCCTCGCCCGATGGCACCGTGACGAGGATCGGCGCGTGCCCGCCGGACTGCAGCGATTGGAGCACCGGCCCGGCGTATAGCGCCGCGACCCGGTCGTCGCTCACGACGGCGCAACGCCGGCCGCGGAGGCCATCGGTGTCAGCAAGCAGTTCCGCCGCCCGTTCGAGCAATCCCCGGCCGAGGTGAACCTCATAGGAACCTACGCGAGAAGTGATCGTCAGCCGTTGGGCATCCATCTCGGAAAAGGGGTTCAGAGGACGCGGGTGACTCCCGGACCGCCGCGCGAACCGGCCGGCAAATTGAAGCACAGGCAGCGGTTCGCGTACTCAACGTGGATCGTAGCAGCCTCGTGAGCGGGATTGGCGATGCTCAGGCGCATTCCCTCGGAACGGCGCTCCTGGCCGAGCAAAACGCAAGGCCGGTTGACTGCCACCCGTCCGCCACCGGGCAACGCGAGAACGCCGGGTTCCCAGAACACGATGCCGATCAGGCGCAACTCCTGGTGCCAGACTGCCTGTTGGGTAGGGGTGTTCGCCAGAATTTTGACCTGCGAAAACCCGTGTGTGTCCGCGGCGGAGAGCACGGCATAGGCGTACGCTTCATGCCGGGGCTGGGTGCCGTGGTCGATCCAGAGCGAGAAGACTTGATCTACGGCGTCGCCTTGCGGTGCAACCCGCCCACGGACGGCCATCGGTCCGGGAAAATGGTAGACGAGTCCATCGTGTTCGAGTCGGTGAGCGGCGCTCAGGTCGTAGGATTTGCCGGGAGCGAGGAAGTGGGTCTCGCCGCCTTTGCCGTACGCGGTGACAGCATCTCGTGACCAGCATTGGTTGATCGATGTAAACACCGGGGCCGCCATCTCGTCGCAGGCGATCCCGCTGCCGAGGCACACGAGGGCTTCGTCGAAGTGGAACCACGCCTTGCGACCCGCCACGCCGCCGCGGTGCAACTCCAGCACGTCCACGCCGTGCTCTCCGTCCGTGACGCCGCCCCGACGCCCACGAATCTCCGCCACGTCGTCGACAGTAGGTGCTGCTGTCTGCAGGGCCGTGGTGCCAGGCAGCCGCCGCCGGTCCCACACCGCGCCGCCCCCTTCGTACTCGTCTCCGCGGTGCAGCAGGCAGGTCAGACCATCCGCGCCCGCCCGCACGGACGCGTAGAATGCCGGGCGCTGGTGGACGGCCAGTCCCGCTCGCCAGAAGCGCCGGTGGCCGGAGAGCGCGGGCTCGGCCGTACCCCGCAGCCGGCGCGCGAACGCCGCCATCTCGGTCTGGCGCGGCGTGACGCCAAGCGCCGCGAGTTCCTCCACGGCCGCCGCGAATCCATCCAGGTTCCCGACGGGCAAGGGGTCATCGGCGTTCGGCAGGCCACCGTCGAGGAAACGTCGCCGGATCATCCACTGCGGACCGTCGAGCAGGAAGGACGCAAATAAACTTAGGCACGCCGGCGGCGCTTGCCAGCTCGTGCCGTGGCCGAGCATCAGAAAGCGCGCGCAATGTTCCCCGAAGGCCAGCCCTTGCCGGTCCATCGGGAAAAAACTCAGGTCCGCCTGGATGCCCTCCTCGCCAGCCAGTGCGATGCGGATCTCCGCGTGGACCCGCTCGAAGGCTTCGCGGCACGGTCCTGGCATCGCTTCGAGGCAGCCACGCAGCAGGACGTTGAAGGCCACGGCCGCCAGGTCCGAGCCGCGCCAGGGGGTCCACCCCCCGTCGTGCCAGTGCGTCCAGCATGCCCGCGCGAGAACCTCCGCCACCTTGCCGCGTGCACCGGGCGAGAGGAAGTCCTCGCCGAGAAGGGCCGCCGCGCCAACCAGACGCGGCACGTCGATCGCGTGCGCTCGGGGAGTCGGGGCGGGAAAGTCACGCGCCAGCCAGAAGTCCAACGCCCGCACGAAGGAAGTGTCGAGTTCGTCCGAGCCCGGTGTGCGTGCGCGGGCCAGGGCACAGACACGTTCGAGGTGGGTCAGCGCCGGCCAGTGGCTGCGACCGGCGCTGGTCCTGTAATCCACGTCCGCCCACGAACCTTCTTCCGAGAGCGCGTCGGCCTGACGGCAGATGGCGTCGCGTTCCATGCCAGCCGGCACCGGACGCCCAAGCGCGGCGCGCAGGCGCTGTTTGAGAGCTTCGAGGATCACGCCTGAAGAGTAAGATGATGCCTTGAGAGCACGGTCAGCGCAACCGCAGGCGCATCGCAGAAACCAAAAATTGGCAAGTGCCACAACCGCCGAAATTTCGGCGGCGCCAGAAAAGTTTCGCTTTCGCCGGGTCCTAGTCCGGTGCGACGCTGCCGCCCATGCCTTTGCTCATCAAGAACGGCGAGATTATCACCGCCGGCCAGCGTTACGTCGCGGACATCTTCTGCGAGGGCGAGACCATCACTCACATCGGCCGCGACTTGTCCGCACCGGCAGGCACGGAGACGGTCGACGCCACCGGCAAGTACGTGTTCCCGGGCTTCATCGACCCGCACACCCACGTCTACCTGCCCTTCATGGGCACGTTCTCCAAGGACGACTACGACACGGCCGGCCGCGCGGCCCTGGTCGGTGGCACGACGACGATCTTCGACATGTGCTGTCCGGCGCGCGACACTTCGCCCGCGGAGGGCTTCCGGCTCTGGAGCGAAAAGAGCGCCGGCCACGCCGCGTGCGACTACTCGTTCCACATGGGCGTCACGCGCTTTGACGACGCGAGCGCCGACCAACTGCGTGAGATCGTCCGGCAGGGAGTGGCCTCCTTCAAAATCTTCCTGGCGTACAAGGGAGCCTTCGGCATCGACGACGCCGAACTCTACCGCGCGCTCTCCCTGGCCCGCGAACTCGGCGTCGTTGTCGCCGCTCACTGCGAGAACGAAACCCTCGTGGCCGAGCGCCAGCGCGAACTCCTCGCCGCCGGCGTACGCGGCCCGGAGGGCCACCACGAGAGCCGCCCGCCAGCCGTGGAGGCGGAGGGCGTGCATCACTTGATGACCTTCGCCCAACTCACCGGCGCGCATGTCTACATCGTGCACCTGTCTTGCGAGGAGGCGCTCCGCGAGGCGCTCGCCGCACGGGAACGCGGCGTCAACGTGCGCGTCGAGACGCTCATCCAGTACCGCTCCTCGACCGTACGGACGCCGAACGCGCCGGCTTCGAGGGCGCGAAGTTCGTGATGTCACCCCCACTGCGCGACCGCCGCAACCAAGCCGTACTTTGGGACGGGCTGCGCGCCGGGTTCATCGACACGGTGGCGACCGACCATGCGCCCTTCGACTTCGGCAACCAGAAGTCCATGGGCCGCGACGATTTCACCAAGATTCCCAACGGTATCCCGGCCCTGGAAGATCGCGTGAACCTGCTTTTCACCCACGGGGTCAAAACGGGCCGGATCGACCTGCACACCTTCGTGGAAGTCGCCAGCACGCGGGCGGCCAGGATTTTCGGCCTGTTCCCACAAAAAGGTACGATCCAGCCCGGCGCAGACGCTGACCTCGTGGTCTACGACCCCGACTACCGCGGTACGATCACCGCCGCCGCTCAGACGATGAACTTGGATTACAGTGCGTTCGAGGGCTGGACGGTCGAGGGGCGGCCAAGCCTGGTCACATTGCGCGGCGAGGTGGCGGTGCGCAACGGTAAGTACGTTGGCACGCCGGGGCGGGGGAAGTTCCTGGCGCGGCCGCCTGGTTTCTCCTGAAACCATGAATGGTGCGAAAAACCTGCGCTGTTGGTTGGCGAACCTCGCCGCGTGTGCCGTGTTCGCCTGCGCCGGACAAGCCGCGCGCGCGGAAACCTCCCCGACCGCACCAGCCTGGGCGCTCAAGGACACCAACGGCCAGACCGTGCAGCTCACGGATTTCCGCGGCAAGGTCGTGCTGCTGAACTTTTGGGCGACTTGGTGCCCGCCGTGCCGGCAGGAGATCCCCGGGTTCGTCGAACTCCAGGAAAAATACGGGACGCAAGGCTTTGTCGTCGTCGGCGTGGCGATGGACGAGGACCCGCAAGCCGTCGTGCCAATGGCGCGCAAGCTCGGGATCAACTACCCGCTGGTGTACGGCAATGCACTCGTGGCAGCATCGTACGGGGGAGTGTCGACGATCCCGTCTACGTTCCTGATTGGAAAGGACGGTAAGATTCGCGCTTGGTCCGAAACTGCTTTGGACACCAAGAAGTTAGAGGCGGTGATCAAGCCGCTGCTTTGAGCTTACTCATCACTGTTCACAAGTTATTGACAAGGTGAACATCTCAAATTTTTTGTGGTTAAATGCTGATGCGGAGCAGCTTACATCAAGTTACCAGTGTTTGTCCAACGGAGTTATTTTCCTCGTGCCGGTAAACAAAACTGCTCCCTCCGCTTAGCGCCGAGGGAGCAGTGACTGGGAACGATTCGGGGCGTGCGTTCGTTATTCGGCGTTGTCTTCTTCGACGGTCAGGTAGCGGATACCGTTGCGAGTCCAAACCTTGACCAGCGTTTCGTTGGTGGTCGGCTGGGTGGTCAAGTCCACGGCATCCTGTGCGCTCTTGACGGGCTTGTGGTTGATCTCAACGATTACGTTGCCCTGTTGCAACCCGGCCTCCGCCGCAGCGGAATTTGGCTCCACCTCGCTGATCACCGCTCCGTGCAGGCTCTCCGGGGCGGAAAGCTGCCGCCGGGCGTTGGCGTCGAGTTCCACGACCGCGACGCCTTGTAGCGCCTCGTGCCGCTTGCCGCTGTCCTTGTCGGGGCGGTTGTTCTTTGCCAAGGTCTGGCCAGGCTGGGTGTTGATCGTGACATCGAGGTCCTTGGTTTCTTTGTCGCGGATCAACTGCACGGGCACCTTCGTGCCTGGGGTGGTCTCGGCGACCTGGAGCTTGAACTGGGCAGAGTCGCGCACGCTCTGACCGTTGTAGGTGCGGATCACGTCACCGCTGTGGATACCCGCCTTTTCGGCCGGGCCGCCGCTGGTCACGTCGGACACGAGCGCACCGGTGATCTTGTCGAGGCCAAACTGCTGCGCCAGCGTGGGCGTCAAGTTCTGGATGGCAACACCCAGGTAGCCGCGCTCGACCTGGCCGGTCTTGACGAGGCTCGTCATCACCCATTGGCAGAGGTTCGACGGAATGGCGAAGCCAATGCCCTGGTTGCCGCCCGAGCGGCTGAGGATGGCGGTGTTGATGCCGACGAGGCGACCTTCCACGTCCACAAGGGCACCGCCGGAGTTGCCGGGATTGATCGCGGCATCGGTCTGGATGAAATCCTCGTCGGCGGCGTTGCCGGTGACTCGGTCTTTGCCACTGACGATGCCCTGGGTCACACTCTGGGTGATGCCGAAGGGATTGCCCACGGCCAGGACAATGTCGCCCACGGCGAGCTCATTGCTGTCGGCGAAAGTCAAGGCCTGAAGGCTATCGGCCTTGATTTTGACGACGGCCACGTCGGTCTTCTCGTCTGCGCCGACGAGCTTGGCGGTGAACTCCCGGCCGTCTGAGAGGGCGACGCGAATCTCTGAGGCGTTTTCCACGACGTGGCGGTTGGTGAGGATGTAGCCGTCCGAGGACACGATCACACCGGAGCCGAGTCCATGTTGGCGGGGGGCGAAGGAGTCCTCGTTGTTGCCGCCACCCTGGCCACCGCGCCGACGCTGCTGGCCAAAGAACCGTTCGAAGAGGTCCGAGGCGCTGTCCTGTTCGGACGAACCACCGTTGCCCTTGGAGGTGACGAAGATTTCGACCACGCTGGGGGCGACTTTCTGTACGATGGGTGCGAACGAACCGGCCGGAGTGCGGGCGCGGTCCACGGGGGCGTGTTCGACCTTGACCTCAGGGGTAGCCGCCTCGCCGGGCTTGTTGGCCGGCGGGGTGGGGTCCGTCAAGGCGAAGGTAGTGCCGGCGACGAGCGCGACCATGCCCGCGAGGGCACCCGCGAACAT
>CAXTQD010000269.1:0-7692 GCA_964246175.1 uncultured Chthoniobacterales bacterium | reverse complement strand
GCACTTGCACGAGATCGTCGGGCCGGGCACGACGGTGGTGCTCACCGACGAGGCGGCCGACAACGCCAGGCCGGACAAAAAGGAAGACTAGCCGCGTTTCGTCGGTGCCCGATGACTTACCCGATCCTCGACCCCCGTTCCTCCACCGCGCCGACGCCCGGCGCGTGCGCGCTGGCGATGATGATCAAGGCTCCGCGGCCGGGGGCCAGCAAGACGCGGCTTTCCCCGCCGCTGACCCCGGGGGAAGCCGCCGCGCTGAGCGGGTGTTTCCTGCGCGACACCACGGCGAACATCGCCGGAGCTGCCCGCACGACGGCCGCGCCGGCCGCGGGGGTCGCCGTCTACACGCCGACCGGCATGGAACGCGCCTTCGACGGGCTCTTGCCGGAGGGCTTTTGCATGGTCGCGCAGCGTGACGGCGGGTTCGGCGAACGCTTATTTGGCGCGGTCGAAGACTTGTTTGCCGTCGGCTACGGGGCGGTGTGCCTGATCGACTCCGACAGCCCGACGCTGCCCGCCGCGTCGCTCGCCGCCGCCGTTCACGCCCTGAGCCAACCGGGCGACCGGGCCGTGCTCGGACCGAGCGAGGACGGCGGGTATTATCTGCTTGGTTTGAAGAAGGCACACCGGCGGGTGTTCGAGGACATCACCTGGAGCACCGGGCACGTCGCGCGCGAGACCCTGGAACGCGCCGCCGAGATCGGGCTGGACATGATCCAGCTCCCCGCGTGGTACGACGTGGACGACGCCGCGACGCTGCGCGCGTTGTGCGAGGAACTCTTCGCCGGGGCGCGCGGCGGGCAGGGCTTCGCCGCGCCGCAGACGCGAGGCTTCCTGGCCGGCTTGATGGAACGCGAGGGGCGGGGACGTATCTGGGGCGGTGGATGAGCAGCGAAACCCTCGTCCCACCTTCGCCCCCCCTCTCTGCGGCCGGCTCTCTGCGTCCGCCACGTTTCCTTCTCTCCACTCGCTGGGCGAACGCCGCGCTGGTCGTCCTCGGAGCGGCGCTGCTGGGGCTCTGCTTCAAGGGCGCGCACGACCAGAACGTCCAGCGCATGGTGACCTTCCTGGCCGGCTTCGCCGGGTCGGTGGCGCTCTACGGCGTCGCCGCGTGGATCGTCTGCCATGCGCCGCCGGCACGTTCGACGCTCGTGCTCGGGCTCGTGTTCGCGGCGGCATTCCGGGTGGCCCCGCTGACGACGGACACCTACCTCTCTACCGACCTGTACCGCTACGTCTGGGACGGGCGGATGCAGGCCAACGGGGTGAACCCCTACCGCTTCGTACCCGGCGACTGGCACCTCGAACACCTGCGCGAGGGCGCGATCTATCCGCACATCAACCGCCGCAACTACGCCAAGACCGTTTATCCGCCAGGCTCGCAGATCGTGTTCTTCCTCTGCACGCGCCTGGGCGAGTCGATCACGGTCATGCGGCTGACGATGGTGTTCTTCGAGGCCGTCGCCGTGTGGCTGCTCGTGCGGACGCTCGCCGCCTGCGGCCAGCCCGCGCAACGGGTGCTGCTCTACGCGTGGCACCCGTTGTGCGTGTGGGAATTTGCCGGCGGCGGGCATCAGGACGCGCTCCTGCTCGCGGCGCTGGCCGGTGTGCTGCTGGCGCACCGCCGGGGGCGGCCGATGGCGGCGGGGTTCGCGCTGGGGTGCGCGGTGCTGACGAAGCTGTACCCGGTCATCTTGTTCCCGGCGTTGTACCGGCGGTTCCGGTGGGGCTGGCAATTGCCGCTGACCTGCGCGACGACCGTGGTGCTCGGCTACCTGCCGTATTGCCTGACGTACAGCGTACCCGGCGCGCTCGGGTTCCTGCCGATGTACACGGAGGAGGAAGGGCTCCAGAGCGGGGATCGCTTCTATCTGCTGAACCTGCTGCCCTCGGGCTGGATGTCCGCGCACGGCGTGCCGGTGTACGGGACGTTCGCCGCGCTGGCGCTGGTGGGATTCGCGCTGGCGGCGGCGTGGGCGTTCTGGCGGCGGGATACGGACGAACGGAGCGCTGTGCGGCGGATGGCGTTCGTGGCGGCGATGTTCCTGGTCGTGCTCTCGCCGGCGATCCCGTGGTACACGACGTGGCTGGTGCCGTTCTTGTGCCTCTTGCCCGACGCGTGGCCGTTGTACTGGATGGCTGCCGCAGCGCCCGTGCTGTACCTGAACTGGTTCTACGGCAACGCGGACGAGATTTTCCTGCAAAACTCGTTCCTGTACCTGCCCGCCGTCGCTCTGTGGTTAACGGGCGCGGCGCTGCGGCGCTACCGCCGCGTTCAGATCGTCGCCGCCGACTCCGTGGCCGGGTAGCCCGTGCGTCGGCCGAAGAGAACTTGGTCCACGCTCAGGATGCCCGAGCCGTGGAACGCGATGTAGAGGAAGACGAAGCAGTACAACACGGCCAGTTCGCCGTGGTTCTGGATCGGGAAAAACCCGCCCTTCGCGTGCGCCATGAAGTAGGCCACCGCCATCTGACCGCTGCAGATAAACGCTGCCCAGTCGCCCAACAGCCCGAGCGCCACCATCAACCCGCCAACCACCTCAATCCAACCGCCGGCGACGAACAACGGCGGCAAAGACCCGCCCGTGTGGGCCGGATCGGGGAACATGCCGAGCACCTTCTGCCCGCCGTGACAGGCGAAGAGCAAGCCGATGACGATGCGCATGAGCGCGTAGACGATGGGCGAATACCGACCGAGGAAGCGTGACATGCATCAATGTTGAACGAACGCCGCGCGGGCGACAAGCTCATTTTTGCAGCCGCCCCTGGATTCAAGCCGCGCGGCCTGCTACAAACGGGCTCATGCCATTCCCGTCCACGCGCCGTTTCCACCGCTTCCTGCTCAGCCTGACCCTGTGCGGTGTCGCCGGCACCGCCCGCGCACAGGGCGGCAACGATGCCCCGCACGGGCTGTGGGACGTGTACGCGCGCTACCTCCTGCCCGCCAAGTACGTGGACCTCACGCACACCATCACCCCGTCGATCCCGGTGTGGGCGGGCTTCGCGCCGTCGCGGTTCGCGCGCACGGTCAACCCTAAGACGGGTCAGCCCTACGCTTATAAAACCGACAATTTCGAGGCCAGTGCCTACACGCTCTCCACCGACCAGATCGGCACCCAGCTCGACCCGCCCGCGCACTGGAACCCTGACTACCCCGCCATCGACGAACTCCCGGCGACCTTTTGCGTGCGCCCGCTGGTGGTCATCTCCATCGTGGAGCAGGTCAAGAAAGACCCCGGCTACCAAATGACCGTCACCGACATTGAAGCGTGGGAAAAGGACCATGGCCCGATCCCGGAGGGCAGCGTCGTCTTCATCCACTCGGATTGGTCCAAACGCTGGCCCGACCCGGCGCTGGCGACGGAGGAAAAGTTCCCCGGCGTGAAGCTGGACGCGCTAAAATTCCTGCATCTCCAGCGCCACATCCTGTTCCACGGACACGAGGCGCTTGACACCGACACCACACCTGACCTCGAAGGCGAGGCGTGGCTCTTGCGCAATGGCTACACGCAGGGCGAAGGCGTCTGCAACCTCGACCAGGTGCCCGAGACCGGTGCGCTGGTGGAGATCGGCTATCCGAAGTTTGGCGGCGGCACGGGCGGCTACGCGCGCTACATCGCCGTCTGCCCACCCGAGTGGAAGTACGGCGTCAGCATCGACCCGGCCAAGGAGTCGCCGTTACCCAAGATGAATCGGCCGCTGCACTGGGACGATCAGGCCGGGATGCGCGTGCGTTGAACAAGCCATTCGATGAACTCCCTCTCCTTACGTCCCCTAGCCTGCGTCGTCGGCGGATGTTTGCTCCTGGCGACCGCCGTCGTTCACGCCGAGCCGTTAAAATACCCGAACCTCAAGAACGTCCGATCTCTGGTCCGCTTCGATCTGCCCGATGGCTGGAAGGCCAGCCAATCGGCCGATGAGGTGAACACGTTGGGGTGCGAATCCGGCGATGGCAGCGGGCAGACCGTGACATTCATGATCGCCCCCGCAGCGGACGTTGCCAAGGATTTCACCGCGCTGGCTCAATCCGTCATGCAGCTAAGGAACGTGGGCAGAAGCGCCAGGTTGATCGCTTCCGGCAGCGACACGGTCGGCGACGGCCTAGCGGTTGCCTTCGCGCGCTTTGCCAACAAGGTGAAGGGCGACCCACTTCTCTTGACGCTGTACCGCTTGCCTACACGCAGCGATAAAGCAGTACTCGTCTGCACCGTCGAGTTCATGAACAGACCTGCCGATCACCAGAATATCAGCCGGAAGCTCCTGACGAGCATCCGGCTGGTCCAGAACTAGGGCGAGCGCCGCCGGGTCAGCCCTTCTTGGTCACGCGCGCCGGGGTGGTGGTCACATCGCCCGGGGTAATGTCGTGGTCGGTATCGGCCACGCTGCCACCGGACTTCTCGGCCTCGGTTTCCTTGTGTACGCCGTGCGGCTTCTCGCCCGCGGTCTTGCGGCCGGGCTGCGGGACGTGCTCCGCGCCAGCGGAGAGGTCTTCACCCTTGTGCTGCTTCTGGTTGATGACTTTCTTGTCGTGCTGAACGTTGCGTGGGTCTGACATAGGGACAGAAGAATCGCGCGCGCCCCCGTTTCCGGACTTTCGCCGCCCGTCTTTGTGCCGTAGGATAGCGGCCGGCAGGAACCTCGCTTTTCCCATGAGCAACGAAATCATCCTCCGCAAGGTCGCCGCCCTCGGCATCCCCGACCCTCTCAGAGCCACCGCGGAGACCGTGCGCATCGTGCTCGGCGCATACTTCACCAAGAAGGCGCTCGACGAGGAAACTTTCCGCGGCTACATGGGCATGCTCAATCCCTCCCTGCTCATCCTGATGGAGGGCTTGAAGGCGTTCTCGCTCGACCAGAGTGGGCTCTCGCACAAGGTGCAGAACCATATCGAACTGGGCCTGACCATCCTCAAGGGCCGTCTGGACCGTCCGGACATCACCCCGCAGGAAGCGCGCGAGATCCGCCAGGACATCATGACGCTCGTACGCGAGGCGCGTGAGGAGTCCAACGAACAGCGCATCCTCACCGTGGGGCTGGCGGCGTTTGCGACGACCGCGCTCGTCGCCGTGGCCGGCGGCATCATGGCCGCGTTGACCGAGCGGCGCACAGGTGGCGTGGCAAAGACGCTGGGTAACCTCAACGTGCCGCTGCTCAAGGGGAAGTAGCCTCTCGCAAAGGCCGCAAAGGCCGCGAAGAAAAAGGGGGATTGAAGAAAAGCTGGTCCTCCTTCTCTTCACTCGCTTCTTTTCCTTTGCGTCCTTCGCGACCTTTGCGAGAGGCTCCCTGACCATGCCCAATCACAAGCGCGCCCTCGTCACCGGCGGCGCGGGCCTCATCGGCTCGCACGTCACCGACCGTCTTATCAACGAGGGCTACTCTGTCCGCGTCCTCGACAACCTCGAACCCCAAACCCATCGCCTCGGCAAACCCGCCTGGATCAATGAGAAAGCCGAGTTCGTCCAGGGCGACCTGACTGACCGCGCGACGATCCGCGCTGCCTTGGAGGGCATCGACGTAGTCTTCCACCAGGGCGCGTACGGCGGCTACATGCCCGAAATCGCCAAGTACGTGCGCGTCAATAGTTTTGGCACCGCGCAAATGTTGGAGGTCATCCGCGAGGACAACCTTCCCATCAAGAAAATCGTCGTCGCCAGCTCCCAGGCTGTCTACAGCGAGGGCGCGGCGAACTGCCCCACGCACGGTCTCGTCTTCCCGACCGTGCGCCCCGTCGAACAACTCCGCATCGGCGATTGGGTCGTGCACTGCCCGCTTTGCGGCGCGCCGACCACCCCCGCGCCCACGCCGGAAGAAGCGCCCGTCGGCGGCGAAACGGTCTACGGCCTGACCAAGGTGGACCAAGAAAAGCTCGTCTTGCTGTGGGGCAAGCAGGTGGGCGTTCCCACGGTGGCGTTGCGCTACTCGTGCACGTACGGGCCGCGGCAGTCGATCTTCAATCCGTACACAGGCGTCATCGCCATCTTCTGCACGCGGCTGCTCAACGGCCTCGCGCCCGTGCTCTACGAGGACGGCGAGCAGACACGCGACTTTTCCTTCGTGGAGGACATCGCCCGCGCCAACTGGCTCGTGGCCGAGTCCGACAAGCTCGATGGCTTGCCGGTCAACGTCGGCAGCGGCCGGGGCGTGCCGGTCCGCGCGGTGGCCGAGGGGATCAGCGAGGCGCTCGGCATCAAGATCGCCCCGGAGGTCAACGGGGAGTTCCGCCCCGGCGAGATGCGTCACCTGACCAGCGGCACCCAGCGGGTCCGCGACGGTGTTGGCTACGTCCCCGAGACTGACCTGCTCACGGGCGTCGGCCGTTATTTGGAATGGATCCGCGGCCAGGGCGACGTGAAGGATTATTTCACCGAGGCCGCGCAGGGCCTGAAGGCCAAGGGGATCGTCCACCGGGCTGCCGCAAAATCCTGATGCCCGGTCCGCATGCCCAACGGCTGCAAGCTCCGGTTCTCGACCACGCGCGAACCGATTTCACGACGTTGGCGCAGGGTCTGACGGTAGGCGAGGCGTTAGAGCGCATCCGCCGCGAAGGCATCGGCGAGCGCATCGTGTACTTCTACGTGGCCGACGTGGACGGCAAACTCGTGGGCGTGCTGCCCGTGCGCCGCTTGTTGACCGCGCCGGCCGACCAGCCCTTGGCGCGGGCCATGGTGCGCCGGGTGACGGCCATCCCGCAGACGGCGACGCTGATGGAGGCGTGTGATCTGTTCGTGCTCTACAAATTTCTGTCGTTCCCGGTAGTGGACGCCGAACGGCGGATGGTCGGCGTCGCGGACGTAAGCCTGCTCACCGAGGAACTCCTGGATGATTCGGACGATCCTCCCGCCGCGCCCATCGGCCCAGCACGTCCACACGACGAACTGTTCGAGTTGCTCGGCTTTCGCCTCGCGCAGATGCGGGAGGGTGCCTCGCCATGGCGGGCCTTCCGCTTCCGGTTCCCGTGGCTGCTGGCGACGATTGGCAGCGGGACGATCTGCGCGCTGCTTTCGGGAGCGTTTGAGGCGACGCTGGCGAAGAGCATGGTCATCGCGTTTTTCCTGACGATGGTACTCGGGCTGAACGAGAGCCTGAGCATTCAGGCCATGTCGGTGACGAACCAGGCGACGCGAACCGGGCCGGTGTCGTGGCGGGGATTTCCAACGTCGTTGCGCCGCGAGATGGTTGCGGCCGTGCTGCTCGCCGCCGGCTGCGGGGTGACGGTCACGCTCGTGGTGCTCGCCTGGCAGCGCGACGGCTTGGCGGCGGCGGTCATCGGCGGCAGCATCGCGCTGTCCTTGTTGACGGCCACGTTTTTTGGCGTGGGCGTGCCGACGTTTCTGCACGCGCTCCGGCTTGACCCCAAGATTGCCGCCGGTCCTGTCACGCTCGCGCTGGCGGACATCTGCGCGCTGGGGTTTAATTTTTCTATCGCCCGCCTGGTCCTATGAGCCACATGAACGCTCCCGTCTCCGTCATCATCCCCTGCCTCAACGAGGAGGAACCCATCGCCGACGTGGTGCGTGAATGTCTCGCCACAGGGCTCCTCAGAGAAGTCCTCGTCGTGGACAACGGCAGCACCGACCGCACCGCCGAACGCGCCACGGCCGCCGGCGCGCGGGTTGTCCCCCAGCCGGAACGTGGCTACGGCCGGGCGTGCGCGGCGGGCGTCGCGGCGGCGGACCCGACGTGCGACATCCT
>CAXTQD010000268.1:0-7700 GCA_964246175.1 uncultured Chthoniobacterales bacterium | reverse complement strand
GTCCCAGGCAGCCCCGTCGCGGGCGGTCTCTCATTTTACGGCTGGAGCACGACGGCGAGCACGTACGCCGCCAAAATCGCCCCGACGACCGCTAGCGGCACAACGTACGCGGCCGGATTGTACTTGCGCCGCAGCAGCGACGGCGCGAACCGCCCTGCCAACAAGAGCGACACCACGAAATCCACAATCATCCAGGTGTACCATCCGCGCGGGATGCACAGCGCGCTGACGATCAGGATCAAGCCGCTGATCCCGCCCGCCACCAGCGAAGGCACGCTGCGCGCCTTGACGTAGCCGATCACGCCGCCGAGCACCATCACGACGCCAAAGATCAAGAAGTAGATTTGCGCGTCCCGCAACAATGGCGCGATCACGGCATCAGCGAAAAAGGTCATGGTAAATCAGGCTTCCGACGTGCGGTAGTGTGGGCGCAGTTCCGGCCGGGACGCGCGCGAGGCGAAGAACATCCGCATCACGAAAAGCGGTGTCAGCGCCAGGAAAAACGGCGCGAGCGAAATCCAGAACCCCGGGACCGCACGGGCCTGGTCGCGCGTCACCGCACGCAGAGCCGTGCGTACAACGTCGCGCACGTCCACCTTCATAAAATCCGGCGTGTGCTTGCTCTCCGGCTCGCCCGCCCGAGCGGCGACCCGCTGGAACTCCGTGTCCACGGGTCCCGGGCAGAGGTGCGTCACGCTGATGCCCGTGCCGCGCAGTTCGGCACGCAACCCCTCAGAAAAGGAGCTGACGTACGCCTTGGTCGCGGCGTACACGGCGAGGTTGGGCACGGGCAGGAAGCTGGCGACGGAACTCACGTTGAGGATGGCCCCCGGCCGGTGGCGGCGCAGCAGCGGGATCAGGCGGTGGCATAGCGCCGTCAGCGCGACGACGTTGACCTGGAGCATGCGCTCGACCTTGCGCCACTCCGAGGACTCGAACGGTCCCGAGTCGCCGAACCCGGCGTTGTTGATGAGGAAGTCCAGGTCGAAGCCGCCGTCGGCCAGTTCGGCGCACAGAGCCTCGACCTGCTCGGCGTTGGTCAGATCGACCCGGCGGCATTCCACGCGCAGGTCGGGGTTGATGGCGAGGAGTTCGGCTTTGAGGCTTTCGAGCCGATCCATGCGCCGGGCGACGAGCACGAGCGTGCCGGCCAGAGGGGCGAGCTGGAGGGCGATCTCGCGTCCGATGCCGGCCGACGCGCCGGTGATGAGCGCCGTACACTCTAGGAAATCTTTCATGCGGGAAAACGTTGCCGGTCTCGGGGGGCCGCGCCAGTCTAATTTGCCCTCTCCAATCAGCAACCTCAGATTCGCGCGAAAACTTCCTCGCCTCGCCATGACGGTCCAGAACCTCGAACAACAAAGCCCATTTACCACGCGTGACGGCTCGACGATCCGCTCGATCCTCGACCGCACCAATGCCGCCGTGCGTGCGCAGAGCCTCGCTGAGGCGAGGCTGCCGGTGGGAGGCTCCACCCAACGCCATTACCATAAGCTCAGCGAGGAGTTTTACTTCCTGCTCGAAGGCCACGGCGAGATGGAACTCGACGGCGAAACGCGCCTTGTCACCCCAGGTGACGCCGTCCTGATCCCGGCCGGTGCGTGGCACACGCTCACGGCGCTGTCACCCTTGCGGATGCTGTGCTGCTGCGCGCCGCCTTACTCGCACGACGACACCTACTTCGTATGAGCGGCACCACGCGAAGCGTCTTCATCACGGGCACCGATACAGGCGTCGGCAAAACGTATGTCACCAGCCGCCTCGTGCGCGGGCTGCGGGCGCGCGGGATCGACGCCATCCCCTTCAAGCCGATGTGTTGCGGGGGACGCGAGGACGCCGAAGTGCTTTGCGAGGCTGCCGGTGGTGCCTTGACGCTCAACGAAGTGAATCCGGTCTGGCTGCGTGCCCCAGCGGCCCCCTACACCGCGTCCCTGATCGAAAACCGCGCGGTGGACCTCGACCTGATCCGCGAAACCTACAAGCGGCTGCGCGAACGTCACGCCACCGTGCTCGTCGAGGGCGTCGGGGGATGGCTGGTGCCGATCCGGCAGGATTTCACCACGGCTGACCTCGCGGCAGAATGGGGCTTGCCCGTGGTGATCGTCGTCGGCAACCGCCTCGGTTCGCTGAACCACACAGCGTTGACTGTCCAGGCAGTCCGCACGGCGGGTCTGAAATGCGCCGGCCTGGTTTTCAACGACGGTGCGCCGGCCTCCTCCGAACCATCTGCCGACGACCAAACCTTGGCTCGCGGCACCAACCGCGGTGTGCTCGAAACGTGGCTGGATGTACCCATCTTGGCATCCGTCGAACCCGGGCAAGCCCATGTGGATGTTGCTTGGTGAAAAGTGTCAGCGTTTGTACAAATGCGATACACCTTTGTCGGCATCCTATCCAAAAGCGACACTCGCAATACCTGCGTTCTAGAGAGAGAAGGGACATGGGCATGGGCAGTGCTAAAAGGAACGCTGTCACTCACTCAACATCGCGAAAACGACCAAAATCCCTATGATGCTGCACAAGATTTTCCACATGAACCAGTCGGCAGCCGAAACCAAACGCCGCCTCGCAGACGTGAGCGGCTACCGCCACCACCTGGACGGCATCGAAAAAGCGGATCGTCAGGCAGAAGGCATGTCGCAGTGGCGTTTGCTGCTGCCGTTGGGTTTTCGTGCTGAGTTCGCTCTAGCGACCGTGGAGACCGATGACAACACGGTCATGTTCCGTTCTGGTGAAGGTGATTTTGAGGTGGTTGGCGTGGTGACTTTCCAGCAGATCAAATCCAACCTCACGGAAGTCGACATCACCGTGAACTACGAGTCCACTTCTCCCCTTTTCAACGTGCTCGATCGGGCGTTGAAGATCGGCGACCACTTTCTGGTAAACCAGTTACGCCGCGTCCGTGCTCACTTCGAAGGCATCGCAGCCCCGGTGCACCACACGGCCCCGGTGTATACCCATCAGTTGAAGCCGGCGACCGCATAAGTTTTCGTTTAGACAGAGGTACTGGTTAGGCAAGGCGGCTCCTTTGGTCGGGAGCCGCCTTCTCTTTTTGCGCGGGTCAGCGTGGCGTGGTTCTGTAGTGGCACGTACACATGGAAACATTCTTTTCTCCGCCGACAGTTTTCGATCTGACGGGTGAGTTCGGCGGGTTCATCTTCACCGTCGCAGGCAAGCGGCGGATGGTGCTGCGCACCGGCGGGCAAGATCATCTCGTCAAGGTGCCGCGACTGCTACGGCGGCGGGTGATCGGTACCTTTCGGGCAGGTCAGGTCATGCGGGTGATCGGCATGCAGGAAATCGACGGACGGCATGTGGCCGAGCAGATCGTGCCGGGAGGCGTCGAAGTTGTTCCCCCAGCCGTCCAAACACGTGCAATTACTTGCACGGTAAAAGTGTGTGCGAAGAAGAATTGCTGGCGTAGCGGCGGCCGAGAAATCTTCAAATCCCTCAAGCAGGAAACCGCGGCGCATGGCTTGGCTGAAAGGGTGGAGATCAAAGCGGTGGGTTGTCTGGACCGCTGCAAACAAGCACCCAACCTTGACACCCCCTGGCGGGAATACCGCCACTGCGCGATGCGTGATGCGAAAAGCATCCTCGCGGAGGTTGCTGCCAACTTGGGTTGATGGCGCCTTGCTCAACGCTCCGCGAATACGTGTCACTTCGCGCGCCAGCGGCGTCTGGCATATTGCCGTTGTAGTTCCACCCCATGCTGCGAGCCTCGGAGGTGGGGCGGTGATGCTAGCGCCGCGGCTGGGGTTTGTGTTCCGACCGGTAAACCATCAGGAGTTTCGGCCGTGTCTGCCCAGCGGTCATCACATCGATAAGGACGGGTTCCTGACTTTTCCGGTAACGACCTTCGTACGCACCAAGCCGACCAGCAACAAGAGGGGCCCGTCGCAGACGCGTCCTACCAAACGTGACGACCGGCCGCCTGCAACTGCCTAGTCAGCCTTCAAGGCTTTGCCGCCGTCATGATTTCTGAAGCCGCTTGGGGTACAGCCGCAGCCCTCGGTGCAACCGCCGGCTTCAGCGCGGGCGGCGGCAGCGGGACTACTTTCCAGAAAAGGCCCTCGTAGCGCGACCACTCCGCGAGGATTTGCCGGGCACGTTCGCTTTCGGTGTTCTCAAGGTGTTGATAGATCAACTCTTTGAGCGCCGCCGCGTCGGCCTCGCCGGCGAGGCGTTCCAAGCGCACTAGTTGAGAGTTGAGGTGGCTCTCGAAGTTCCCCTTGTCGTCAAGCACGTACGCGACCCCGCCGGTCATGCCCGCGCCGAAGTTGCGCCCGGTCGGACCGAGGACCGCCACGGTGCCGTTGGTCATGTACTCGCAACCGTGGTCGCCCAACCCCTCGACCACCGCGGTCGCGCCGGAGTTGCGCACGGCGAACCGCTCACCCACACGGCCGTTGGCAAAGAACCGCCCGCCCGTTGAGCCGTAGAGACAGGTGTTGCCGGCGATCATCGCGTCGCCCGCGGTGAAACGGTGTTCTGGCCGCGGCTTGAGGATGATGACGCCGCCGCTCATCGACTTGCCGACGTAGTCGTTGGCCTCGCCGACGAGCGTGACGCGTAGGCCGGGGCTCATGAACGCGCACAAGCTCTGGCCGGCGCTGCCGCGCAGGTTGATTTCGAGCAGGCCATCGGGCAAGCCCTTCTCGCCGTTGCGGTAGGCGATTTCGCCGCTGACCTTCGTGCAGACGGCGCGGTTGGTGTTGCGCACCTTGTACGAGAGGACGGTCTTGTGGCCATGGTTGATGGCCTCGTTGGCATCCTGGAGGATCACGTCGTCGAGCGGACGGTCCTGGAATCCGTCGTTGCGGTCGCGCGTGTGGAAACGCGGGACCGAAGGGTCACCCTTGCTCACGTCGCGCAGCATCCGATCGAGTTTGAGGGTGTTGGCTTTCGGGTGGCCGGGAGCCTGACGCTGACGCAGGAGGTCCACGCGGCCGACGAGGTCGTTGACCGTGCGGACTCCGAGCCGCGCCATGATCTCGCGTACCTCGGCTGCCACGCCGTTGAAGAAGTTGACGATGTTCTCGGGCTTGCCCTTGAACTTGGCGCGCAGACGTTCGTCGAGAGTTGCCACGCCGACCGGGCAGGTGTTCAGGTGACACTGGCGCACGTACACGCACCCACTGGCGATGAGCGCCGCCGTGCCGAAATTGAACTCCTCCGCGCCCAGCAGCGCGCCCATGACGATGTCCATGCCCGTGCGCATCCCTCCGTCGGTGCGCAGCGTGACGCGGTTGCGCAGGCCGTTGAGCATGAGGACCTGATGGGCTTCGGAGAGGCCAAGTTCCCAAGCGCTGCCGGCGTTCTTGATGGAGGAATACGCCGCCGCGCCCGTGCCGCCCTCGTGGCCGCTGATGAGGATGATGTCCGCGTGCGCCTTCGCCACGCCCGCCGCAATGGTGCCGACGCCCGCCTCCGCGACGAGCTTGACGCACACCCGGGCGCGGGGATTAACCATCTTCAGGTCGAAGATCAACTGCGCAAGGTCCTCGATGGAATAGATGTCGTGGTGCGGCGGCGGCGAGATGAGCGCCACGCCGGGAGTCGCCTTGCGCAGCTTGGCGATGTATACGCTGACCTTGTGGCCGGGGAGCTGGCCGCCCTCACCGGGCTTCGCGCCCTGCGCCATCTTGATCTCGATCTCCTTGGCGCTGGCGAGGTACGTCGCGTGGACGCCGAACCGGCCGCTGGCGATCTGCTTGATGGCGCTGTTGGCGAAGTCGCCGTTCTCGCGCCGGTGGAAGCGCGCGGGGTCCTCGCCGCCCTCGCCGCTATTGCTCTTGCCACCGATGCGGTTCATGGCGATGGCGAGGCACTCGTGGGCTTCGGGAGAAAGTGCGCCGAGACTCATACCCGCGGTCGTGAAACGCCGTCGGATGTCCTCGATGGGCTCGACCTCTTCCACGGGCACCGCCTGGGCGGGCGGAACGAGTTCGAGCAAGTCGCGCAAGGCGATGGGGTTCGCCGTCAGGCAGGTGTCGACGTACTTCTTGTAGTCTTCCGGCTGGTTGGTCTGCACGAAAGTGTGGAAGTTCTTGATCATCGGCGGCGTCACCGCGTGCGCCTCGCCGGACGGACGGAACCGGTAGTAGCCCGGGTTCCCCAACGCCGGCGGCTTGCGCTCCGACCCATTGGCGGGTGCGCCGTAGGCCAGCGCGTGCCGCTTGAGCGTTTCCTCGGCGATTTCGCGGAAGCCGACGCCTTCGATCTGCGTGGACGTACCGGTAAAGCACTTTTCCACCAGCTTGGAGTCCAACCCGATGGCCTCGAAAATCTGCGCGCCACGGTAGCTGGCGAGCACCGAGATACCCATCTTCGACATAATCTTGAGCAGACCCGCCTCCAACCCGGAACGGTAACGACGGAGCGCCTCGGCGTACGTTGGGCGGCCTTCGGGCGGCATCTTCTCGATGATCTCGCGGCACGTCGCATAGGCGAGGTACGGCACGACGCTGCTCGCGCCGTAGCCGATGAGACACGCCATCTGGTGCACGTCGCGCGCCTCGCCGGTTTCGCAGACGACGCTCACACGCATGCGTTTGCCCACGCGGGTGAGATGGTGATGCACCGCACCCATGGCGAGGAGCATCGGGATCGGCGCACAAGAGTGGTCGAGTTCGCGGTCGCTCAGGACGACCAGGCGGCAGCCGTCGTCGACGGCGTGCTCCACCTCCCAGCAGACGCGCTCGACGGCGCGCTCCAAGGCGTCAGGTCCGTCGCCGGCGGGGGACAGAGCGTTGATCGTCGCCAGTTTGCTCTCGGGCGTGTCGTGCGCGCGCAGGACCTCCAGTTCGTGCTCGAAGAGGAAGGGGCTGTCCGACTGGATGAGCCGCGCGTGCTCGGGCGTTTCGCCAAAGAGGTTGCGCCGCCAACCCATGATGGTGTTCAGCGACATCACCAGCCGCTCGCGCAATGGGTCGATGGGCGGGTTCGTCACCTGCGCGAAAAGCTGGCTGAAGTAGCGGTACAGCAAACACGGCTGTAACGAGAGCACCGCCAGCGCGGTGTCGTCGCCCATCGACCCGTAAGGCTCCGCGCCTTCCTTGAGCATGGGCTTGAGGATCACGTCGAGTTCCTCGGAGCTGTAGCCGAAGGCGACCTGGCGTTCGGTCAGCGTGAGGATGTCCAAATCGTCGGTGGCTGCGGGCACGGCGTCGCGGTCGGCCAGCGAAGACAGGCGGATCACGTTTTCGTCCAACCACCGCCGGTAAGGCTGTTGGTTGGCGAGGCGGTTCTTGATGTCGGCGTCGCGCAGGAGCGTCCGGTTAACGGTATCCACGGCAATCATCTCGCCGGGGCCGAGCCGGCCTTTTTCCACGACGTGGGCGTCGTCGAACGTCGCCACGCCCACCTCCGAGCCGAGCGAGAAGATCCCGTCGTCGGTCAACTTGTAGCGCGCCGGGCGCAGGCCGTTGCGGTCCAGGCACGCGCCGACGGTGTTGCCGTCGCTGAACACCAAGGCGGCGGGGCCGTCCCAGGGTTCGTTGAAGCACGCGTGGTACTCGTAGAACGCCGCCAGTTCCGGCGAGACGCCCGGGTTGCCGCGCCACGCCGAGGGCACGAGCATCGTCATGGCGTGGAGGATGTCGCGCCCGCTCATCACGAGGGCTTCGAGGGCGTTGTCGAGGCTCGCGCTGTCCGAGCCGCCGGGCTGGATGATGGGCTTGAGCAGGTCGATGTCCTCG